>JAAXHO010000237.1 GCA_012270795.1 Candidatus Poribacteria bacterium
TTGTATTCCTCTTGCGTTCTCTTGTACCTGAGCTTCTATACTACTTAACTTGTTTAGAATTAGATCTGATTTTTTCTGTTTCATTAGATCACCTTAGTTGTTGGTGCTGTTATTTTTTTCATAAATTTACTACAAAGTTGAAATATGAGTAATTTTATCTGAATTTACATTTTAAGATATTTTTTGTAGTTTGTCAAGTAAATTGTAATACCAATTCCAATTATTTTTTTCCATTCTTCCGTAGGTCCAAATCAACGGTATGAATGCCTTATTGGCATTCCCCGGGTAGAGGCACGAAACCCGACAGGATAGCCACAATCAATACATTTCGGGTTTCGCTTCGCTCTACCCGAAATCAACGGTATGAATGCCATTTAGGCATTCCCCGCCTACGGAAATGGTAAAATTTCTTCAATCTCGGTAAATGTGGTTTCTTAACTGCACCATTCACATTTTGGTGGACGCGTTCGTCCTCCACCTCACGTAGGATTTCAAGGTTATCGCCAAAGTAGAGTTTGTTCATTGTTATGTCTCTATATTATAATATGTCTCCCCCTCTGCAATGGCATCGCAGATGTCCGCAAAGACGTTATATGCATCCTGAAAGTCTGCGAATTCGGCAATGACGCGTCTGGAGCCGTCTTGTGCCGTTAAGACAAGTTTACCTTCGCCAGGGTCTTCCCCCTCTATATGCAAATTTTGGTATTGATTGAAGTTTATAATTTCTAAGTCCTCAGTCATAATGAACATAATTATTCTCCTTTACATTTTTGTGTAATGCCCTACAAACATCAAAGCTTACGCATACGGTGCAAGGACATCATCCTCTGAGCGTGTGTTAGGAAACCAGCCGACGATTTTTCGCAACACCTCATCAAGTAGGATATCTGGACAGGAGGCACCGGCAGTTAAGACAATGTCAATCGGAGTTCCATCGGGATGTTCAGTCGGTAGCCAATTTTCTGTGATGTGAACCTCTTTTGTTTCAAGCGACAGATGGCGTATCCGTTTTGGACTGAGGAGTTCTTCTGCATCTCGGACAAAATATGTTGGTAGCTTGTGTTCACAAAGTTCTACAAGGTGACTGGTATTAGACGAGTTGTAACCACCTACGACGACTGCGACATCACCCCCTTCGGCAATAAGTGCAAGTGTTGCGTCTTGGTTCTCTTTCGTAGCGTAGCAGAGCGTATCCTTCGTATCAGCAAAATGTTCCATGAGATTATCTTCACCGTAGCGTACGATGATAGCCTGTCGCAATAAATCGGCGATGGCTTGTGTCTCTGTTGCGAGCATTGTGGTTTGGTTGACAACACCAATACGTTTTAGGTGGGTATCTGGATGGAAGCCTTCGGTATATCTGTCAGCAAATTTTTCAAAGAAAAAGTCGGGATCTGCTTCACCGCGTATTACTTTTGCGAGGTCTTTCGCTTCCGCAAGGTCGCGCACGACAACTACAGGTGCTTCCGCTTGTGCGTGTGAAAATGTGGCGCGTGTCTCTTCATGATAGCGTTTGCCGTGTACAACGACTGTATAATCTTGCTTGCCAATCTCTTGACTACGTTTCCACACTTTTTCAACGAAAGGGCAGGTTGTATTATAGGACGAAAGCGTAACGCCGTGTGCGTTGAGTTCAGCTTCAACTTCCAATGTTGTGCCGAAAGCTGGGACGATGACAACATCATCAGGCACTAAAACGTCAAACGGTAGCAACGGATTCCCTTCGGTATCAGAGAGAAATTGTACACCGTGGAGTCTTAGATTTTCGTTGACGCGGGGGTTGTGAATGATCTCAGAGAGTAGGAAAATTCGTTTATCTGGGTTCTCTTCAAGGGCGCGGTATGCGACCTCAACAGCATTTTCCACACCGTAGCAAAATCCGAAGTGGCGAGCGATTTTAAAACGAACGGACCCAAAGTCTAATATGGAGGGAGATAGGTCTCGTTTGCGTGCGTCCATGTTCCGCCGTGATACCTTAACAGCAGAAATAATCGGACTTTCGTAAAAACGAGGTATATTAAAAGTACGGGGCATCTTTAAAATTGTTTTGTATTGCGTTTCTATGCGCTGAGGATTTTTCTACCCTTTGCTCTGCGGCGTGCGATAGTTTTTCTACCGTTCCGAGTAGACATTCGTTTTCTAAATCCAAGTTTGTTTTTTCGTTTACGTCGATGTGGTTGATAGGTACGCTTCATGACGTTATCCTCTCTATTTTGCCTTAATAGTTGCAACTCATTAATATTCATAGAGATTTGCACTATTATGAAATCTTTTCTAAATCTTAACGTTAAATAGTAAGGATACCTTATTTTTTTTGATTTGTCAAATTTTTCCCTAATAATGTTAGATAGATAAAACGTCCCCTTCAACAATACTAATTTCTGTGAATAAGTCCTTAAAAACATTAAGGTCAGAGAGAGTATTTTGCTTGAAAATTTCCTTAAATTAACTTGTGAATTAAATTTGCAAATGCTATAATTCACGTTCATGTCACAGGCAAATATTTTCATTTGATTTTTAGAATATTTCATTCAGTTTGCATCCAAATAGGTTAAGAAATTGTCATGCGATATACCCCTGAAAAGTTTTGGTCAGAACTACTTTCGGAACTTGACGAATCCGCAATTAGTGATGTTTATTTAAGGCAAGTTACCCCGCGTTCGCTGACCGAGGATTGCTTTTTAATTGCAGTTCCGTCGGACTATACTCGTGACGAAATTGAGAATAGGTTTTTCAGTTCTATTAAGCGCGTGTTATCTGATCGGATAAGCCCGGCTTGTGCGTTTGAAATTTTCGTGGATACACCAGCTACGAAAGTTCCTGAGTCTGGAAATGGCGAGCCTACACCACAAAATAACAACTCTGATAATGCAGGATTGAATCCGAACTATATTTTTGATAATTTCAAAGTTGGGCAAAGCAATAGAATATGCCATGCGACTGCTTTTTCTGCCTCTGAGAATCCGGGTGGTGAGTATAATCCGCTTTTCATCTATGGTGGTGTAGGTCTGGGGAAGACTCATCTTCTTCATGCGATAGGTAATCACTTCCAAGATATTACACCTGATCGGCAAGTGATCTATGTAACGTCTGAAACGTTTATGAATGAATACATTGAATCTATTATTAACCGGCAGTCAGCACAGGATTTTCGTTCAAAATATCGTGAAACTGATTTATTGTTGATTGATGATATTCAGTTCTTACAACGCAAAGAAGGTACACAAGAAGAGTTCTTTAACACTTTCAACGATTTGTACTTAAAATCGTATCAAATCGTAATGACAAGTGATCGTTCACCGAGAATGCTTGAAAACCTTGAAGAAAGGTTAAGTTCTCGGTTTGAATGGGGTATGGTTGCTGAAATTGACAAACCGAATTATGAGCTGCGTCTTGCGATTTTACAGCAAAAATGTCAAGATCAAGGTTTTGCGGATATTTCTAACGAAGTCCTGAGTTATATTGCGGAAATGGTGACGAGCAATATTCGTGAATTGGAAGGGACATTGGTAAGCCTTAAAGCCCGTGCGTCAATTCAAGAAGAACAACTAACACTTGATTTTGTCCGTAATATACTCAACGACACCTCTACCCCCATTAGACGCGTATCAGGCAGAAAAGTTGTTACTGCGGCAGCGATACAGAAAATAGTAACAGATCATTTTCAGTTAAACGACGATGATCTAACTTCATCAAAACGGACAAAAGCTATTGCCTTCCCACGTCAAATTGCTATGTATCTGTGCAGAGAACTGACGCAGCTATCGCTATTAGACATTGCTGAAGCGTTTCATAGACAAAATCATACAACGATAATACATGCATGTTCACAGGTTGAAAAGCAGCTTGAAAACGAGGAAACAAGAAATCTTATAGAGTTTTTAACGGGTGAACTCAAATAAGTGATTAGGTAAAATTTATTAAATTTACAAGTTATCCACAATTTATGTCGATAACTTATAAATTTATGTCGATAACTTGTCGATAACTTGTCGATAACTCTTACATTCGTTAATTGCGTTAACCAATTGTCAATAATTCATTTTTTATGCACATACTATCAACACCCCTCATGTTAGTCTCCATAAGGGTTAAAAACAGTTATCCACTTATGCACACCCCCTACTACTACTACTATAGTACAATTTAAATTTTAATCGTTAATTAGAAATACAATTAGGATATGTGGACAATTATTGGAAAATACATTTAGGTTTAATATATAAGATTATAATTTTTTTATGAATAATATTTAATTCCTTCCAGATAAATTTCGTTTCCAAAAGTTTCCCTATAATTTGGTGATTTTGCAAATGGTTGAGATCAGATAAGATATGATGAGGTTTGGATGTATTTAGAACGTTTGTGTATGAGAAGTTTTCGTAACTATAAAGAATGTGACATAACATTTCATTCACCAGTGACATTAGTTGTTGGTAGGAATGCGATGGGAAAGACGAGTCTTCTGGAATCACTTTATTTTCTTTGTACGGGTGAATCGTATCGTACGACTTCTGCGAATGAGTTGATACGTCATACATCTGAGGGTTTTTCAGTTACAGGTTATTTACGTAGTGAAAAGCGACCAGATTCTTTAGTCAGGCTTGATGTTGTGAAACCGCGTCAAGGGGCATTCCGTCTAAAAACGGATGGCGTGTTACAACGTAGGCGTTCGGACTGGATAGGTCAGATCAATGTTGTTGTATTTTCACCTGAGTCTTTGGATCTTGTGAAAGGTGCTCCGTCGTTTCGCCGTCGGTGGCTTGATTTGTTGTTGTCACAATTGAGTCGTGATTATCTGGAGGAGCTTCTAAGGTATCGTGGAATTTTGGAACAGCGAAATGCGTTATTGAAAAGGGTGAGTTTGGGAAAGGGGACGGTTGGCGAAATATCCGTTTGGGATGAGTTTTTACTTGAATCAGGGGTAGCATTAATTGGTGCAAGATATGTGGCTTTAGCGAAACTGAGTGGTGTTATAGAGAGGACACAATTATCGCTAACAGGTGGACGGGAACGACTTTTATTAGAGTATTTTCCAGGGCTTGGTAATTCTGGCACTGAGCTTTCGGATATTACGGATCTTTCGGATCATTTTCAGTATGCGTTAACACAAGTACGGCGCGATGAACTGCGGCGTGGAGTAACGTTAGTCGGTCCACATCGTGATGACTTTACGTTGGTTTTGGAAACATTAGATGGTAGTGAAACGGTCTTGCGTGAAACTGCGCGTACCTATGCTTCTCAAGGACAGTGTAGAACGATAGCACTTGCGCTAAAACTTGCAGAGTTGGAATATATTCGTGAGGATACCGGTGTCTCTCCCCTTTTTCTATTAGATGATGTGTTGTCAGAGTTAGATGTTAAGAGAAGGTCATATTTATTAGCGTATCTACAAGGTGTTGATGCACAGACTGTTATTACTGCAACTGACAAAGATGTGATGGGAGATGAATTATCAGATATTCAACTTGTAATGGTTGAAGACGGTGTAATCGTTAGTTAAATTTAAACGTTTTGTTTCAATAAAATTACATTAGAAATAGACTTTTTTGGTTTAAGAAGGTTAGTGTGATGCGGTCAAGCGTAAAAGGTTTTCATGGACAGCGTAAGTCAGTTGAGGTGGATGGTGTTGTAGAAGTGATGTTGCGAGAACGCGGTTGGTTTGATAAAATCCAGGAAGGTCGTGTTTTTAATGTTTGGGAATCCGTTGTTGGTAAGACTATTGCAGCACAGACTCATCCAGTTTCTTTAAAGCGTGGCGTTTTGAATATTGAGGTAGCACATCCTAGTTATGCTCAGGAATTGTCTCTAATGAAGACTGAGATTTTGTCAAAAATTGAGAGCAAGTTGGAGGAGCTGAGTTTAAAGAGTCGGGTTTCTCCTAAGAAAAATAGGGTGGTTGATGTTCAATTTCGTTTAAATCCGAATGTTACCAAAATGAATGCTGCTAATAATGTGAATGGTGATACATCTAAATTGGATTCGGAATTGCCTGATCGTTTTGCTAAATCTGTGTCACCTGAAATGCAAGAGCAGATTGAAGTTGCTATTTCAATAGTTAATGATTTAGAGTTGAGGGATGCCTTAAAAACACTTTTTATTGCGCAGTGCAATGAAATAAAAGAGGTTAATAAATACGAATAAAAAGTTCTGAAGATAAAATGTAATAATTTTCACAAAATAGATAAAAAAAGAGTTGCCAAAAAGGGTAAAATGTGTTATAATAAATATAGAAAACATGAATTTTGATTAGGGATTTTTACTGAATACTATTTGGTGTAAAAAACATCATTGAATTAATAAAAATTTATAACTCAATATTAAAAAAAAAAAAAAACGAGCGTATATATTCTTTCCATGCTGTTCATCCAAATCTTTTCATTTTCACACTTCCGATTGGATATAATTAATAAACCAATAAGTTATAAAGGGATAATATATAATGCCAAATGACTATAATGCGTCTTCTATTGAGATATTAGAAGGGTTGGAAGCTGTTCGTCTGCGTCCTGGTATGTATGTTGGGAGTACTGGGACTGCGGGGTTACATCATCTTGTAATGGAGCTTGTTGACAACTCTATTGATGAGTTTGGTGCGGGGTACGGATCAGAGATCAGAATAACATTGAACGAAGATGAGAGTGTTACTGTTTCGGATGATGGGCGTGGTATTCCTGTTGGAGAGCACGAAACCGGTGTTTCTGCCCTTCAGGTTGTGATGACGACTCTTCATGCTGGCGGAAAATTTAAAGGGCGTGCAGAAGTTGGTTACCAAACCGCTGGTGGTTTACACGGTGTAGGCGCGTCGTGTGTGAATGCGCTTTCGGAGCGGCTTCGAGTGCAAGTTGCGCAGGATGGTAAATTGTATGAACAGCAGTATAAACGCGGGATACCGACAAAAGAGGTGGAGGTAATTGGGAAGACGAAAAACGGGGGCACAGAAACAACGTTTATGCCGGATCATGAAATTTTTGACACGCTTGAATTTCAAGCTGGAGCTTTACAAGAACGTCTCCGTGAACTTGCATTTCTCAACCGAGGGGTTCGTATCCGATTCAAGGACCTTAGATTAGGGAAAACAGAGAGTGGGCAGGACAATGAAGCAGAAACTGTATATCACTATGAGGGTGGTATTGCATCTTTTGTGCAATTCCAAAACGAGAATAAAGAGGTTCTCCACAACACGCCTATTTACTTAGAAGGGACGGTAGATGATGTCAAGGTTGAAATTGCTATTCAGTTTAATACTGATCCCTATAAGGAATATATCTTCTCGTATGCAAACAATATTCGTACAACAGAGGGTGGGTTTCATGAATCCGGTTTCAAAAGTGCTGTAACGCGGACCTTCAATACCTATAGCAAAGATAATGACTTATTGAAAAACGTAAAAATTTCACTCACGGGTGAGGATATCCGGGAAGGGATTACGGCTGTTATCAGTGTGAAAGTCCCTGAACCGCAGTTTGAAGGGCAAACCAAATCAAAACTCGGCAATACTGAAGTAGAAGGTATTGTGATGAGCATTGTGAACCAACAACTGAAGATGTGTTTAGAGGAACAACCGGCACTTGCAAAACGTATAATTAATAAAAGTATACAGGCTGCACAAGCAAGGGTAGCGGCCCGTAATGCTCGTGACATTATTCGCAGGAAAGGTGTATTAGACTCAGCGTCGATGCCTGGAAAGCTTGCGGATTGTTCTGAACGTGATGCGGAAAAAACAGAGATATTTCTTGTTGAGGGGGATTCTGCTGGTGGTCCGGCAAAACAGGGGCGTGATCGTAATTTTCAAGCTGTTCTTCCTTTAAAGGGGAAAGGCATTAATGTTGATAAGGCGCGGTTGGACAAGATTTTGAAAAATGCGCAGATCGTAGACATTGTCACGGCTCTTGGTACTGGGATCGGTTCAGATGAATTTGAATTGGAAAAGTTACGGTATGGCAAAGTAATTATTATGGCGGATGCGGATGTTGATGGAGCGCATATTCGGTCGTTGCTGTTGACTTTCTTTTTTCGTCAGATGCCGCAGTTAATTCATGAAGGGCATCTCTACATAGCACAACCACCCCTTTTTCAAATTAGGCGCGGGCGGCAATCACAGTATCTCCAAGATGAAGAAGCGTTAGAGGAATATTTGCTGGAATCAGCTGCAGGGTCTCAAGAGATAACGAATAAGCGGTATGATAATCCTTATACAGAAGAGGAAGCGATTGCCTGCGTTAAAGCACTGTCATTTATTGAAAAACGTCTATCGGAATTAAGCGTGCGTGGAAATCATACACGTCAAGAAATTTTAGCATATCTGTGGAATCCGATAGATGACCAACAAGCAGCTGGATCGGATATCGTTGAACCTTTTGCTATACAAGAAAATCCAATAGATACGGTGATGGAGATGCTCACACCACAGGAAGAGGGTCCAACGCAAATTAATCTTCCTATCGGAAACGATGAAGTTACAAATGTGAATGGTTCTGGTGATGATTCGGATGAAACTGATGCTGAGAAGGAAAGCACTATATCTGAGGAACCTATTGGGGCAATACCACAACACCGGAGAGCATCTAATGGCGCGATACATGCCGAGTTCTCACCGCATATTGAATGTATCAAGGAACTTGGAATTCAACTGGAAGATTTTGATGTGTCTGCATCGGAGGGGACAGCCCTGTTTAGTGTAGTGAATAAATCGGATGAAAAACAAACTGTTAACACAGTTAGAGAACTTCTTTCTATACTTGCATCGAATGCTAACAGTGGTATTACTTTAACGCGCTTCAAAGGGCTTGCCGAAATGAATACGAAGCAATTAAAAGAGACAACGATGCAGATAGATGCCCGTTTGTTAATTCAGGTAACTATGGAGGATGCTGTTCAGGCTGATAGGATGTTCACATTACTTATGGGTGGAGATACAGTAGAACCTCGCCGTGCGTTTATAGAACGTTATGGTGCCCAAGTTGAACTTGATGTTTATGGTGCATAATTATATTTTCGTGACAAAGCAGGAATACAATACGAAAGAATATTAACTAACAATTCGTTGTTGTTTTAGTGTTTCTATTTCCTGCGTGAGTGTTTCTATCTGATTTTGGAGTGTGTCCTCTTTTCTACTTTTTCTGTGTGCTAATATTCCCCATATTGTTGCGCCGATGGTAAGGATCACCATTGGGATTCCGATACAGGCAATAATAATGTTGTTTTGTCTGTCAAAGTTTTTTTGGATAGAATCAAAGTTCTTTTGAACATTAGCAAAGTTCTTTTGAACATTAGCAAAACTGGTATTCATGCTTTCCTTTATGTTCTTGATTTCGGTTTTTATGACTGCAATGTCTGTTTCAACACTGTTCTGTGATGGTTCGGAATGTGCCGAGTGTGCAATGATACATAAAAGTATTGAGAGGGTGAGAATTGTTTTCATCGGTTATCTCCTAAATTTTCTGATAGACTAAACATAGTCATAATCTCTATTTATCTTTATTTTTTTGTGCTTGTATTCTTTTCTTTTCTCGGTCAATGAGTCGTGGCAGTTCGCGTTTAATGCATTCACGCACGACATCTGCAAAAGAGACGTTGAACTCTGATGCAACTTTCTTTATTTTTTCGAACTCTGAGGGGGTAAAGGCGACACTGTGAAGTTTTGAATGTCTTTCTTTCATAACTCTGTTCTCCTTTAGTATTTTGTGCTGTATGTATGGTACAATAAAGTTAATAAATTTGTCAACAAAAAAGTTAATAAATTTGTCAACAAAAATTTTATAAAAAATATAGTTTACATCCTGCTATTTCTGTGTTATAATAGAGGCAGATAAAGTCTATTATATAATATGGTAAATAAAAGAGAAACAGATGCAAGAAGAAAACATCGTTAGGCGATCAATAGAAACTGAGCTACAGACCTCGTATCTCACTTATGCGATGAGTGTCAATACGAATAGGGCAATTCCGGATGTGCGGGATGGCTTGAAACCAAGTGCACGCCGCATCATCTATGCTATGGGTGAGATTAATCTCACAAGTGGTCGTCCTTATGATAAATGTGCTGCTGTTGTTGGTGAGGTTATGAAGAACTTTCATCCGCACGGTGATGGCCCGATTTATGGCACGCTTGTCGGGCTTGCACAGGAGTTCAGTACACGTTACCCCTTAATTGATGGACAAGGTAATTTTGGTTCTATTGATGATGATCCTGCGGGGGCAATGCGTTACACGGAGTGTCGCCTTTCAAAGATTGCTGAAACATTGCTGCGGGATATTGATAAGGATACAGTTGACTTCCAACCTAATTATAAGGAGTCGTTAGAAGAACCGACTGTTCTGCCTGGCCTTCTGCCGAACCTGCTTGTAAACGGTACAGATGGTATCGGTATCGGTTATTCAACGAAGATTCCACCCCATAACCTTAACGAGGTTATTGACGCACTGCTGCATATACTTGATTTTCCGGAAGCGTCGGTTGATGATTTGATTGAATTCATGCCCGGGCCAGATTTTCCCACTGCTGGAATAATCGTTGGGAGAAAAGGTATCAAAGATATGTATACTACCGGCAAAGGTAGTATGACGATGCGTGCAAGAGTGGAAATTGAGCCTATTACTCGTGATAAATCTCGTGGAGACCGAGAGCAGATTGTAGTTACTGAAATTCCGTATCAGATTAAGAAAAACCTGTTGCTTCAACAGATGGTTGATCAAGTCAATATTAGTAAAACGATTACTGGTATTTCGGATATTAGAGACGAATCTGATGAGGAGATTCGTATTGTGATTGAACTTAAGCGTGGGGAAGTGCCGCAAGTTATCTTAAATCAACTTTACAAACACACAAAGATGCAGCATTTTTTCGCTGCGAACCTTCTCTGCCTTGTAGATGGGTTGCCTAAGGTATTAACGTTACCTGAGATTTTGCACCATTACCTTGCGCATCGTCGGGACGTTATCCGCAGACGGACGCAGTATGATTTGGCACGGTGTCAACATCGTGCCCATATTTTAGAGGGGTACCGTATTGCTTTGGAGCATATAGAGGAAGTGATTGAGATCGTGCAAAATGCTGAGACCCCGCAAGCAGCAATGGATCAACTCCAGGCACAATACGAATTTTCTGATACGCAGGTCCGCGAAGTGTTATCACTTACTTTACGTCAGTTGACGGGATTAGAGCGGCAACGGATTAACGACGAGTATGCCAAGTTGCTTGAAACTATTGCGGAGCTGCAAGCTATTCTTGAAAGTGAGGACCTTGTTACCGACCTCATCCGAACCGAATTAGAAGGATTGAAAGAGGAGCATGGAGATGACCGCCGTACGCAAATAGTCTCGGAAATGAAGAGTTTTGAAATGGAGGACCTTATTGCAGATGAGGAGATGGTTGTTACACTTACACATTCTGGCTATATCAAACGTATTCCGATAGATACATATCGTAGGCAAAATCGTGGTGGTGTTGGCATCAAAGGCGGTAACCCGAAAGATGGTGACTTTTTGGAGCAGCTGATAATAGCAACTGCACATCAATCTCTACTATTCTTTACGAGTTTAGGAAAATGTTTTGTGTTAAAAGTTTTCGAGATACCGGAGGGCTCACGTCAAGCTTCGGGACGAGCTGTCGTAAATCTGTTAAAACTGAGTGAAACGGAAACGATCACTGCATTTCTTCCTATTCGAGAGTTTAATGAAGACCGGTATATTATGATGGCAACGAAATGCGGGATTGTCAAAAAGACTTCCTTGAGTGAATTCCGAAACCGTATGACAAGTGGAATTATAGCGATTAATTTGGATTCGGACGATCTCTTAATTGGGGCGCAGCTGACCGATGGGTGCTACGATGTTATATTGGTAAGTCATAATGGGAATTCTATCCGCTTTAGTGAATCGGATGTGCGAAGTATGGGCAGACCCGCGCGTGGTGTTCGTGGTATCCGCCTTGCTGAAGAAGATTTTGTTGTTGATATGGTCTGTTCCGCAGATGAAAACGATTCGCTTCTCATTGTTACAGAAAACGGTTATGGTAAACGTACAGGTTTATCAGCTTATCGTTCACAAAGGCGTAGTGGTGTAGGATTGACAGCTATTAAACGTTCAACACGGAACGGTGCAGTAGTATCTGCAAAATTAGTTTCAAATACAGACGAACTTGTTTTGATCAGTTCTACAGGTTATATAACGCGCATGGCTGTTAGTGATATACGCCAGATTGGGCGTACTACACAAGGTGTGCGGCTTATGACTTTACAAGATGACGAGACGCTTGTTGATGTAGGAAAAATCTCTGAAACCGATTCTAATTAAACTTGAGAAGGTTAAATGACGCTTGACAAAGGAGAAAGATAATGAAAAGAAGTATATGGATATCTATAATCTTGATTACGACATTGTGCCTGTTTGCAATAACGACGGTAGCAGATGCACAAGAAGAAAGTGCTGTTGAGGCTCAAGAATATGTCCCATTAACGGACGCGTCTAAAAAGTCAAAGCAGGTTTACACACAACTCATGCATGCAGTCTATTCTCAGGCTTTTAATAAAGATATTTCTAACGCTAAGCGTATATATGACGAGTTGGTAATTCAAGCTGCAGACTCTGCTTTTGTTTGGTATAAACGTGGTAGGCTTCGCTACGTGATGCAGGATGTTCGGGGAGCTGAGAAGGATACCCGGCAAGCTCTCAAATTAAATCTTTTGCATGTTCAGGCAACGTGGCAGCTTGCGCAAATATTGGCAGACCGTGCTACACATGCGGGGCAAAGACCAGGTGAAGAAGTGTTGGAAACGCTAAAAAAAGTGGTTGAATTAGACTCTGGACATATCATGGCACACCACATGCTGGCGAATTTGGCATACCAACACGGGGAGTTAGATATTGCGGAAACATCTTTCAAAGCCCTCACACGTGTTATGCCTTTTGAACCTACTTTTCATAGTCGTCTTGGTGATCTTTATCAGCGTTTAGAAAAACCCCAAGAGGCAATTGATGCGTATAAGCGCGTCATTAAAATCAATCCAGATGATATGAGGGTACTAAAATCTTTAGGGTACCTCTATTTGACGAATGGAGTATTGGAAGAGGCGCAGCAAACATATCAACAGATTCTTAGTGTAGAACCGCAGGACGTTAGGTCTAATTTGGCGTTAGGTTTGGTATTGCAAGAAATGGCGCAGCGTGCAGTTGTATCAGAAAATGAAAATTCAGCAAGCGAAGGCATTGATAAAGAAAAACTCATTCAAGATGCAGAAAAGTATCTCGGACGCGCAATCTTCTTTTCGTCAGAAATTATTAATCGTACAGAAAACCAACGGCGTCGCAACGTATACAATAAGATATTAGTTGATGCACAGTTTGCCTTAGCAAATGTCTATTTCCTTTTTGAAGACCTTGAGAAAGCCGAAGAGTTATTTTTGCAAGTTCTTGAAAACGATTCTACTCATGTGAATGCGACATACTTGCTCGGAGCAGTTTATCAGACGATGGATGAATTTGAGAAAGCAGAAAAGACTTTCCGTAAAGTGCTTTCTTTTGAACCAACACATGCAGATGCACTTAATGCGCTTGGCTATCTCTATGCGGAACGTGGAGTCAATCTTGATGAGGCTGAAGCATTAATTAAGCGTGCCCTCCAAAAATTTCCTAAAAATGGGGCATATCTTGATAGCCTTGGATGGGTGTTTTTTAAACAGGGACGTATAGCTGAATCTATCACTACTTTAGAAAGCGCGAATCAACAGATGCCAAATAGTGTAGAAGTGCTGATGCATCTTGGGGATGCATACCACAAGAATGGTGAACCTGATAAAGCGAACCGTATCTGGCAACAAGCACTCACAATTGAACCTGATAACAGTGAATTGCAGGAACGCCTCAAGCAATAGTTTCAGGGAACACAATTATGTCATTTTAGGTTTGACAAGTGTTGCCATTGTTTCATCTTCAACCAAGAAAAGTCATGAAAGATGCGATATACCATCATCACATTCCTCTTTCTAACGCTAACTCCATTAGTTCCAATAAGTGAGGCGTTCCGTTGTGGGACACCTCACCTAAAACATGACATAGTACCGCAACTCCCATCCGTTTCAGCATCAGCACCAACAATCCCGGCAGCTCCAACCCTTTCTATTGGATTCCAACGTCCATTTTTTGCAATTGACTTCGCGCAAAAACAGCAGTATACAATCAATGCAACACTGCGTGCAAGTGGTACCCACTGTTATATTTTTGTTGAAGATGCGGTGTGGCAAGAACATGTTAATGCACACACATTGCAAACTATCCAAAGAGCATTTGATACAGCAACACCAGCTGACCCACGACGTGGAATATATGACATCTTATCCGAAGACTTCGGTCCACCACCAGATGTTGATGGTAACGAAAAAGTTATCCTGCTTTTTCTCAACATCCGTGATAGAAGTGCCAGTCAAGGTACTGCAGGATATTTTATGCCGGTTGATCAACATAGTGGTGTACTTCACCATCCTACATTGGGACCTCTACATAGTAACGAAGCGGACATTCTCTATATTAACTCAAAAAACTATCCTACAAATGCAGGTACGGTAGAAGCGGTTATTGCCCATGAACTTCAACACCTTATCAATTATAAGTATTCGCCTAAGGAGGAAATATGGGTAGACGAAGGATGTGCTGAATATGCTGCGTTTCATTGCGGTTATGACCTTTACCAACATATTCAAGCTTTTCAAAAAACACCACATATCTCATTGACAGACTGGACGCAGATGGGGGATACGCATTTACTATCACACTATGGGGCTGCCTTCTTTTTTATGATGTATCTTCATGATCATTACGGTGGAACTTCAACGCTTGCAGCACTTGTCCAAAATCCCAAGGATGGTATTACGGGTATAACAGATACGTTGGCGGCGCAGGGAAAACCGAACACATTTGCGAATATTTTTGCAGATTGGAAAGTGGCGAATTATCTTACTACATGGAGGCTGCTTGGGGTTGTAGAAAACACTTTTCAGTATCACAGTTTGCGTCCGGTGATTCAACCGATATTCACACATCGCGCCTATCCAGTAAACGGCAGAAACAAGACGCTTGCTAATTTTAGCGCGCACGCGATTGAATATAAGGCTGCAACTGCAGGGCAAGCAGGTTTAAATCTTAGTTATTCAACCCAACGGAATACACCTATTGATATCAAAGTTGCGTTTCTACAAAACACAGGTGAAGTGCTTGTTGAATCGCTGCGACTAAAGACGACCGATGGTACTGCATCGTTAGATATACCCACTTTTGGGACTGCTATTCAACGTGTACTGCTGATACCAAGTCTGCAAGTAGAAAGTAGAAGTTTTGTGCAACAATATGTAACCTATAACTATAATGCGTATGAGGGGAACTTAGGGACCTACACCACACATGTATTGCCGAATCCGATCCATCCGAATTATTGGGAAATTATTGCTGTGCCAACTGAAGCATCTGGTATCCATTCACTTACTGCAACAGTTAGGTACCAGAACCGCATGCTGTTTGATGCTGAACCGATGGCGCATATTGAACAAAAAGACCGACTGATCTATCGTTATGTTTTTCATCTTAAACCTGAGGTTGAAGTAGAATCGGTAGAATGGGTTGTCAAACGCGGTGACACTATTATTGACGAAGGAGCTTTAAAAGATTAGTTTTTAGAACTGATTGCTATAAATAAGGAGGTATTTATGCCGAACACACTATATGCAGGAACAATTGGACAGAGTATTTGGCGGAGCATTGACACAGGTAAAACTTGGCGGCGCGCAAGTAACGGCGTTTTTCCAGAAGCGGACGTGCGCGCAATTGTTGTACATCCAACAGATTCAAATGTCCTATATGCAGGAACTGAAAAAGGGGTTGTTAAAACGACAGATGGTGGCAATTCTTGGGAACACATGCCAAGCGATATGGACAGTCGAGAAGTGTGGTCGCTCGCTATTCATCCGACTGAACCTGATACGCTTTATGCTGGTACTTGTCCGTCTGCTTTTTTCAAAACGA
This sequence comes from Candidatus Poribacteria bacterium, assembly GCA_012270795.1. GTDB lineage: Bacteria > Poribacteria > WGA-4E > WGA-4E > WGA-3G > MSPOR6. The sequence goes on from JAAXHO010000237.1 coordinate 16,015, forward strand.
CAGACGGTGGTGAGACGTGGGCACAACTTGATGCGGAACTTGCACAAGAATGTGAGGGGATTCCTATTATCCCACGCGTGACTACGATTATTATAGACCCAGAAGACTATGACACTGTTTATGCGGGTATTGAAATTGACGGGATGCGTCTCAGCACTGACGGTGGAAAAACGTGGGATGAAAGAAGTGATGGGTTAAGCAGCTTGGACATTCATGGTCTGACAGTAGTTCCAGGTGAGCAAAAAACACTTGTTGCTGCGACAAATAACGATGTGTGTATTACCACAAATATGCGTAATTGGACACCGTTGCAGGTCCGTGAACATTTCCCGTGGCCTTATACTCGTGCTGCATTCTATCTCAACGGAGACAATGCTAAAGTCTTTATCGGAGCAGGGAATGGGCCTCCTGGTGACCAAGGCGGTATCTTCTATATACGGGATACATATAACGTGCAAGATGCGTCGACAATTCGTTGGGATCGTTCTGATATTGGAATGACTGCAAATAGCACGATTTGGACCTTCGGTTATAATCCACGTGTTAACGGATTGATAATTGCCTGTAGCGTGAGTGGACAACTTTTCTTGAGTGAAGACAATGGCGGATCTTGGGAGAAGTTAGCACATGAATTCGGAGAGGTGCGAGCTTTAGCGGTTGCTTAATCCTCAAACAAAAAGACAGAAGTTAAAAATGGATATCTGCATGTTTATGAATGTGGTTTATGAAAAATATTGACTTAAAATTGTTATTTATGCTAAACTTTGTGAAATAGGTGGGTTGTGCTGAACGAATACCATTTCTAATTGATAATGTCTCTTTATTGAAACATAAACTTCCAGTTTGGGTTTCTGTTCTCCGTTCATTCCTAACAGCCGGTAATGAGAGAAAATTTAAAAGAAATGGTATTAGCACACGGTCAACGCACCTGCAAACCCTTACCGACGCAAGATGTAATAAAGGATAATTAAAGTCTAATCAAGGAGGCATATCAATATTATGCGTTTTTTTAGTTTTCTACTGATACCCCTTTTCCTTGTTTCAATCGCTGGATGCTTTGGTGGCGGTGAGATTAATATTGACACACCGCCAGATTTGAGTGATGCGAAACGAATTATAGTTACCCCTTTTACCACTGAAGTTGATGAAATAAAGAACCTTGGCAGGCGAATTAGCAGCAATTTGGCAGGTAATTTAGAACTTGCACTAAAAGATATTGAATGGAAATATGACAAGTCAGACAAGGTGCGCCCTGTAGGAGAGAAAATTGATGAACTCGGAATTACCTTGGATGAGGTATACGCTTCTCCAGCATTCGCTGCAAAAGTAGGTCAAGCTCTGAATGCGGACATAATCATCACGGGTATGGTTTCGGAACCGAGAATTGAAAGTCGGGATTACAATGAACATTTGAAGCGTCAGGGCCAGAATCCCGGTAGAGGGGGAACGTCGGCTTACATTCGGACTCGGCAAAGAGCAACTGGCGAAGTGCGAATTAAGGCAATTGATGTTTCGTCAGGAAATGTGCTTTATAACAATGAGATTCGCTTGACGCTGAAGTATTGGTTTGCCTATCCAACCGATAGTAGTGGGCAAATCATTTTTAAGACTTCAGAGGAGATGATAGCTGACTTAGGTCTCCACTTGCCGAAACGAATTGCTTATAAGTTTTTTCCAACTGGATTGAATGAAGAACCTGAAGAGAAGGTCTTACTCAAACCGGATCTTGTACTGATAGGTTCAGGGGGGAGAATAAAGTTTGATTAGAATTAACCTAAGTTGCTACCTACTTCAAAACACTCTTGTTGGAGGGGTTTCTAACCCCGATTAATGATAATTCGCATCAGCATTCGTTGTTTTTCTGTTTTTTGTTATCAATCGGGGTTAGAAACCCCTCCAACAAATAATGGGTAGCAACTTGGGTTAGAATTACTTTACTGTAAATGCCGCAGCAAAGTATAAGGCGGACTGAAGTTATAACTTTAGCCCGCCTTGTTTTATGGAGAGGGCTCTAATTCCCTTCAAGTTCTGCCGTTGGATCGGTATCTTGAAAGAATGCTTTTATCTGATGGGTGTACGCTTTACCGTGCTTCAGGAGTTCGGAGGACACATCATAAAGTTCAGGCGGCGAGAGACCTTCATACGGATTAGCAATTTTTTGGTAACAACTTAATGCATGTTCAAAGAACTTTAGTGTGTCAGCATCAATTGCACCATTTTCTTTAATAACACGAAAGCCCTGGTGTTTCTGATACGGTGGGGTCTTTCCACTAAATTCTATGATGGCATTATTTATATCTACTGTCCGTTGTACAATCATCAGGAAGCAGCTTTTGACATAAGAATGCGTTAACCTATCAGCTGCAATATAATCTTCTTTATTCGCGGGAAGACCGTTTCGTAACTGTCCAAAACATTCGTCCATATAGGATAATTTTGCTTTTACTGGATTGAAATGGCGGGATAAGTCTTGCTGTTGTGTTTCTTTTGACATTATGTCCTCCTGGGATATTTATTGTATTTGCCAATCATTAAGTTAGACGTTGTTTATCACGAAAAGTTGTAATTGCACACAGAATTTATCAGAAGTAGAAGATATATATTGAAGAAAACAGAAATAGGGGACAACTAACAATAAGATGAAAGCAATTATCAGAAAAGGCGATGGAGGACCAGAAGTTCTGCAATTAGGTGAAGTGTTTCCACCTCAACCCACGGATACACAACTCTTGGTAGATGTCAAGGCGACTGCTCTAAACCGCTTGGACCTCATTCAACGACGGGGTGGCTATCCGCCACCTCCTGGCGAATCTGACATACTCGGTTTAGAAATTGCTGGCACAGTATCAGGTTTTGGGAAAGCACCTGCTGGATTTAATGAGGGTGATAGGGTTTTTGGACTTATCGGCGGTGGTGGCTATGCGGAAAAAGCAGTCATTGACTACAGAATGGCGATGTTGATACCGGATGGTTGGAGTTTTGAAGAGGCTGCTGCTGTTCCTGAAGTCTTTTTTACAGCAAATGAAAATGTTTTTACATTAGGATGTCTTTCAGCAGATGAGTCTATACTGATTCACGCGGGGGGAAGTGGGGTCGGGACTGCGGGGATCCAGATTGCGAATCATGCTGGTGCGAGCGTTTTTGTAACCGCAGGCACAACCGAGAAAATTCAGGGTTGCAAAGCATTGGGGGCGATAGCAGGTATTAACTATAAGAATTTGGATTTTGTTGATGAAATTGGACGGTTGACAGATGGAGAAGGTGTAGATGTCGTGTTGGATTTTATCGGTTCTTCCTATCTTGCAAGCAATTTGCAAATACTTAAAACGAAAGGACGTTTGTTACAGGTTGGATTGATGGGTGGTTCAACAGCAGAGATAGATTTAGGGACATTGATGCGTAAACGGCTACATATTATTGGGTCTGTCATGCGTTCTCAATCCCTTGATGAAAAAATTGCTATCACGCAGCGATTTTCAGAACGTTGGATGCCAGCGTTAAAAGCAGGAACGATCCATCCTGTGATTGATAAGGTGTTTTCTTTATCACAAGTTCGTGAAGCACACGCGTATATGGAAGCAAATCGTAATTTTGGGAAGATTATTTTGACGGTTTAGAGTTATGTCTGTCAAAATATATTTGGTTGTGTTTTGCTGCTGGTTAACGCTAATTCTTTACCTATATATCATTGACATTCACCTTTGAATTATGTTATTTTAAGTATAGTGTAAGCAAGGAGGTTGGATGCTGCATACAGAAACAGAGACAAGCGTTGCAAAAGAGATCCGTGATTTATTTGATCCTCGTATTGGACATTATCCTGATAAGAGTGCAAGGTGGTTGTTCAAGGTAAAAGAGAATGTTCGGGGTTTAGTTGAGATCGTTGCACAAGAATTGGTGGATTACCTTGACTTTGACCAATTGAAGGAACTGAATAGGAGTTTTGTTGACGATAGGTTACGTGATGTCGTATCTGATATGGTGTTTAGCGTTCCATTTCGCAATGCATCTGAAGTAGAGGACCTGACGATCTATATCCTAATAGAACATCAATCATCGGTGGACCCGATGATGGGATTTCGATTGTTATACTATATGTGCCAAATCTGGGATGGACAGTGGCGTGAAATGGAGGAAGCGAAGTTACCCAAAAACCAGTGGCGACTGCGTCCGATCCTGTCAATTGTCTATTACACTGGAGAACAACGGTGGCAGATACCTTTGACACTTACTGCCGTCATGGATGTACCTGATGCGTTATCGCGGTTTGTGCCGTCGTTTGACACTTTATTTCTTGGTGTGAAGGATGCTGAAATTGATGAATTGACGAAAACAGGACATCCATTTGGTTGGTTACTTACAGTGTTGCAGCAGGAGCATGCAGACAAAACATCTATACATGAAGCGATGCGTGAAACTCTCTCACATTTGGATACATTACCCTCTGAGCAGACAGTGCAATACAGACAAGCGATTTTATATCTGTATTCTCTCGTGATTTTTCGCAGACCAGATGATGAACAAGAAGAACTGATACAACTTTTACGAACACATACACAAGACAAGGAGGTAGAAAACATTATTATGACAGGCGCAGAAGCACTTATACAACAGGGTGTGATCCAAGAAAAGCAGGCAGCGGTGTTTAAGTTGTTACGGCATCACTTTGCTGATGTTCCTCAGTCCATAGTTGATGAAATAAATGAGATTGAGGATATGAAGTTTCTTGATATACTTTTTGAGCAGATACTCAATGCCTCAACATTGTCGGATATTGAGTTACCGGAGAAACATTAAGGGATTGTCTAATTTAGAGGATTAAAAATATCATCATGACAGGCGCAGAAGCACTTATACAACAAGGTATTAAACAGGGCATTGAACAGGGCATAAAACAGGGTGTGATCCGAGCAAAACAAGCAGCGGTACTTAAATTGTTGTGGCATCAATTTACTGATGTTCCTCAATCAGTTGTCAATGAGATAAGTGAGATTGAGGACGTTAGATTGCTTGATATACTTTTTGAGCAGGCACTCAATGCAACAACATTGTCGGATATTGAGTTGCCGAATAGCGCGTAAGATGCTGCCTACATCCTGACAACCCCTTTCAAACAATTCATAAATATGAGAGTTCTAACAATTACAGCAGTTCAGAATTTGGTAATATTCACAATTGCAAATTTGAAATGATGATTCAATAGGTTCGCGTATGCCTAATATTTTTACATTCCTATATGTCATAGTGCGTCATTTGATACCCTCTCCCAAAATGTCAGTGCGTGTTATGTCCACTGGCAGCCTTATTTCAGCATTAATATTTTCTATCTTTAGTTTTACTGCAGTTGCCAATAATTCAGCATATCAAAAGGGTTTTCTCACCCAAGTGACTTCTGCGGATGGGATTACTGTTAATTTTAAGCTTCCACAACTGCAGGTTACACAAGTTACACCCGATGCTACAACAATAGGTGCTGAACAGTATATCGTATACGACACAGTGCGATATGCAGAATGCGATTGGCTTCAGGAACCAGGTTGTCCAAGATTACCGGTTACGCGTGTGCTTTTGGCTGTACCACCCGATGTAAAACTGAATGACCTGGCGATCTCTGTTACTGCAGGTCCCTCAAAAATCCAAAATGGTGTAAGACTTCTTGTAAATAATAAAGAAAAATCCTCAAATGTTGAAACTCCACTATATCCATCTGTGCTTGCCCGAATAGAGATGGATGGATACATCCGTTCGCAACGCGTCATCAGTTTAGCGTTACATCCGGTGCAGTATAATCTTAAAACCCGTGTACTTCGGTCTTATAGTAATCTCACTGTTACTATCCCCTTTAAAACGCAGTTAAGTGTTCATAGAGCAGGTGGTACATTTAACGCTTTATCAACAGACATAAAGCAATCTTCTTCCTTTTTTGAACAGACTTTTGCCCAACATATTCTAAACTATTCAGAATACGGTAAGTTATTCAATGTTCATTCTAATGTTTCTCAGATTTTTGGTCACCGAATGGGGGCACTTCCTGCAGCTCCCGCGGCCCTGGGCCTGACAGACGAATCACTTCAGACCCGTTATAAGCTCTTCGTTGATGAGACAGGTATCTATAAAGTTACAGCTGAGTCTTTGCGCGCGGATTGGGGAGTGGACTTGATTGGGGTTGATCCTCGCAAACTCCGCATAAAACACGGAGATCGAGAAATACCAATATACGTCAGTGGGGCAGTGGATGGAAGTTTTGACGCGGAAGATACAATCTTTTTCTTAGCACACAGTTCAACTGATCTAGTAAGTCCTTATGAAAAAAACGCGTATACATTGTGGAACATCTATTGGTTGACTCTTGCTGCGAATGGTCAACATTCGGCACGTGTGTCACAAATGGAAGCGAGTCCAAGTGATACAACCGCGGTGCAAGTGCCAACTTTTCGGTCGCGCGTTGTTTTTGAGGAGGATCATCTCAGCAACAACCTTGAGTTCGTACATCCAGAAGATGCTTCAGAAGGCGATAAACATAAGTGGTTTGACGCATTAGACTTTTGGTACTGGGACGGAATAAAAAATGCAAGTGAGATTGGTGAAATGCGATTGAATTTCCCACTCTATGACATCGCCAAAAGTTTTGATACACCACAGATACATGTCGTGTTACAGGGTGGAACCCCCGTATCGCACCGAATCTTGGCAGCGGTTAATGGTATAAAGATTGACCTTGCAAGTTGGGAACAACAAGCACAAGTGACTCTAACTAAGCATCTTCATGCCTGGAATAACCTTAAGGACGCATCACAAGGTGAAATGAATGTTCTTTCTCTAACACGTGTTGATGATACCTTTGAAGAAGATACAACCCGTTATCCCTACCACATTTATCTCAACCGATTTTGGGTTTACTATACACGGCTTTTTTTAGCTGTGAATGATAAACTCCGTTTTAGCACGCCTATCATGGAAAAAGACAGTGAAAAACAAAGTGTTCTTCATCAATTTCGTATTGATGGATTTCTTGATCCGTATATATCTGTATTTGAAACAGATGGAAACACACTTACAGCAAAACTTCAAGGCGTTCAAGTTACGCAGCATGCCATAGATGATGTCATGCGTGACAGACTCAAAGCATTAAATACTGGTGATCTTCGGGCAGTCCCGAGTAGCACATACTCAGCAACCTTTCAAATACCAGATACTCGGACAACGGAATTTATTGCTGTATCAAAGGCAGCGATGTTGACACCGGTTCGGATTGAAACTGTTCCACCGAGTGATTTGAAAAGTGCTTTGAACGGTGTGGATTATCTTGTTTTAGCACATCCGAGATATAAAGATGCAGCTGAAAGATTGGCAAACTGGCGTTCAAGCATAGGTGGTGGTGGATACCGAACCAAAGTTGTTGATGTCAACGATGTGTATAACATATTCGGTGATGGCACCGTACATCCACTTTGGATAAAACGTTTTTTAACGTACGCGTATCAGAATTGGACATCACCCGCTCTCTCATATCTTGTCATCTTCGGTGATGGGACTTACGATTTTCGTGGAATTGATAAAGAACTTTATCCTGAACCTCCGGAACTTGTGGGATATATACCCACACATTATATTACAACAGATTCATTTGGTCGGACTTCAACGGACCACTGGTTCGCTACAGTTTCAGGCTATGATGAATTCGTTGATTTTTATGTCGGTAGGTTGACTGTTGAAAATGAAGCGGAAGCAGATGCGGTTGTTGATAAAATCATCAATTACGAATCGAAAACGCCTAACGGTGCATGGCGTAGAAGGGTTATATCTGTTGCGGATGATGAAGTGAGCAACATCGGGGACCATATCTTTAAACAGAGTCTCAATGAAATTGCCAAAGACCATACACGTCTGGGTTATGAAACAGTAGAAATCTATCTTGAAGATGTCATTGACGAAGTTCAAGCAAACCCGGAACAATTTGATGACACCCTTCCACGACACATCGCAAAAGATAGGATTATTAACGCTTTAGGTGAAGGAGCGGTAATTGCCCAATATGCAGGACACGGTGGAAGAATTGTGTGGGCACACGAATCTATTTTTGATAATAATGCAGTTGACAAGGTTAAAGAAACGACACACCTTCCCTTTATGCTTGTATTGAGTTGTTATAACGGTTATTTTGATTCTCCTGGGCAGCCAAGTATGGCGGAAAAACTGCTTCGTAAAGAGAGAGGGGGAATCATCGCGATGCTCAGTGCGACACGGCTCACTTACGGGTTTGGGAATGAGGCACTCAATCGAATTATTTTTGATATGTTGTTCCAACGCAATATCCGACAACTCGGCCCCCTTAGTTTTGATTCTAAGCTGGAACTCCTCTTGACAGAAGGCACAGGACAACTTGATGTGATGCTGGCTTACACGCTCTTTGGTGACCCCGCTATGCAGATCGCCATGGCGGATTATGAAATCCTGCCAGCAATTGAGACGAAGACAGTAAAACCGGGTGATACCCTAAAGATTTCTGCTGGATTCGTACAGAATGCGCGTTACGATGCTGCTGAAAAACGGAAGATTTTCACACGAAATACCAATTTTGATGGCGCACTCACTGTCAAAGCGGTTTTTCCCGGTAAACAGGCGGTTGGTGTAGACAAAAATGGTAACCCACAAGAGTATTACACTGGTGATGTTATTGTTACGAAGACACTCTCTGTAAACCGGGGTAATTATCCTGTAGTGGAGATAGAAGTACCAGAAAACATTTCAACAGGAGATGCGCATTTGGAGTATTATGCTGAAAATACCACGGAGATCGCTGTTGGTGGGGATGGTTTTACTGTGGGTGTCCCCAAAATACTTGATATCAAACCTGAAGTGATTACTACACCCGCTGGTAAGGACATGATTGAAATATCGGTACATGTTTCTGATGATAAGAAGGAAGCGGTTTCTGTTGTCTTAGAATGGCGACATCCGGGCACAGGTATCAGAGAAAAGGTTTCGCTTATTCCATCTGAAATCACCCTGGAATCAGCATCCCCTCAAAAACCTACAGCCAGGTGGTGGAAGGTACCTGAACCTTTACCTGCTCCGACTGATGGTTCCGCCTTTAGATACGATATTGAGGTCACGGATACGGATGGATTTGTTGTCCTTTCCGATTATTACAGATTCTATCCATATACACATCCTAATCTTTCCGTAGTATCAAAACGTGGAACATTAAATGAACAGATTAGATATACTTTGGATGTGTCGGAAAATGCCTCCCATGAGCAGTATTTGTCTGCTGATATTGAAGTGGCAGGTACCGTGAATTCGCAAAATGCTGATATTCCTGATAGCGAATTGCTTGATGTATTAGGACTTTCTGATGTTGAAGTTGAAGTTGCCTTTTTTAGTGGGAATCCTGATGGAGATGGTAATGGTGTCATTGATCACGATGCGGATCTGCTCGGACGAACGTGGATAAAACCAAACGACTGGATTATCCGAAATCCGCTATATCAACGTTCTAATGCGTATATACCCGATCCACTCAACACCAACCCTATTACTACAGTTGCTATTCCGATATCTTTGCGTATCGGTGTTCATGATGTGTTTGTGTACGTTGATCCGATTTTTGATGAAACAGATAAACCGGGTAAAGTGCTTGAAAATAATGAGAGAGATAACATCGGATATAGACAACTTTCAGTGTCCAGTAGTGTCATTGGAGTAGAGCCAACGAGTGTGAAGAGTGTCGATGGTGGCTTACGGATTAGTACTCCATCAGGTATTTTTCAGAATAAACCTTTTGTTCTTACAACCCAACCTATAGTATTAGATTCTGTAGAAACGGATTTTGAGTATTTTATTGGTGGAACAGGAAAGGTCAGAGACACAACACCGAATGAACCATTTCTTGATATAAAAAGTGTACAAAATAAAGTTCAGACTGACAGTGTGTTGAGCCCGGTGGTACTACCGACCCATCCATCATTATTTGGTTATACTTTGCATCTAAACGATGCTGACGGGAACTTATTTGAACTCCAGACACCAGTTGCCGTTGAACTCGATTTTGATTTTACCGCAATGCAGCAGCAGGTCATACGTGAACTATTTGGTAGTGGTATGGATTTGTCAGACGATAGGCAAGCCGTGGAAGGAAACGTCAGCACGGCTTTAGAAGAGCGTATCAAGAACATCGGCGCATACCTTTGGCTTGATGGTATAGCAAATTGGACAAAGCTGAATTCTAAAATCAAAAGACGACCTAATGGCAGCATCTATACGTCTTTACGTGCCACCCGAATTCGGAATGAAAACACAGGTGACGGCAGGATTGATGATGTTGTTATTGATTCGGATGGAACTGAAATAGGAACCTGGATAGTACTCATGGAGTCCGCACGCACCTATCGCCTGCTATTTATGCCAGAGGAAACAAATGATGCGGTAACATCAGATAATAAACGGATAGAAGAGATTGCCCGGGAAGTCCCGATTGTATCTTTTAGCGGAATAGGAACGACACTACTTCCTGAAACCCTAAATTTTACTATTGACTTTGAAGTTGGTGAAACACCTTTTCAATTCGGTGATATGTTGCGTTTCCGTATTACTGAACTTGAAGGTGGCGAGGGTGTTTCGGAATCTTATGTGTCCTCTTTTTTCAACAGAAACAGAGGGAATGGTACTATTCAATATATTGATCTGCCTGAAGAGACAACCATGCCACAAGATACATGGCTGATCCTGTTCGTTTCTTCAACGGAGTTTCAGGTTGAAGGGAAAAATACAGGTGTCTTAACAAAGAACGGAACCCCCATATATGGAACAGTCGGTGAACCTTTTGAATACAGCGATTATGGATTGAATCTACTTATTACGCAAGGCCCTACACCCTTTGCTGCAGGGGACCGGTTCCTATTTGACACCTCTATGGCGGGAACTATCCAAGCCGAGACAGCGTTTTTAGGGCATATCACATGTCTGCACAGTGAAGATACAATTCCACCTGACATCCAACTGACGATTGGTAATCAACAACACTTTGTATCTGGTTCTCCGGTTGATGATCAACCACTGATTCAGGCAACACTTTCCGATGCGCGTGGTATTGACTATATTACGCGTCCATTCCAGTTGGCATTAGGACGGCTTGGTGAATTTGAAACTATCCCAGAAACAGATTACCGATTGACGCAACATCCAGGCTCAAAGCAAGTGGTGTTGACGTATAATTCAATAAAACTTGAACCCCACGAATATCAAATTCGCCTCATTGCCAGTGATTTTGACGGAAATGCAAGTGAACGTGAAATAAGTTTTCAGGTGCACGGAAAACTCCAATTAGTGGAACCCTTGAATTTTCCAAACCCATTCTCGCGAGAAACTACTGTGGTATGTGACTTGACGCGACCTGCTAAGTCACTCACTGTCAAAATATATACCCTTACGGGAAGACTCATTCGGAAACTGGAAGCAGATGAACCGCCAGGGGCAGGATTTAACAAACTAAAATGGGATGGTAAGGATAGTCACGGTAACGAGGTTGCAAATGGAGTCTACTACGGAAAAATGATTGTTGAAGGTTTGGATGGTGAAGAAAACCAGACCCACATTTTGAAAATGATGAAATTGAAATAGACATCAACATGAAAAAATATCTTTTTATATGCCTACTATTGTTATATGGTGTGCTGCCGTCTGCTGCTGGACAAACATATACGGCAGATTTTCTCACGTTGGGAACAGGTGCACGACCTTTAGGCATGGGCAATGCCTTTACTGCTATTGCAGATGAAGCGAGCACTACCAACTATAATCCTGCTGGTATTTCGCAGTTGACACATCACGAATTTAACTTTATGCATGCCACGTTTGCGGACCTTGCTGCGTATGATGTGGCAAGTTATATCTATCCGTTTTCTTCAAAAATGACCTTTGGTCTGAGTTGGTTACGTGTTGGTGTGGATGATATTCCGTTTACACGTATCCCACTTGCTGGCAAGCCTGTTGGGCCTGACAACCGTCCTTATGTCGCTGACACATTTAGTAATACAAGCAATGCTATATTACTGAGTGGGGCTCGAAGCTTCACAAACTTGCCAAGAGATATGTCTATTCATTTCGGTGCAAGCCTGAAACTGCTCTATATTGATGCGTATCGGAATACGAACGCTATTGGTGGTGGGAGCGATATCGGCATGCTTGTAAAAACGGATGTAGATAGACCGGCTGCATTCTCTTTCGGGGTTGTTGCAAGTGATTTCCTCACAACGAAACTATATTGGAACACACCACCAGACACTGTAGATGAAACCCCGCACACGGAGACGATTTTGCCACGTTTCAAAATAGGCATCGCTTACCATCAGCAACTTCCTATTTTTAGCAGTCAACTCACTTTGGCTGCCGATGTGGATACCCGAAACGACTATGAATTCCATGCAGGAGCAGAATATGTTCTCTTTGAGTTGTTAGCACTTCGCTGTGGGTTAGATGGTCGTAACGGCACTTCCCGCGCGATGTTTTTCACTGCTGGTGCCGGACTTCAACTCCGATTTGTTACGGGGGCAGCGTTTCATGTGGACTACGCCTATCAACGACAACCGGATTTAGGTATCAATAATCGTATTTCTCTCCGCGTCAGATTTTGATATTATTAAGACTTACGCAAATTTTGCACACAACCGAAGAATAAAAACATATTTTGGCTCATGTCAAGAAAGTGTGCTAACATAAATTAATTTAAATCTGCATGTACTTACTATACATTGACTTCATTTATGGTGTATATAATTAATTGTTTAATCTACCATAAATAAACGCACTCAATTTTGACATGAGCGAAACATATTTACCCAAATAGGTGACAACTTGATTTGTTTACCAAATTGTGACATCAATCCATTCACTATTAACAGATGCTCGTGAGGTCGCATTATAGGTTACAGTTCTGCTTCTCATATTTTCTGGAATTGCTAAATTTTCTATAGGACCTCCTGCATCCAAAATTTCTGTCACTGGTGCTCTTACCCGACCAAATGTTGAACAAAACTCTAATGAAGCAATAGGATCCATTTCGTCTGTAAATGAACCAAAGGCAAAAGCCCAATCCCTAAAATACCCTGAAAAAGTTGAATTTAGGTCTGGGTTTGTGTTATCAAAAGTCCTCTGATGGTAGTTAGGATCTAAAGTTAGTCCTTTTTGTACTGCATGGTAAAGGATTGCTTCGGCATAATAGGAACCAAAGGTGGTTTGTGCTCCACGATTATAACCGACTGTTGTACTACAACTAACATGATGCGAGTCGTTATAGTATTGAGATACGTCAACAGTACTTTGACTCCATAAAACCGATTCATAATATCTGTCGTATACCCCACTTTGATCGCGTCTAGGACCATCAACATCATAAACATTCTGGCTGACCCTTTCATATTCAAATGGATCATCACCTTCATGGTCAGTTATGCGGTGCTCGTAGGCATAATCACTGACTTTATAGGGATTGTATTCAGCTAAGGTGAGTATAGTCGCGCTAACAGAGAGGAATAAAATAATCATAACAACAAAATATCGTTTCATTTTTCCTTCCTTTCTAAATTTAGATATGAGTACGGATCAATTCCATCCTCAAAAGTAAAGATTTCAAATCCAGATAGATCTGGTAAACTGCCTGTATTCAGGTCAATGTCGTCATCGGGATGACTTTTCATGCGTCCATATAGAATATCTGAACCATCTGTATATTTTTCACCGTTAGTTTGGATATAGATTCTTCCACGTACCGTTGGATAAATTAAACCATTTTCCATGGTAGCTCCATCAGATTTAACACCTTCTTTCCAAAGTTTGATACGCACTCTTGTTATCAATTCATGATGCGGCTGTGTGTGTATTTCCCATGGGGGTACTGAAATTTCATCGGGAACAATGGGATAGGGGCCGAAGCCAAAAGGTGAAACAGGTACATCTGCGTCGGTTTCATCAAACGTATTTACTTTTTGAGCCGTGTTGACTTCTTGCTGTCCGTTTTGATTAGAAACTTCAACAATCTGCTCATCATGATGCTCTATCGGTTGGTTTGGATCGTCTTTTGAAACATCAATAGGTGTATCTTCACTTACAACGACGTTTGGCGTTGTTGGGGTTTCGGTTTTTATTTTTGGTCCGCTTTTAATATCGTCCTTGAAGTTTTCCAAGTCTATGTGCAAATAGATTTGCAAAGCAACGAAACCCACTATCATTATTGCGACTCCCCAGTAAAGTTTTTTCGTCATCGGTTTATTTCCTATAAGATAGACACTGCATTTATAACGGTGCCTTGGGTTGTTACGCTATACGTGCTAGGTGTATCGTGTTCTTGTTACTCTTGGGCATCCTTGTAATAAAATGGTACTAAATTTGCAAAAAAATCAAGAAAAAAATAAGGTTATACCAAATAGGGAGACGAAACTTTTAGCCGAATTATGGACAAACGAACTTGCCTAATATCTTTCCACATGATGCGCCTGTTGCATTCGGCACATTCCCAAAATTACCTTGCACTGCTTCGTTTGCGAGGATAGCGAAAGCGATCGCCTCTTTTGCATCGCCTGAAACCCCCTTTTCTGCAACATCGACAATTGGGATTGGTGTGAGTGTATCAGCAAGACCTTGCATGATCAGCGGGTTTCGCGCGCCACCCCCACTGACGTACAGGATGTCTAAAGGTGTTTTGGATACAACAAAATCCGTATAATATTGGGAGATACTTTCAACTGTGAGTGCAGTTAATGTTGCGAGTCCATCTTCCTTTGAAATGTCCTGTGTCATTATCTGTTGCAGGCACACATCTGCATAAGTCGTACCAAACATCTCACGTCCTGTTGTTTTCGGGGGTGTCAATTCAAAAAACGGATGAGTTAGCCATTGTGTTAAGAGGGGAGCACAGATTGAGCCTTGTTTTGCCAATTCTCCATTTTCATCAAACTGCTTTTCGCCATCTGTCATCTTTTCAACACATGCATCCAGGATCATATTCCCTGGTCCTGTGTCTGATGCGTGTACGGCTTCAATTCCTTTTCCTGCTGGTAACACTGTGAGGTTCGCAATACCTCCGATGTTTAAAAGACCGATTGTTTGTGTAGAGTGGTGGAATAGCAGATAATCGGGATAAGCGATCAGTGGTGCGCCTTCACCATCAGCGGCGACATCTGCGACACGGAAATCAGCAATGGTTGGAATACCTGTTTCATGTGCGATCACAGCAGGTTCACCAATCTGTAAAGTGGCGGGGACTGTTGCCGTGGGCATGTGGTGTATCGTTTGCCCGTGTGAACCGATGAGATCAACCTGTTCTGGTGTGATGCCAACCTTTTCTAACACCGTCAAAACGCTTTCTGCGAATAGTTTTCCTAACAGAAAGTTCATTGTGCAGATTTCATCAACTCGTGCTGTTTCTACATTAAAAAGGTCAAATATCCTCGTGCGGATTTCAGGTGTATATGGAATTGTCTCAAACACCATCAATGCTATATCTGTGGTCAGACCGGATCCTGTGATTTCAACAAGTGCAACATCTACTCCATCTGCAGATGTGCCGCTCATGAGTCCAACAACATTCTTTTTATGTTTTTGTGTTAGTTCGTAAAATGGTTTCATAGTAATTGGCTGTCAGTGTTCGGTTAATACAACAAGTAAGGTTGTTGTCTTTCCTGGAATTGAGCAAGGTTAGATGACCATGACTCAATAATTTTCTCATAGGAGATTTTTGTTAACAGTGCTTCACGAAGTTCTGAACTTCCTGCTAATCTATCAAAATGTGACTCTCGGAATTCAAAGTCATTTGCATGTTCATCAAGTAATAACTGTAACATCCATACTGCAATTTCAATAGGTTTCACCTGTTTTCGTTCAGTGATGTGTATGGCAACGCCGTGGCACGTCTCACCACTATACTTTGAAAACTGCGGTGTAAATACAATTGGACGAAAAAGGACACCTGGAAATTTGCATGCATTTAAGCCAGTTATCCATGTTTCTTTATCTATCCACGGTGCCCCGATGTATTCAAAAGGTTTTGTTGTTCCGCGTCCTTCACTGACATTAGTGCCTTCAAATAAGCATGTGCCGGGATAGAGTGTGGCAGTATCAAGAGTCGGCATATTCGGTGAAGGCGTTACCCAAGGTAACCCTGTTTCATCATACCACATTTCTCTACACCAGTTTTCCATCTGAGCGATTTTCAGTGGAAAACGGAATTTTTGTTCAGTATGGAACATCAGTGCGACTTCACCGATTGTCAGTCCATAACGGACAGGGATAGGGTATGGTCCTACCAAAGAGGTATAGGTGGCTTCTAACATCGGTCCTTCTATGTGGCTGCCGCCGATAGGGTTTGGCCGATCCGCTACAATACACTCCACATATTTACCTATATTTATAGTACTTTCAAGGGTTTTCATCACTTCCAGCAGTGTACCAAGATATGTATAATAGCGTGCACCAACATCCTGTATATCGTAGATGACAACATCTATGTTCTGGAGTGCTTCATTCCATTGAACAGTGTCAGTTCCATATAGGCTGTAGACCTGCAGTGTTTGTGTTTCTGTGTCAGTTTTCTTTTGATTTTGGAGATACTTTGTATTTGCGATTTGGATACCGTCTTGTGCTGCTCCCCACAATCCGTGTTCTGGTGAAAATAACGCGACTAAATTGAATGTCCTCAACAGTTCAATTGTATGGGTTAAGTTCTCGTCAACACCCGTGTGGTTTGTTATCAATCCGATAGATTTGTTGTTTAACCAACCCTGTTTTTCTGTTAGGAGGTGGGTTATGCCGAGTTTTATCATCCGAAGACTATCCTGTGGAATTGGTTGCGGCATTCTATGATGCCGGTGCGTTGTGCATCTGGGTGTACCCGATTTGTGAGCAGGATTGCAGCGAGCCCTTTATTAAGATCAATTCGGATTGAAGTGCCAGTAAAGCCGGTATGATACATGGACCCATCTTCTAAAATGTGCCATCCGATACTCCGTTGTTCGGTTTCTGTGGGTGGTGTCTGTGGTGTTGCGAATGCCTTGATGTTGTCTGCGGACAAAAACGAGTTTCCATTTTGGAGTAACATCTGACAATAGGTGATAAGGTCTCTTATATTTGAAAATAGTCCTGCATTGCCTGAAACCCCTCCCAGAAAATTGGCATTTTCATCGTGGACCTCTCCGATAATAACACCTTTACGCCAATTGTGTCCGCGGTAATAGCGTCCGTGTTGCCCCGATTTTACCATTCTGCGTTCGAAGCTGTTTGAATCTTCTGTTGCCGCACAGTTATCGTGCAGCTGCTGCTGCGGATTGTATAGTGTGCGTTTCATGCCGAGGGGTTTGAAGATGCCGTTGTGTGCCAGACTGTCTAAAGATTCGCCCGTGATAGTGGCGATGAGTTTTCCCATCAGGATATATCCTAAACAACTATAGGTCACCTTTTCTCCATGAACGGATTCAAGCGGTATGTTGCCCAGATGTTCTATCACGGTATCTGGTGATGAGGTTTCTATGTAGAGCGGTTTCCATGCAGGTAGTCCAGAGGTATGGGTTAGGAGATGGTGGCATGTGATGTGTGGTCGTTTGAATGCGGGTAGATATGTCTGTGCGGGTGTGTCTAACGACAAGTCACCGGATGTTACCAACTGCATGGCAAGTGTTCCGATGACAATAGGTTTCGTCAAGGAGGCGAGGTCAAACAGTGTATCGGGGAGCATCGGTGCACATTTCGGTTTTATGATACGTTGTCCGAATGCCGCGTGGTAAATGACTTTGTCTTTTTTGAGGATTGCGACAACGGCACCAGGAAATATCTTTTCGGTAATTTTATTTTCTATGAGTGTTGAGATTGCTGTTGTATTCATATCAATGTGGAAAATATATTTATACCAATTCTAATTAATATTGTCCCATTAAGGAATTTCACTTTTATCCCTGGTTGGAGGTCTCTTTTCGGTAGGAGCGACCTCCAAATCAACGATATGAATGCCCTATGGCATTCCCCGGGTCGCGACCGGGAGGTCGCTCCTACCATAACATTTTGACAAATGGTATCTTATTTTATAGAAATGGTATTATTTATGTTATTTTACCAATTCTAAATAATATTGTCCCATTAAGGAATTCCACTGTTATTGCTGGTTGAAGGTCTCTTTTCTGTAGGAGCGACCTCCAAATCAAGAAATCAACGGTATGAATGCTATATAGCATTCCCCGGGTATGAATGCCCTATGGCATTCCCCGGGTCGCGACCGGGAGGTCGCTCCTACCAGATCTCTACAACTAATGAGACATTATCAATTAGGAATAGTATTATTCTTCTCTCTGTTTGAGTATTTCAGCTATGCGTTGTGCGAAACGGTAAGCACTGTTGTCCTGCGGTTCATATTCTATCACTTTTCGTGCGTTGGTGATACTCCAAAACTTATGGGAGTTGTCGCTGATACCGTAGAATATTTGGAATGGGATGCCATTTTCGTCCTCTATATTCTCTGTTTCAATGCTTTTGACAAACAGTTGTACCTGATCGCGAACACTCAAATATGCGCCAAGTGCGCGGTGCATTTTGTGATAATTATCTGCTGTGATGTCATTCATATCTGTTTCTCGTGGAGCACCGATTCGTATTTGGATGTTCTGCAGTTTCTTATTTTTTCTATGTCCTGTAGCAAAGACAAATCCGAGATGTTCATACGCTTCTTTTGCCCATCCGTAGAAGTTATCTGATAACGGACGCATCTCAGGCGTTACGAAATCCCATTTGCCTGCCCAGATGAGACGTTCATAGAAGTCTGCTGCGTGATTGGAGCTGCAGACAACGACGCGTCGGACATCGGTTTCCCAGCAGGTGTGGTAGATATTGTATGCCATCTGAATGTTATTGAGTTCGTTCTCAAAACCGCCGCCTTGGAATGCACAGTGGACAACTGCATCAACACCTTCAAAATAGTGTTTGTATAGGTCTCTGTCGGGGTTGCTAACGTCGACGATCTGTATATTTTCCACTTGTTTTTCTTGTCTATTTGTGGTTCTCATATCAAGTAGAACAAGATCGTAGCGTTCGCGGAATTCGGGCAGCATCCGTCCGGCAATATAACCTGCGGCACCAGTGATAAGGACTTTTCTGCGGTTTTTCATTTATTTTTTGGTGTTTCCTTCTATCGTTTTTATGAAGTTTCAGGAAGTTGGTTATGTGCTGTAATTTTTTGCTTTACTTCTTCCATTAATCTGTTCAACAAAGTGTGTGCTTCAGGCATCCTGAGTGCTAAGTTGTAAAGTGCGTAATCGTTAAGGCTTGCCTTTTCAAAACCTTGGGCAGGTTTGCTCAGAAAACGAACCAGTAACTGAAAAAAGTTGTTTTCCCCTAAGTAGAAGTTTGTAGGTGGATCTGATTTGTTGAACACGATCGGGGTTAGGAGTTCTAAAACTTTGACGCGTACAAAAATCCACATCCAATTCAGTTTTGCCAGGTGGCACCATTTCATCGCAATGCAGATCAAGTGTTGGTGAATTTCCTGCTAAATATTCCTCAACAGCAAATGCAAACCATGTGCTGATTGAATCCAGAATTTGTTGATGTTCCGCTCTATCGTTTTCATCTAACAAACGTTCCAAGTCAGCATCTGAATACAAGTCGTTTTCAATACTGTATCCGGTAGTCCAAATGACATCATCATAACCATGTTCAATACCAGAAAACAACCACATATCCTGATCCGCGATAAAAGCGATAGGTATGTGGCCAAATTCACTCCTTCGCTCATAGACTTGTAGTAAATTATATCTTCCTCCAGAGGGACGCAAAATTACTTCAAGGATTCCAATTCTCTTAGTTAATTTCCGATAGATGATCACATCGTCATTTCCTTCAACCACAATATTCGGTTTGTGAGAACTTCGCAGAACACCGACTAAGCGGTCTACCGTCATTGGATTCGGTGTCGGCATTAAATATCTCCTTGATGTCCCCGAGGGTCACATAACATAAATTCTTTATCCGGGTACAAGGTATAGATGAACGGTGAATGTGTGGCAATGAAAAACTGGTTGTTTGTTGCTTGTTCAAGTAATGTAGTTAAGAGGAGACTTTGCCAATCTACATGGAGACTTAACTCCGGTTCGTCAATGAAGATAGCCGTATCTTTGTAAAAAGCATTGTAGCATAAAAAACTGAGCATATGTTTTTCACCGGAGGAAAGTTTGTCGGAGGAAATCGCATCATTTATTTCTTCAATTGCGATATCATCATTCCCTTCTTCAAAGACAATGCCATCAATCTTTTCTCCAAGGACTAACTTTTCGGTTATTAGAATTGCGTTGTACTTTAGGATTTTTTGAGTCAACTCAGCCAACACAGAAATCGGTTTTTTCAATTGTTCTGTTTCTTTATCAACTTTCTGAATAGCTTCCAGAAGTGTGGAAGCATTATTAGAAGTTTCATAAATTATATCCTGATTATTTTTCATTTCTCTTGAGATGTTTGTTAATACCTGGGATTGAAGCGTGTTGATCTCTTGATATATATCAACGTATTTCTGTGGTAGCAGTTTTATTATATCCATAGTTGAAACTGAGGCTATGAACTTGTGTCTTTCGGAAGACATATCATCTGATAGTTGTGATAGTGCTGTCAGAAGCCTCTCCGTCGTTGAACTTAACAATTTTAGCCCAGCTGCGCCTTCAGTATCTGCCGAACTTCTGGAACCAATTGAAAAACCGCCTTCTATTCTCCTAAACGTTGGAAAAAAAGACTTCCATTAGATGATTCGGCGATTCGTTTCTCAAGTTTATTTATATTATCAACATTCTTTTGGTCAATTGTATTGGTTTCAGGATCTATCTTTATACCTCGTCCTCCACTTTCACTGGAGCGATTACTTGAAAAGTTATAACCCAATCTAAGTTCTTCAAACTGATTCTGATCCATTGTTAGAGAAAACTGATCAGTTTCAATTGAAAGATAAGAAAAAGGTATTTCATAAAGAATCTGTTTGAGATGTCCACTAATTAAATACCATATTAACTTCAACAACGTCGTTTTCCCTGAACCGTTAGGTCCAGTAAATATGTTTAGGTCTTGATTGAAGTCAAATTCAGCATCAAGACGGTTATTGAGTCCCTTAACTTCAAGTTTTTGTATCATGTATCTTTACCTACCTATCGATCTACAAATTTCAATTCGATTTCCTTCTATAAACCTAAGACATATCGAAACTATTATAACACAATTCAGAATAAATTCTCAACATGGAGTCGGGTTTGTCATAAAGGCATACATTTGTTGAAATGTCCACTTTTCATAAGAATTTTCAGCCCTGAATTTCCCTCTTTCTTTAGGTAAGGGATGCCTTTGGTTGTGATCCTTGTCTCAATCGTGGAATTTTTAGTTGTTTTTTCGAGATTTTTTCAATTTTTTCAGAAGTCTTCTCGATCGTGTTGTGGTATGGGTTTATGTCGGTTTTCTAAATTTGCGGAATTTTGAAAAAACAACTAAATGGTTTTTTTATCGTTTTTTTATTGTGTATTTTTGTTCCTGTTTTGGACTTGTTATACGAATTCGAATTATTTTCATAATTCAACAAAAATTTTGTTAACTTTGATTTTCAAAACATACCACGTGGTATGAAATAACATACCGTGGTATGTTTTGAAAATCTGCTATTAACCCAGTCGTAACAAGGTCTGAAAGAGGTTTTTTTGAAAAAATAAATTTTTTTCTGAGGTATTTGTTTTTCTGTTTATTTTCCTGATTTTGTTGCATTCTATTTTGCCCTTTTTAGTGAAGAATGACTGCAAAATATTGTGATTTTTTTGCGTGTTTTTTGAGGTTAATTTATGTTTGTTAATATTATATATGATGTAGTAGTGATATGGAAGGTTTTTTGAGGTCTGTTTATTGGGATATCCAATAGATATCCAATAGATTTGAGGGGATTGGCTATCTGATGGCTGATTTCTGTAGGAGCGGGATCCCCGGTCACGATCGGGAAATCCGCGATTTTGTCTGGGAATAGCTTTACCCCCCTCAATATATCTATGGAATCTTCAGCTTCTCTTTGCAGTGGCGTGCAAGTGATTTCATTTCGTTGACGACATGCGTTTCGGTTTGCATCAGTTGGCTATAGAAGGGTGGGATAGGTTTTCGTCGGAAAAGTTTGTCAAAGAAACTGCGTTGTGTTTCCGATGGCACCTCATAGTGTGAAATTTCTGCACGCGAAGGGTCAATTCCTAAGTATTCTATGGAGAAATAGTGTGTTGCTTCGTCTTTTTTAATTTCGCCTTTTTGTATATTGCCGGTTATCTTCCGACCATAATTCACTGCATAGACTCTGCCAGTTGTTTGGCTAAGGACTGTATAACCTCCCTCGTCAATGGATTCGTTCCAGCACTTCTCAAATCCGTTTGTGGGGAGACGTTCACGCAGTTCCTTCGCTGAGCGCACAACAAATCTGTTCTGATGCAGTGTTTTCGTAACCTTGAATTCCTCATCTGCATCGGTAATTGGCGGATGTCCTGATAGCAGGTCAACATTGTCAAGTGTCCATACGACACTGTCTCGGATACCTTTTGCTAAGTTCAGATGTTGTTCAACAAATTCTCCGTTAAGCGGATGCAGGCGGTAATCTCCTTTGCTATTAAACAGGGCGCGTAATTTTCTGCGATGGTCTATCACTGAGAAGCGTTTTTCAGGAGTAGGTATCTCTAAATGTAGTGTGTACCCTGTATCTAAATCGGTTGTCAAATTGAGTTGTGATTTTCGGAGTTGTGCCAAACGTGTTAAAGCTGTTTGGCTCTTAGATAAGACGCGTCCGATGAGGAATTTACTTCGGAGTATCGGAATTTCAGTAGAGAGGCGTTTCAATGTGGTCGCATCAAGTTTTTCCAACATCACTTTGTGCTCCCATCGGGTGCCGCGTTCATGTGCCAAGATTTGAAACTGCTGTTTATTATCGCTGGTGCGGATGTATCCGAGTGCGGTCCAGGGATCAAAGGTTGCTCTGTAGTATCCGCTGGTTTCCGCATCACCTCCTGCTAAGACACAGTCCCTGCGTTCATACCTTGAATAGAGGCCGAATTGAAATTCGTAACTTTCGTAGTTTTCTAAAGCTTTCCGCAAATCACGGGCAAACTCGCTTCCACGTGTATATTTTCTGAATATTTGTTCAGTCCGTTGTGGCTGGTTGAGTGCATCAAGGAATGAGCCGATGGGGATACCTGCCTCCTCCACGCCTTCGTCTTCGCTTTTACCGAAAACTTTTGTTTTCGTTTTGAAAGGTGGGTTACGGAGGGATACATCACGTTGTGAAACGAGTTGCAAGGCGGGATCATCGGTCATTCCCACGAGGGTAGGTGCGTCTCCGAGTATTTCTGCCAGTGATGCATCGTCGATTTTTTCCATCAAAACAGTCCCGCGTTTAAGTTCAGCGAAATGGATAATATCGTTGAGACTATATTGGAGCGGTGCGCTGGATGATAGATTGTCGTAGTTAGAGCGATGGAATCGGATGCGCGGTTTGATGCGAAAAACGGGTGTGAGCCCGTAATCCTTTAGCAATGCATATAAGGTTACGGTATAGGAGTCTGCATGTACTTTTTGTGCCAGAATCCCACATTCGTTAGTTTTGTTGTTAACGATGAGCCGGTTTTGTACGAGGCTGCTATCGTTGCCAAAAATCATCATCCGATGTTCTTCTCTATTATCATCAACTAACATTTCGCCATCCTCCCCATATTTTTCAGTCCATTTTATTCAATTTCCTGACTATCCTGCAGCGAGCCTTTGTCTTGCGAGAGCTGCTGCACCAAGCACACCAGCATTATCTCCCAGTTGTGCTGCCACAATTTGGACATTTTTTAAGGTATCGGGTAGTGCGTATTTTTTGGCAGCTTTTCTAATATTCTTAATAAAAGTTTCGTCAAGTGCTTCAACAACACCACCACCTAACACAATCATCTCTGGATTTAAGAAATTCACAATAGAACCGATACCGACACCAAGATACTTTGTGATATCTTTGAATACTTTAATTGTGAGTTTATCTTTGCTACGAAGTGCTTTAGCTAAAGTACCACTGCGAATTAACTCGAGATCCCCATTGGTAAGTTCTGTAAGAATACTCTTTTTTCCTTTTTTCTGTATCGCTTTTTGCAATTGTTTTGTGATTGCGGTACGGCTTGCGAGAGCTTCTAAACAACCCCGTCTTCCACATCCACATTTGGGACCGTCCGCTTTAACGATGATATGTCCGATTTCTCCTGCAGTTTTGCTTGCCCCGTGAAAAAGTTGTCCGTTCAGAACGATACCGCCCCCAATACCTGTGCCGACAAAGATGCCGACTAAATTCTCAACGTTTTGTCCTGCGCCGAATGCGTGTTCACCGAGTGTTCCCACGTTTACATCGTTGTCAACGAAGGTTGGCATGTTGATGCGTGCTTCAAGCTCAGATTTGAGCGGTACACTTTTCCAGCCAAGGTTTGGTGCAAAGATAACAACACCTGTATCTGGGTCAAGGACTGCAGGTGCGCCAATTCCGATCGCCTCAATTGATTTTTTGTCAACATGGGCATCATCAATAGCCTTTCGGATACAATCAGCGATTCTATCAATAACGATGGATGTATTGCTTTTCGCGTTCGTAGGAATTTTGGCTGTCCCAAGTATTTTGCCTTCACCATCAACAACTGCAGAGAGTATTTTGGTGCCGCCCATGTCTACTCCGACAACATTCGTATTCATTTTTTTCCTTTTATAGTAGACTTTAGAATTAATCGTGCATTCGGCAGAATACGCCAAATCAAGAAATCAACGGTATGAATGCTATATAGCATTCCTCGTGTGGTATTCTGCATTGGTTAGGAAACCGCACCTACTAGGTGTTTTGTAGCACAACTAAAAGTTGGTGTTATACCATTTCCGTAGGTCGGGTAGAGTGCAGCGAAACCCGACGTGTATTGATTGTGGTTATCCTGTCGGGTTTCGCTGCGCTCTACCCGACCTACGGAAGAATGGAATAAAAATAATTAAAATTGGTGTTACAAAAATGTCCCAATAATTTCAATAATTCACCATAGTATTGTTTTTTGTGTGCGTAATCTATGATGCAATTATTTCAAGTAATTTTTGTTTGAAATTTTCTTGTGATAGTTGTTCCCATTTTTTGAGAAATGTTTGATAGTCTGTATTACGATTTTTGCGGGTGCGTGCGATTAGTGTCTCAATTCCAGACAAAGTAGAAGTTTCATGGTTTTCTTTATACTCAGTCAGCGTTTCCAACACAACATCGTTATCATGAATGTCCCCAAGTATATCTTGTAGTTCAATAAGAGTTGTGAGAAAATCGTGGAATTTTTTATCATAGTTGATAGCAAGAAACTCCATTGTGTACCGCAGTCTTTTAATTGAAATCCGCATGTTGTGTAGTTCTTCACGTTGTTCAGGATTGTGGATAAATTGTTCCCAACTGTATACCTCTTGAACCTTTTGTGGCAGTATTATAAGTGCGTTCTCGTGATAGCTGCCATTCGGATTGAGTCCTGTGATTTTGTGTGGTTTTGCCATTTCATTCATGAACCTCAAAGAACGTTAGAAATTGTGTTTCAAAATCGCTTGCATCAAGTTCAATAAACAGTGCTAACATCGGTTTTCGTGCTGCTTCCCGTTTCTGCTGTAG
The DNA here is from genome assembly GCA_012270795.1 of Candidatus Poribacteria bacterium. Lineage (GTDB taxonomy): Bacteria > Poribacteria > WGA-4E > WGA-4E > WGA-3G > MSPOR6. The sequence goes on from JAAXHO010000237.1 coordinate 41,693, forward strand.
ATGTTCAATCAAACCTTGAATATCAACCTGTTCTGTTTCTGTGAGTGTCTGTGCCTCATTTTGAAAACGAGTGATAAGAACGTCAAGATCACGAACTGCTCCCATTGTCCGTGTGATTGTTCTTATCTGTTTATAGTGTTTTTTGAACGGTTCTTTTTGAAAACAATTTGCAAAGTTATCCATTGCAGCACGGAGTCTTCGGGAAGCGGCACGCATATCGTGGACGCATTTTATATTTTCCCCTTCAATTGCACCAGTCTTGTGTGACATCATCTCGTGGTAAAAACTCACGATAATTTGTCGCGCGCAAGTTTCCATGCTCTTATCGGGGGCAATACCTTTGATTTCTATTGCTGTAGTCATTTCGTCTACTTCTTCCTAAAAGAGGAAAATTTTTGCTAACAGAAAATATGTGAAAATCCCTATGACATCAATTGCCGTTGTAACAAATGGTCCTGTTGCAACTGCGGGGTCAATATGGATACGTTTGAAAAACATCGGAATGATTGTTCCCACGGTTGCTGCAATCACCATGTTCACGAAGATAGCAAGTGCAACGACAAGTGGCAATTTCCATGCATACTCCCGAAAGTGGGGGAACAGACTTGCAAACCCTCCGAGTAAAACACCGTAAGCTGTTCCGAGTAATGCCCCTGTGCTAAATTCACGCCATAGTACTCGCCATGTGTCCTTGATGTCAACCTCACCGATTGCGATACTTCGCACAATAATGGTAGAGGATTGTGTGCCGATATTTCCTCCCATTCCCATGATGATGGGGATAAATGCGGCTAAAGCTGCAATCGTTTTTAATTCCTCTTCAAAAATTCCTATGATATAGACAGCAAGTAGCCCTCCTCCAAAACTTGCCAGTAGCCAAGGTAAACGTGCCCGGGTATTCCTAAAGATGGAACGTGATGTGATATCCAAATCACCAGTGCCTGCCATCTTCAGCATATCTTCTGTATTTTCTTCCCGAATGACATCTACAACATCGTCAATGGTAACAATACCGACCAGTTGTCCAATACTATTGATGACTGGAATAGCGAGTAAGTTGTAACGCGCCACCGCACGTGCGACTGTTTCTTGTGGCATGTCAGTGTGAACAGTATAAAGGTTCGTTGTCATCAAGTTTTTGAGTGGTGTATCTGGTTTTGTTTGCACTAATTGCCGTAATGATAGGACACCTTTTAGTTTATTTTCATCATCAACGACATAGACGTAGAAAGTGATCGGGGGTATTTCTACTTCGGTGAGTTCGCGAATCATCTCGGTAGCTTCATCTGTTGTCGTTTCTTCACGTAATGCGAAGTAGTTCGGTGACATGATTGCCCCCGCTGTTTTCTCCTCGTATTCAAGGAGATGTTCTATGCCTTCAGAATTTTCTCCTTCAATGAAAGTAAGTAGTTCATCTTTTTTTCTTCTGGTAAATCAGAGAGGATGCGTGTGACATCGTCTGCTTCCATAGTTCGCAGGACATTTGCTACGACCTCCGCTTCTGTTTCTGCAACAAACTCATTGATTTCTGTACTGTTCAGTTCACTTAAGACCTCTCCCATCCGTTTTTCTTCAATTAGAAGTGTGGAAAGGTTATTTTTTTCTTCAGTCCGTAGGCGCGGAAACCATCGTGCAATGTCTGCTGAATGCGTTTTAGCAATGATATTACGCAGATTTGGGAAGGCACGCCGTTGAATCAACCGAACAACGGTAGAGATAAACAGTTCATCAACATCGTGTGTTGTAATGATTGTTTGTCCATCCATGTGATTATCTCTTATGATTTTGCCTTGTGTCGGAGCAGATGGTCTGTTAGTACAAGTGCTGCCATCGCTTCTACAATAGCAGGCGCGCGTACTAACACACACGGATCATGCCGTCCGCTTGCTTGTAGTGTCACCTCGTTTCCATCTTTATCCACAGTCTGTTGCGGTTTCCCGATTGTTGCTGTCGGCTTGAAAGCGACTTGGAACACGATATTTTCTCCGTTTGTAATACCTCCCTGTGTGCCACCAGAATTGTTTGTGCGTGTACGAATTTGCCCAGAATCATTATAGAATTCATCGTTGTGTTCAGAGCCTGTCATTGTAATACCATCAAAACCTGACCCAATTTGAAAACCCATTGTTGCTGGTAGAGACATCATCGCCTTTGCTAAATCGGCTTTGATTTTATCAAAAACGGGTTCACCGAGACCTACAGGCACATTACGGCAAACCGATTCGATGATGCCACCAAGGGAGTCTTGGTCGCGTCGTGCTTGATCAATACGTTCCGCCATTTTTGGGCTCACGATTGGGTCGGGACATCGGACTGGACTTGCTTCAATCTCCTGGAGTGTCACGGTATCAGTATCCACTGTGGCTTTGAGCGTATGAATTTGTTTGACATAGGCGAGTGTTTCCGTTTCATTATGTTTGTGTAGTATCTGCTTTGCGATTGCCCCCGCTGCGACGCGTCCGATGGTTTCTCTTGCGCTTGCTCTGCCGCCGCCTTGCCAGTTGCGTATCCCATATTTCTGTTGATAGGTATAATCCGCGTGTGAGGGACGGTATAGGTTTTTCAGGTGTTCATAAGCAGCGGGGCGCGCGTCCTTGTTCCACACCAGCATGGAGATAGGTGTTCCGAGGGATTTGCCTTCAAACACACCAGAGAGTATTTCAACGACATCTTCCTCCTGCCGCGGTGTCGTGAGATGGCTTTGTCCCGGTCTCCGACGATTGAGTTCGAATTGTATTGCGTCTTTATCAATATCAATCTGTGGGGGACATCCATCAATCACTACACCGACTGCTCCGCCATGCGATTCGCCCCAAGTTGTAATCCGAAATAGATGGCCGAATGTGTTCATTTTTTTATATTCCGATAAGTGTAATTTGTGGTGTAAACCATCATTTTTGCGTGTATATTTACCTAACTTGTGATATACTATAGCAGATTGTCATTCAATATGCAAGCAATTTGATGGTAGCATTCGTATCACTCACCTACTGCGGTATGTCTACAGCGAATTTCATAAATGCAATTTTGTCCAAATTCACCGTATCTCGTGTCCGGTAAATCGGGGTTAGAAACCTCTCCTACGATTTATGTGATAGGTTGTATATTTTCCTGAATTATTATTGGGATAGATGATGGAATTGTTTAAACGTTATTTTGCGTTATTATTAATTTTTATTGGGATCGCGTTCTTGTGGGATACAGTGGTAATGTATCCGCTCAAGATTTTTGTAGTGTTTATGCACGAAATTAGTCATGGGTTGGCAGGTGTTGTCACCGGTGGCAAATTCGGTGAATTTCAGGTTAATCCTCAACAGGGTGGGCATGCATATACTTATGGTGGATCCAAGTTTTGGGTGTTAACTGCAGGTTACCTTGGTAGTCTGATATGGGGTGGTATTATCCTGCTTTTGGCAGCAAGAACACGTTTTAGCAAAGCGGTGAGTGTGTTGATAGGTATCGGCATGGTAGCGATAACTATCGGTTTTGGTTCCAATCTGTTTACCTATCTGTTTGGTATCGGTTTTGGAGTAGCACTCATTCTTTTTGGTATGTTTTTGCCGGTGATTGTGAATGAATGGGTCCTACGAATTATCGGTATCACAAGTTGTCTTTATGCGATTCTTGACATAAAGAGCGATGTTTTAGACCGGTCACATTTACGTTCAGATGCTCGGATGTTGTCAGAAATAACACCCCCTTCCACAGAGATGTGGGGTATAATATGGATAGTCATTGCCATTGGATTAACCTTCTGGTTTCTCTACATTGCTGGGAAATCTCCCGCTTCTGCTAAGGTAGAAAGTGCAGACAATGTTACTATGCCTGAGGTTTAATTTTGAATATATTTCCAGTATTTAGCGTGAATTTGGCAGGAAACACAAGTGCCTATAAAAGACACTTGTGTGTAAAAAAGAAATTATCATTCTGCTTTCAACTCTCCCCATCGAATACTCAACTTCCCTGAGGAGAATACCGAAAGAGGCCCCGCTATCCAATAGGGATCGTAGTCACTTCCAGACAAATGCTTGGTAAGGTTTGTCAACTTACGTGTATCCAAGTCATACCGGTAAATGTCAGAAAACGTCTCCTCAACTGTATAGTCTGCCCTCAAAGAGAGTAAAACAGTACTATCATCGCCCATCCAGCACATACGGTTAGATATGGTTGTCTTTCCCGGAAACCGATGTTCTTCACTACGTTTAGTGAGTGTATCAATAACGAACAAACGCATCGCAACAGCCCCTGTGAATATATCATGTGTTCGTTCCTGTTCGCTATAGATAATGTATCTCCCCGATGGAGACCAATGTGGTGTTCCACGGAAAAAATGGATCGGTTTTGCTTGTGTTAACCGTTTCTTTGGACGACCATCATCCGTATCCATCACCCAAATGTTATCGCCCTCTGCCCTTCATGATGATACACGATCTGCTTACCATCAGGAGACAAATCCATGCTCTTTGTCCATTCACTCACTATGTTATCTGTCAGCTGCTTTAAGTTACCACTCGCTAAGTCCAATACATAAATATTCCATATACCCGAACGGACACTGTTGAATGCTAACAATCTCCCATCTCGAGACAAAGCAGGAAATTGATCAGTCGGATGGTTCTCCATAAATATGCGCTCTTCACTGGTTTTTATATCAAGAATTAAGAATGCTGAATTAGAACCAACCCGTTCTCCGCGCGTGAAATCTCTAACAAATACAACCTCTCTCCCATTAGGAAGCCAACTCGGTTCGCTATCCCAATACTCTGAATGTGAAACTTGTTTTACATTACTGCCGTCGTCCTCCATTACAAAGAGTTTTAAGTTCGGATCGTCTCCGCGTCTGGAGGAGAAAACAATTTTTGACTCTAAAATACAAACACTCAGATGGAGCAAGATTAGACAAAATATACACAACTTGATTTTCATAAATAGCTTCCTTTTCAAAGGCATAAGAGTTACCTACACAACCGATGAAAATGAATAGGAGCGCGAGTGCAGGGTTATTTATGGTAAATTATTGAAATAATTTACCATAAATAACCCTGGCGCGAGTGCGATTAGGGTTGACTTGAACTTAAACATTTTTTATCTCCTTTTGGCACTACATATTGGTGCCTGATTTTGAATCAACGTCTGGGACGTTGGTTTTCCCTGCTGATTGATAATCAACTACTGGTGGAACGTTAGGAGATGTACTTTATTTTAGCACGTCTCCTGTTTGTGTGTAAACGAAAAACAAATAATAAGTCGTTGAAACGGTTATATAGTCCTTTGCTATGTAGCAGAGACACCGAATTGCGAAAATTTAGATATTTGCATGGTCTTTTCCGCGTCTTCAGTGTCATCCGCGAATTCCGTGATTCAGACAACAAAAGGGAGCAAAACTTTTTACACATCCCCAAACTATACATATCCTTGATATTTTCAATCAAACCTGCTATTATTTAATCACGATGGAAACTTCAAACATCTCACTCAGCGTGAATATTGGCGGGATACGAATGCGGAATCCTGTGATGACTGCGTCTGGCACTTTCGGGTATGGCAGTGAATACGCGGATTTCGTTGACCTGAACCGGCTCGGTGCGGTTGTTGTAAAAGGTGTTACAAGCGTGCCGTGGCCTGGCAATCCGATGGACCGCATTATGGAAACCCCGTCTGGTATGCTGAACGCGATTGGGCTGCAAAATGTAGGTGTAGATGGGTTTATTTCGGAGAAGTTACCTTATCTACGCGATTTTGATGTGCCTGTGATTGTCAATGTGTGTGGCAAAACGGTTGAGGAATATCTTATCGTTGTTGAGAAGCTTGACGATGCAGATGGGGTTGCTGGGATAGAACTCAATATCTCCTGTCCGAACTTGGATTGTGGTGGCATGAGTTTTGGTGTCGATGCCACTTTAGCACATCAACTTGTCAAAGAAGTAAGAGCGAAAACGCATTTACCGCTATTGGTGAAACTGTCCCCAAATGTTACGGATATTACTGTGATTGCCCGTGCCATTGAAGATGCTGGAGCGGATGCGCTCTCTGCGATTAATACCTTACTCGGTATGGCGATCAACGCGGAGACCCGACAACCGGAACTTGCAAATATTACGGGAGGACTCTCCGGACCTGCCATCAAACCTGTCGCATTAAGATTGATTTGGGAGGTCTACAAAACCGTTTCTATTCCGATTGTTGGTATGGGGGGAATCATGAATGCGACAGACGCAGTGGAGTTTTTTATCGCAGGGGCTTCTGCAGTAGCAGTCGGAACCGCGAACTTTGTCAATCCAAAAGCATCTATAGAGGTTGTGAAAGGTATTCAGACATATCTTGAGAAGGCGAACATGAGTTCAATAAAGACATTAATTGGTAGTTTGAAAGTTAATACCTAATCTACACAAATGCGAAAATAATCCTATAAGTGTCATTATAATGATCTATATTTTGTATGTCCAATTTCTTCTAAAATAGGAGGCATCCTCATGAAATCCAATATATTCCCAAAACACATAATCATTATTGTTGCGACTTTACTGTCCGCTGCTGTTTGTTTTTCAACGTATGTTGCGAGTGCACAAGAGACCGAAGAATCGGAAATCAGTATAAAGTCGTTTGCACCTCGAGATAAGAACGGTGGCGTAGCGGATTTTCTAATAACATTATCTAAAACGATAGCTGATGAGAAACTACTTTTTACAGAACTGCCAAAAGATGCAATTAAGACCACACCTTCACTGGAAATAAAAGCAAGGTGGATGGCACACAATCAAATTGGTATATTTTTAGAAGGCACTTTAGCTCCATTGGTTGATTACACTTTTGAGATTTCTACGAAACTGGATCCATCGGACAAATTGGTGCTTACAGGAAAGAGAGAGTTCACCTATTCAACAGCACCTTTTAAAGTTGAAAGTTCTGTGATTGAATTTCGATATGATAAAGACCTAAAAAAAGCGAAAGGTTATGGGAACGTAACCTTTAACTATCCTGTAAGCATTGCGGGTTTAGAGGAGTTCCTTTCAATACTATCGGGGCGCGGTGATGAAATCCCTTATGTTTTCCAAAAACAGAGTCCTATAACGAAATCTGTCCTCATAGAATTTGATGATATTTTACCATTACTTGAAGGACAGTTTTTGCAGGTAAAAATCGGTAAAGGATTGAAGTGTATCGGAACAGAAATCGGACTTAAAGAGGCGAGTGCTGCCCCCATTCAGCTCGCAAATATAAAAGAACTTCGGATTAGTCGGGCAGACTATGTACAGCGAGATGGCATAGCGTACATAAGACTTAATTTCAGTTCACCTATCACACTTGAGATGTTTCAGGACCATATAAATATTGAACCATCTCTGCCGTTCAAGTTAGCTGCCAACCATCAGCAGTTAGAAATTTATGCAGATTTCAAATTTCGTTCCGAATATACGGTGAACATCAAACGCGGTGTGGCTTCAGCGGACGGGTCAATATTAAGAAACACTTTTGTACGAAGACTCAATGTACCTGATCTGCATCCGAGAATCCGTTTTACAGATGCATCCTTTTTCATGCCTCGTAAAGGGGCATTGGAGTTGAAATTAGGAACGACAAACGTCGAACAGATCGGATTTGGGATTGCAAAGATATATTCTGACAAGTTGCCGATGCTGATTCAACAGGGCGAACTCAAGATTGAATCTCGTCTAAACGAAGAGGTTACCACGACGTTATCTCTAAAGGATTATCTGACTGATGAACATGCGGGTATGTTTAAGGTTGTGGTTCACTCTGATAGAGGCAGGAGAGGTTATACTGAGCAATTGGTTGTCATCACAGACCTCGGCATTGTGGCAAAACGAATTGACAAAGAACTATGGGTGTGGGTCAATTCGCTTGATTCCTTAGATCCTATTCAGAAAGCGAAAGTTCAACTAATAAATAATCGTGATAAGAAAACTTTGCTCACTGGAGAAACTGACGATGCCGGTTTTGCAAAACTCACGTTAGAAGAAGATATGCTTAAAGATAATCCGCAATTCCTGCTGACTGTTACAAAGGATAACGACTTCTCGCTTCTGCAATTACAGCGGCACCAACTTTCTACACACGGCTTCAGTATTGGTGGTATTGCATATCTAACGGATGGGAATGAAGCGTTTGCCTACACAGAGCGCGGCGTATATCGTCCGGGAGAGACAGTCAACCTTATCGGAATTGTGCGTGGTAAAAACAACGAAGTGCCGGCATCTTTGCCGTTACGGATTGACATCATGACACCATATAATTCAAAACTGCGAGAAATTCAGAAACAGACAGATAATGACGGTGTGTGCGAAGTCCAGATCCCAATCCCTGCTTATGCCCCAACAGGTTGGTATGCTGCCAATATATGGTCTGATGAAAAACAGATTGGAACCGCTCATTTTCAGGTTGAAGAGTTTGTACCTGATCGGATGAAGGTGTCGATAACAGCGGACAAGGACGCTTACATGTTAGGGGATGAGGTCAATATAGAGGTCAATGCGGAAAACCTGTTTGGAACACCCGCAGTTGGTAGAAATGTGAGTGCGTCCTATTACCTGTCATCAACGTCTTTTGATCCACCCGAAAAATGGCAATCTTTCAATTTCTATGATGCAACCCGCACTTTCAGTCACCAGCGGGTTCAACTGGATGCAGCGGTAACAGACATAGATGGAAAAGTTGAGTATCAGTTTACGCTGCCTGAAGACCTCAAACCCCCATCAGCACTGAATGCCAATATTAGCACGACAGTTCAGGAACTTGGCGGACGTGCAGTTTCTGCTGCAAAACGACTTACTGTCCATCCATACTCGCATTATGTTGGCATCAAACGCACAAAGACAGGAACAGTAAAGCGAAATGAGGAAGCTACCTTCAACTATATCGTCATTGACCCAGAAGGCAATGTTGAAGCTGGGCGTACTTTGAAGGTGACAATTTCTGCAATTGAAAGACCGCATCATTGGAGAACCCAATCAAAACCGACAGTAACGGAATTAGAATCCTATACTGTCCAATCAGAAGACGAGATAGCGGATTTCAGTTTTACGCCCGTTGCTTATGGCGTGCATCGCGTTGAAGTTGAGGATGTTGAGGGGGGGGCAAAGGTTTCAACGCAATTCTATGTAGCGGAATGGGGCGGTGTGTCGTGGTCAAAGGAAAACCCCAATACACTTGATATGACACTTGATAAAGCAACCTATCGTCCTGGAGATAAAGCGAAGTTAACCATTAAAGCACCTTTCTCCGGCAAGGTGTTGCTAACGATTGAACGTGAAAAGGTGCTGAGTTTCCAGACGGTCATGATTGAAGCAGATTCTGCTACATTGACGATTCCTGTTCAGGACGATTATGGTCCAAACGTCTATCTCTCTGCAATGCTAATCCGTTCAACAACATCGTTAGAGAAGGATGCACCTGCACGAGCATTCGGTGTCGTTCCGTTAAAACTTGATGCGGAACAGCATGAATTGAAGGTTGAGATGGACACACCTGAACAGATTCGACCAAACAGCGAGGTGGAAATCAAGTTTAAGGTGCAAGGTGAACGGAAAGAACAACCTTACCGAATTGCAATCGCAGCTGTTGACGAGGGTATCCTTCAGCTTACAGGTTACCAAACACCGCAACCCCACAACCGTTTTTATCAGCAGAGAAGACTTAATACGATCTCCTATGAGTTCTATAATACGATTACAAAGGATGACCAATTTCCTATTAAACCGATTGAATCCCTTGCCGATTTGATGAATGTGGTAATTACTGAGATGGAGAAGGCATCTACGCGGAGCCAATTAATGAGAGAGGAACGCTTAGTAGAAAGTCTTGAAGCTGATAGTGCGGTTGCGAGTGGGATTGCGAATTTTAGCAGAAATGCAAGAGGGTTTAGTGTTGCAAGACAAAGTGTTCTCTCCACGGTCAGTGCGGAAATGGAAAGTAGACTCAACACGGATACCGTCGTGCGTGTATCATCGGTTGCATTGTGGTCAGGTATAACGACTACAGATGCCGAAGGACATGGCAGTGTGCGTTTCAAAGTGCCTCAGTTCAATGGCACATTGCGGGTGATGGCGGTTGCCTTTTCCGGTGCAGATTACGGTTCAGCAACTGAAAAGATACAGGTGCGTGATCCTGTTGTGTTAACACCGACCTTCCCGCGTTTCCTCACTGGTGGGGATCGGGTTCGCATCCCTGTTTCCATCTATAATAGCACCGGAAACACTGGTACTTTTACTGTGAAATTAAAAGCAACGGGACCTGTCCAACTCTTAATGGAAAACGGCTCAATAAATCATCTGGTTTTCGCTAAAGGGGATACCCTTGAAAAACAGATGCAGATTGCATCGGGCAAAGAGGGACAACTCTATTTCGATGTGGTCACACACGATGAAATTGGCATTGCGGCGTTTAATTTATCTGCAACTGGCAACGGTGAAGATATACAGTTTGCCCCCATGCGTTTACCTGTTCGGTCTGCCGCACCACCTGTCACCAAAACGGGGCATGGTGTTGTCCGAGAAGGTGAACCTGCAGATTTCATCTTCCCATCAAATCTGAGAGCAGAGACATCTGAGTTTATGCTGACTGTATCCCCACTGCCAACTGTTAGATTTGCTAACGGGCTTCGCTATCTTGTGAGGTATCCGCACGGGTGTCTTGAACAGACAACCAGCCGTGTTTTCCCTCTACTTTACCTCAGCGACCTTGCGCGAATCGTTGAACCCGAATTAGCTGAGGAGGGTAAGATTGACGAATATATTAACGCAGGTATCACAAAATTAGAAGATATGCTGCTCCCCGACCACAATTTTGCTTACTGGCAAGGCAGGTCTCACATCAACAATTGGAGCAGTGTTTATGCTTCTCATTTCCTTGTTGAAGCGCGGAAAGCAGGTTACAAGGTGTCTGATAATGTCTATAACCGGATGCTGGAAGGACTGAGGCAGCAAGCGCGGCGTGGGGGAAGTATCAACGCACCACATGACAAATCGGATAGATATCTCCTTGCGCGAGCAGCGTATGCCTGCTATGTGTTGGCAGCAGCAAAGCAACCTGAAAAATCTGTGATGCACTACCTCAGAAACAACCGATTAACCGAACTTAACGTATATAGCCAGTTTCAGCTTGCAGGTGCGTTTGCACTTAGTGGCGATGTCGAGACTGCACTGTCAATGTTACCGGAAGAAATAGCCTTAGATGACAAGGAAGGACGAGATTCTGGACGGAATTTTGACTCCTCTATTCGGGCACAAGCCATTATCTTAGATGTGCTGGTGGAAATCAAAGAGAACCATCCAGCAGTTACAAAACTGGTAGAAAGTCTAACCGAGGCAGCATCAAAAGGACAACGATGGACAAATACCCAGGAAAATGCGTTCGCTTTGTTAGCTCTCGGTAAGTTCCTGAATAAACGGCCTAACCAGAAATATACGGGCACCCTGACCCGAAATGGTGCACATTTTGCCAACTTCGATTCAACGAGCGCAAGACACACCGGATCCGACTGGGATGGTGAAAAGATAGATATTACGGTCAAAGGTGAAGGCACGTGCTACTATTATTGGGAAGCCTTTGGCATCAGCAGGGATTCCTACATTGAGGAATATGGGCGCGAGTTACAACTCACACGTCGTTATCTTACCCCCGACGGTTCCAGAGTCAAAAACAACTTTAAACAAGGTGAATTAGTCATCGCTGAGATCACTGTTGAGGCACTCACAAGTAATCTTGAAAACGTAGCAGTTGTTGATATGTTGCCTGCCGGTTTTGAGATTGAAAATCCGCGTTTGGTGACTCGCGAAGGTGCATCCACAGCGAATAGGCAGGGGTATAGACCCAGTTATGTAGACATACGTGACGATCGCCTTGTCTTTTACGGCACATTCCAACTAAGACGACAGGAGAGATACTATTACGCACTCCGAGCGGTAACTGAAGGCACATTTACAGTGCCGCCTGTCTCTGCTGAAGCGATGTATGATCCGACAAAATCCGCTGTTGCTTCTACGGGTACAATTCAGATTGTCAAGTAATACCCAATTAACGGGATGCGTATTGGTAGGTGCGTTTTCCTAACTGCACCATAGCGTCAATTTAAAGGATAAATCCGTTGTGGTAGTGTCTTCAGTCCCATAAGCGTCAATTTTAGAAATGAACCTCTTGTTGGAGGGGTTTCTAACCCCGATTTTATGCCGTTGCCCTCTGCTATCGGGGTTAGAAACCCCTCCAACAAGAGGGAAATGGGTTGAGTAGTCGCTAAATTGACGCTTATGGTGCGTTTTCCTAACTGCACCGAGTATCTCTAAGAATTATCTAATTTATTTTTTAATCTTCATACGGGACTAAAGAGGGGCGCGAATCAAGTTTTCTATAGACATATCGTCCCTACGGGACTGAAGAAGGTTCCATGAGTAATGGCGGTTTCAAGGTAGTGAATTTACAATGCCGCCATCTCAACATTGTCAAAGTTACGGCGATAGTATTTCATATACTGCACCTTTTTCTCAAGTGCTTCAATGACAGCAACATTGAAAGTGACTTTCGCAAACTTCTGTGCGCTACCTAACCCACCGGGACTGAACACATTAATTTCCATCAGTTTGTTCTCTACGATGTCTAATCCGACAAAGAACATGCCATCTTGCACTAACTTTGGACGCACCATTTCAACGAGTTCTAAAGCAGTACTGGTGATTTTTGCTTGTTGAACTTCGCCACCTACGTGAATGTTACTTCTCATATCACCATCAATGCGGACACGACGAAAGGCTGCATACTTGCCGCGGTATCGCAACGGCTTGCCGTTAAGCACAAATAACCGCATGTCACCGTTTGCTGCTTCAGGCAGATATTCTTGTGCAATGACGAACCCATCTCGGTTGACAGCGTCTATCATCTGATTGATGTTTGGTAGATCATCAGGTCTAACGAGGAAAACGTTTTTGCCACCGGAGCCTTGAAGCGGTTTGAGGACGATGGTGCCGCCTTGCTCTTTAGCAAATGCTTTTATTTCGCTATGACTTCTTGTGATGAGGGTTTTCGGTCGGACTTCTTCAGGAAAATCTTGAAAGTACATCTTGTTGGGTGCTTTTGCGAGCCCGTTTGAGTCGTTGAGAACGATTACACCGTGCCGCATTGCGACTCTACCAAAGATAAGTCCTGCGTTTTGGGCCCAAGGCCTATTGATCGCGTCATCTGCGGGGTCGTTACGTAGTAAAAGAATGTCCAGCTCATCAATCGTGATACGTTCAATTTTTGCCCGATCACTCTGTAGTTCTTTGAAATAGGTTGTATGTGATTTGTAATTGCGGCGCGGGACCATCCGCGCCACTGCTCTGATATACTCGTCTGGGTCGTAAGAGAGGTCTCCTACAGATATTATCCATGCTTCGTGTCCCATGTTCGTTGCCTGCATCGCCATTCGGGTTGTTGTGTATATTGGCTGTTCAGTCTTTATGTCATTAACGACAAACCCAATTTTCATTTCTCTCCTTTTTGTGCTATGCCGAATTTGTTACTGGATTTTGGTATCTTATATCTTTTAAGTAGAACGGTCTATATTTAATCATTTGAACCTCGGTATTCCTAATAGAATAGACGGTGTTACGTCAGCAACATTTCATAACGCAAGTAGTTCAAGCGCGCAGCTTCCCCGACAGGTAAATTGGGTTAGAATAGAATGTTATAGTAAGGAATATACCCGTGATCTATTTATAGGTAGTAAAGTGTACAAATAGGAGTTCGTACTGAACAATTTAATTATACCATTTTTCTATCGTAATGACGAATTTATTTTGGTTTTATTTATTTTTTGTCCAATATACTTTACATTTTAAAACAAAAACCGATACATCGGTCTATCCATCGTAATTCCGATCAAACTCCACACACCCCCAACAATAAATTCTCCCAAAATCAAACCTAGAAAAAACGGAATGAGCTTGCGATGTAGACTTATCCCCCCTTGTTTCAAAATAATCCACTTGATAACGGAACTCACAAAGATAGAAAACCAGAACACGTTCATTGACCAACTACTGGAAATCGCAAACCCAGCGGGATGGAACGGCCACCAGAACAGTCGTATCCGCATAATCATCAAAAAACCGGTTCCCAGAAATCCGACACATATCGCGACAATTGCAGGTGCGTCTGGCACTTTCGGCGAAGTGAGCCAACTTTGTAGGCGGTTGAACGGTCTCCCCGCAAACCAATCCCGCGCACCTTCAATGTAAGAGATATGATAAAATGCCCAAAACGACGCAAACGTCCCGACAACAATTGCTACACACATACCGATGAGGAGACCGCGATTAGAAATTCGTGTACGTTCAGCAAGTTTGAATCCTTCCAAGATGTGCGGCATCGGATGCCCACGATATGCACGATTGATTGAAAACAGATAGGAAAGCATCGTTAGGTTGCGAGGACCGAGTAGACGTGTACCGAAAATACGCGGCATCATCTCATCCGGTCCGATGAAATGCAGATCGTGGACAGGTGAACCGAGTTCCGCACGCATACGTGTCACAGCAGTGGATATTGCATAGTATATCCCGAAGAAAATCAGAATCGCCCAAACAGACATACCCGCGGCGTTGCAAAAGATGAGGAGAAACATGAGACTGGCAATAAGGCAAAGCACCATACCGCGATAGGACATCGGTTCGTCCGAATCTGCCGCCTGCCGAGGTTTGAACACTTCGCGTACCACATGTGCAAGATGTTTCCGTGTAGCAACAATCGCAATTACGAATAAGCCGATATACGCTCCAAACGACTGCTCATCAGTAAACGGGAAATTCGGCAGCCCTCTAATACCCAACGCATCTCCGAAAATCCGTTCCGCCTTCCAAAACAGATAGAAGAACCAACAAGAAAATGAAAGGTCCAGCGGAATAAAGAACGCCATACCTACAGCAAATGGGAAAACAGCAATAGGTGTCCAACCAATCGCACTCCACGGTTTCTGTGTAAAAAATGGACGTAAATCGTAAAGACGACCGCCAAGTCCCGGCACGTTTGGAAATAGATAGTGCAAGCCGTTGAGTATATCAATCGCTCCCGCAATCCCAAATCCAAGCCACATCATCTTGTTTGTCAACAAATTTGTCTTACCGACATTCGTCAATTCAAGCGGTAACTGAATAATCGGATAACTCAGTTTTTCGTGTTCTGTCCACTGTTTGCGGACAAGCGTATTGATGAAAACCATCACGAACACAAGCGCACACAAAAAACCACCCCAAGCAAGGGTAGTCGTCAACCATCCTTGAACGATCTCCCAACTATATAAACTCGCTTCCCCGCGGTAATACTCCGTTAGAAATGCCCTATCTTTCACCGCTATCCAATCAGGGATATAGCGATGAAATAGATGTGTCCAGTCGTTTTCTGGTGTTGCATGCTAGAACGCATAAGGTATATCGGGATTAAGACACGTAGAACATCGTGCCCCGCCAAAGAGGAAGCAATCGCGAGCATGACATAGATCGTCAACAACTCACCTTGTTGGAATGCAACACGAGGCAGCGTCTGTTTTAACGCCAAATTCGCACCCGTAAGAAAAAAGATGCAAAAAATGACATTAAAATAGAGAGAAATCGTAGTCGGATATCCCTGTCCTGCCGAATCTAAAATCCAATAGACGTTAGGGACAGTGAGAACAGTACCGATGAGAATAGCACGCCATGTCGCACCGAAACGCCGCGGCCCTTGTGTTGTTAGCGGACGCTGTGCAGTTTCTTGGTAACTTTCCGATTGCTGTGAAACGTGATGTGAAGATGTGAATGCCAATTTTGACTCTGAATGACTAAGACTTGTAGTAGGCGGTGAGAGAGGGTCATTACTATATTCTATATGCTTATTACGTTCAAAACTAAAGTTCTGTTTCAAATATGAAAAAGTAATTACATCCGAGTTCTCAACGCTCCTTTTTAGTCTATGGTAGATTTTAGAATTATTTACACTTTAGAATTATTTACACACTGAAATTTAACGAAACGTCACGGTTGCCCCACTGACAAGGGGGGCAGAGGGGTTAACTTTACGATCCCCCACTGACAAGGGGGGCAGGGGGGTTAACCTTACAATTTTCCCACTGGCAAGGGGGTTACCCTCTTTTATATGTGTCAACATATTCTCAGATTTTACCATAAATCCTGAAAAATTCTGCAAATTTTTGAAAAAAAGTTTAACATTCACCGAAATTTGTGTTATCCTAATACATGTAAAAACATGAGGTGGTGTAGACCGAAACACATGAAATCTGCGTCACCGCTTATGCTGTTTTTCATACTTGGGAGCATAGGTTAGTCTCCTCCCATTTGTTAGTATTTTTAAATTGTAAATCCCTATCACAGACATTCGTGTTTGTGAGCTTTTCGCGTCCGCGCCTTTTGTCGTGGACCTTTGTTGTTGCATTAGGTTTACCTAATGCGGGACTTATATGCTGTTTGCCTTGTAGCATCGCATTGTGTTAATTTTCAGTTGACAATTTTGATGAGTTAGAAATATAATTGACAATAGGGTGTATGTAAAATGACTACATCAGGGTGTATGTAAAATGACTACATCCAAACACCACAACTGAGTGGTATAGGGAGAAAAATGAAATTCAAGTTATTCCAAATCGTAACTTTATTGATTTTTGTCGTGTCTATTGTCTTTATGACACAGACACCTAATGGGTTCGGGGGCGAACCGCAGGAACATCCGTCAGCTATTTATGTTAATCCTAAAACAGGGCATAGGCAAACCCCACCAGAAGATATTGAACCAAGTGAATTAGCAAATTGGGATCCCCGTGGCAGATCTTTTCCTAATAGAATTATTTGTGGGACGAATGGAGGAGAATCCGTGAATGGTCGAGGTTGGTATTACGAAGGTGGAAAATTATCTAATCCGCAAACACATGCAGATAATGAAACGCATCCAGCCAACGATCCTCGTTGGGAACAGAATGTCTCCCGGATCAATCTCTATACAGATGCCTTTGTTAACAAGAATACAGTTACTGTAAGTTAAGACCTGAGATTGAATTTCCAGTAGCAATATCTATACCGATCCAAGACGACCCGCTTCCTATTGCATCAGGACAAGGGGGAATAACCCTTAGAGTTGAGAAAACCAGTTACCATAAAGCTAGGTACAATTCGTTGAACTTTGAATATCAAGGTTGTGACGATCTTGAAGCTTCTGAGCATCTCTGGGAACCTAGCGAGGATATACGTATTTACATTTTGGTACATATTGAAAATATCACCAAGAAGCGAACCAAAGGTGTTGAACTTGGAGGTGCTGTTGAAACCATGTTCAAACTCCCGCTTGCAGGTGAAGCGAAAGGTAATGCCGGTGGTAAATACATCACCTCATGGGAATGGAGTACTGGATGGCGGAAAACTCAAGGCCGCGGGTTTGGAGCAGAAGCGGAAATTAACGGTGGAGGCGTTCTTGACGGTTCGTTTTTTGGCGGATCAATTTTTGAACTGCAGGAAAAAAGTGCGACAGTTTTTGGAAATCTTGGATCCGGTGCAGATTCTGAAATCTATGCCTATAGTCCAAAGAAAATTTCGAGATGTCCTAACTATGGGCGATTTGGACTTCGTCCTAACCCGTATGCTATAAATACTCCACACATCCATAGGCTTTGGCCTTTCTAATCAGGACTTACGCATTCCTCTTAAAGCCCCCTTGCTAAAGGGGACTTAGGAGTTAAAAATCCCAAAAAATACTGACACTCATGCAAAACGCTTGTTCGGTAGTACTTTATGAAGGCAATGATCACGCGGCTTAAATTTCTTATTATTGCTCATTTTTTATATGACTTGTGAAGTTTCTTAACATAACAGAGGAGGCTAATGTGAAAAAACAGATTAGTTTACTTATCATAGTTCTTGCCATTGTTACTATCAGCACCACTGTCATTGTCACCATGCAAAATAGAAGATCACATTCCCTATTCCATCTTATCCCTACTCCTAAATCGCATCAACACGTGACACCAGATGGAGAGGTTGTAGAACATACCCATATATATCAAGCACCGGAACACAAAAAAACTAACAAGAGCAAGGCAGGCACAACAACACCTATTACCAACGCCACTACTACTACAAGAAAGTCCCAAACCCAGATCGCATGGGAAAACCTTGATATTAAGGCACTTAAAAGGCAATTCCAACCCTATACTATAAAACAAATGCATGATATGTGGTGGAAATCACAGATAATCCAACCTGCAGGGCCCTATTATAAAGAGAGGCGACTGGGGCGTATTAATAAGATTTATCCTCCAAATGAGTGGCTGCAACGTTATATGGATTTAGGATTCCCTCTCCATAATGCTGGATACTACAGAATCGCTTTGCAAGAATGATTTATACTCGATTCTATGCAAAAACGTGCAAATAATCCTGAACCTCCACATGATTCCCGATATCCTACATGGAAAGCTGCTGTGTTTCGCGGGGTTGGACTCCCATCAGATGCGACGTGGGAGGAATATGAGGTAAACTTTATAAAAAAAGTGTTGTTGGTGCACATGCATTACTGCAAGTAACGCAATCAGATCCTGATATCGCTGGCGGGACTGTTAATGCTGATGGTGTTTTCACACCGTTTAAAGCAGATACCTTATATGTCCATATCTCTGAGGAGTCGCAATACTCAAAAATTTCCGGTGTAAATCTCACGCGTGAAGAGAAAGATGATTTGTTGATGTACCGTATCGCTCCAAAGAGCATTCACGTTGTCTATACCGATAAGAACGGAAATCCATTACCAGCAGAAGCACCGATACCCCGGTTTTACGAAAGACGTATGAAAAAACTAGAAGAGGCAGAAAGACTGGTTGAAAAGATGATGGCTGACCATGATGCACTCTTTAAATCATTACCTGAACCAGTACAGCAAGTCGTCCCAGACCAGAGCACACAGTCTCCACAGCAGGATGAATATGTACATCCACATCCACATCCACACGACCTATTGAACACGCCAGAAAACGTGCAACGCTCTAAAGATTCCGAGCCCAAAAGGCAATTTCCTCCTGAAATTCTGCCTACTGAATCCCCTGGTCCTCATAACATCCAGCAGTGGTTTGAAATCCTTCAAGATCTGCACGGTGGAGATCTACCGAAAGACCTTAAGACATTGCAAGGGATAATCAAAGAATTGGAAGCAATCCGCAAACTGGGAGAAGAAATGATACCAAAACCGCCACCTCGTCCGCGAGATCGTCCTACACCGCCTGAAACACCATCAGAACAATGAGGTATATTCTGATATTTACTCTTATTGTTTTCATTGCATGTGTTATTGTAGGGTTATTAATATTTTGGAAACCTGCAAATACTTCCAATATATCTAAATCTGAACGAATTGTGTTTACGGACAAACCCACTGCTAATTTGGACACAAAACGGTTAAACTATCCGAAAAATATTGACACACAATACACGGATATTGATGCGTTTTACCAAACGATTATTGACAATAACATCTTTAGACCGCTCAACTGGGAACCGCCACTACGTGAATTTGCTTATATTTTACTCGGTACTTTCATAGCAGCAGATGGTAGTAGTGCCACTGCATATATTCAAGAACGCAAATCAAACCGTTTTTATGCCGTTTCTGTCGGGCAGCAAGTTGGTGAGATGACCGTCAAAACTATTGCTCCTAAGCGGGTTACGTTCACGCAAAACGGTGAGTCGTTAACGCTTGCTATGAACAATAGTCAGTTTCTTAATTCTCGAGGTAGTCGGAGCATGTCGCCGCTACGAGATAAAATCACACCCCGCATCACAAAAACATCACCAACAATAAACATAACCGATTTAGCTCCTTCACTTGAAGTCGAACAGATACACACACAAGAAGAACGACGGAAACACTTTAAAGAAAAAGTTGAAGCGATACGTTCGGAACGCATTCGGATGATGGGGCGTCTTCAGTATCTACAACAACGTTAGCACAAAAAACACGCTCTGTAACATGAGACGCAGAACTTCAAAAACTTTATTCAAATACCAATAATGAAAACAGTAATGAGAGTTTGGATGCAAAGTCAGTTTTGCTTTTGGAAAACCGTAAGAAGCACACCACAATTTTTAAATATCGGCACCGTTATTCTTCTTTTCAGCATTTTGAGTCTTGGTTTCTGGATTCGTATCAAAGATGTTCCAGACCTCCCTGACCAGCAGTTTACATCAAATGATGCCTACCTCTACTACTCACAGGCACGAACCATCACTGAACAAGGATACCTTCCTGATCACGACATGGACCGATGGCTACCAAATGGCAGAGATAATCGACAGCTGCTTCCCCTCTACTCTTACGCTCTCGCTTATATGCACAAAGCAATAACACTTTTCTTTCATAAAGTAACACTCTATCAGGTCCAGTTGTATGCGCCAACTGTTTGTTTCACTCTCGGACTTGCCTTGCTCTTGTTCTTCCTTACTGTTAACTACGGGTTACTTTTGGCATCTATTGTAGGGGTTCTTCTCGTTACCTTTCCCAGCAGTATTGCCAGAAGTGCCGCTGGTTTTAGCGACAGAGACGCATGGTGTTGGATGTTAGCGATAATTGCAATTATCACATACCTTTGGAAGGAAAAGATGCAACCCGGGAGACACAGGTACCTCACCACCGCACTGTGCGGGTTCATTGTATTCCTGGGTGGACTGAGTTGGGAAGCATTCGGAATATTTGTCCTGATTCTCCTCAGTGCGGAGATATGGAAGTTCTGTACCACCGAAGTAGAAGAAAACCTAAAAGAATACATACTCTGGGTACTAATGTTCGTTCCATGGCTATATCTGATCAGTCCTGCATACCGCAGCGGGTACGGTTTCTCAACATACGTTGGACCGCTCATGCTTGCGCCATCCGTTGCACTCCTTATTCTCAAAATCATAAGATATCTACTCCTCCGTTTCGTTAAACAACTGCGCCCTCATGCGCGCAAGATCGCATGGGGACTCACTCTGTTCGGTATTGCAGCAGGAGGTATCTATGTGATTTTGAAATATAATACCTTCGCAGTAACTGCTTTCCCATTTCAGGAAAGTAGACTCATGAAATCTGTGACCGAATTAAGCGATCCGGATTTCACCTATTGGATTAGTAGTTATGGTAGCATGTTTATTTTGGGAAGCATAAGTCTTGTGACTGTTCCTTACTATTTTTGGAAATGGAATGCACTTACTTTTATATTTGGACTTTTCTTCCTAAGTGTGACAATTTTTCTTCATTATCCTCTTTATAGATGGATTGGTCCACTTTGGTGTGATCTTATTTTCATCGCAGCATTTCCGTTAACAGTAATTGGCATTGGCATAGCAAGCACACGAAAACATGGTATCCATCAAAATGAACTTCCTCTTATCATCACGCTCGTATGGTTTCTTATCTGGGTAAGTTTCACCCGTAATGGGCTACGATACGGTTTTTTTATGGGGCCTCCGATCGCACTTGGGACAGCAGTTCTTCTGAAGCATATTGCTACATTTCGCGATGCAAATCAGACACCTATCCAACTTTTCGGACAAGGTCTTCATCCAAAAATGGTCACACTCGGTTTCATTACTATAATGTTAATACTGCTGCTGTTTTGGCCACCTGCTGGTGGATACTTAACAGGAACACAGAAAAACTCTGTAAGTCGTAACGCAATTCCTGGTCAAGGGACCCTCAAACAGGCATTTAATTGGATAAAAAGTAAACTTCCATATAATTCTACCGTCGTAGCAGCTCACTGGGGGTATGGAAGTCAACTAAACGTCCACGGAAATGTAAAGACGATCACAGATCAAGACCATTTCATACCGCATTGGTACATCTCTACCTCCGCCATGTGTTCTGTGCACAATCTGAAGCAGAAGCATTATATTTTCTCAAAACACATAATGCAACACATCTTATGATTACTAGTTTAGAATTAGTTCCAAATGCAAGAGAAAATTCTTTTATTGGTAGCGACGAATACCTTGATAGACATTTTGCATTCCATCAATTACTCCCACAACCTACTTCCCCAGGAACGCAATACTCACTTGAACCCGAAATTAAGCAAACACCCCCTTTTACACATACGACTACTTTAAACAGCATTGATGTAATCGGCACAGGACTTGCGGACTTGTCTATCACAGCAAGGTTTGAAAAAGAAGATCCCATCCAACTTCCTTATGTAGCATTGCATGGCAACAAACGTATTTCGTCTGATGAACCTAAAGATACAAAAAAGGGGGGACTTGTTTTCCTGTTTGATAAGGACAAGATGTTACGGAGTAGTTTTTACGTTCCAGAAGTCGGATGGAACAGTTTGGCTATTAAACTATTCATCCGTGGAGAACATTCCAGTGCCTTCGAAAATGTCCACACAGTCCCCACGTACGGAAAAGGCACACATCCAGACGTTCAAATATGGAAAATAAACTATCCTGAACATATCAAATCTCATCCAAAATATCTAGCGACAGAATAGCAAAACATGCACCCTATGAAAAATGAAACCATTGAAGTCTCTATCGTCATGCCGTGTCTCAACGAAGAAGAAACACTTGGCATTTGTATTGAGAAGGCACAATCTACCCTCAAATCTTTAGGGTATTCGGGCGAAGTTGTCATCGCTGATAACGGTTCAACTGATAGTTCCGTTGAAATTGCCAAACGTCTCGGTGCACGCGTTGTGCATCAACCGACACGCGGCTACGGTGCAGCTTATCTTGCTGGTTTTGCTGCTGCACAAGGACAATATATCGTGATGGGAGACTCGGATGATACCTACGACTTCACAGATTTAGAGCGGTTCCTCAAACCCTTACAAAATGGATACGACTTTGTGATAGGTAATCGGTTTAAAGGTGAGATATTGCCGGGTGCCATGCCGTGGGCAAGACGTTATATCGGCAACCCAATACTTTCTGGGATGCTGCGCTTGTTATTTGGCACATATATATCAGATTCACACTGCGAGATGCGATCATTTACTGCCGAGGCATACAAACGGATGGATATGAAAACTACAGGCATGGAATTCGCCTCTGAAATGGTCATCAAAGCAGTCCAGTCCGAGTTGAAAATACTTGAAATTCCGATCACCTATCACCCCCGTGGCGGCGAGTCAAAACTCAATGCTATTCAGGACGCATGGCGACATATCCGGTTTATGCTAAAATATAAACTTTCCAACCAGACAGCACATGATAAACAATCAGCAACTCCCACAGAAACAAATGAAAACGATGAATCGCCTCCTTGAAGTCATAACAACCGTAAATGAGACAATAATTAATAGAAATGGTATTACAACATGCACGATTTAGACAATCCACACCTAAAATGGTGTGTCACGTGTCGTTAACGCACACCACCTTGTAGAAAACAGGTGGCTGAATAACACCTCTCTTGCCTCTGGCGTATCAATCCGTTTCAATGCTAATGCAGCGTTGAAACGAACATATCGGTTCTCATCTTCCAATTGTGCCAGCAGGTCTGGAAGTGCGGGTTCAGAAAGCGGCCCCAAAATCGCCAAGGTGCGCGCCGCATTATACCGAACCCAATAATAGTCATCACGCAGACCTTCCGTTATCACACTTACCGTCTGGGATAAATCGGTCCCCTCTTCCATCTGCTGTCCGATTATTCCCAACCCTTCAATCGCATGCCTACGCACCCAAGGCGATTTGTCTTTCGCAGCACGTGTTAACGCGGGCACTGCTTCCTGTGCCACTTTACCCATATCTGCTAACGCGTATGCTGCAGTTGTCCGAACAGATTCATCTGATACCTGCAAACTATCAATGAGTGCCGAAACTGCGGGAGAACCGACAAGGCTTAACGCATATCCCGCATAGTTCTGAATTGATGCGTTACCGCTGTGTAGAGCTTTCTGCAAAACTGGAACAGCAGCTGCACCGACTCTCCCCAAACGATACGCAGCATTTAACCGCATCTTTTCATTATCATGCTGCAAAGTATCAAGCAAATCAGTTACTTCGTCAGATGGAACACCGTTGGTACAACCGCTTTCATTTCCGTAATACCAATCCCACTGTGATTCCCACAGTTCTGGATGCTCAGGTTCTACGCCCTCTGCCACAGATTGCCAGTCAGCGTTTTCACTTTGCCAAGTCGGTGTTCTCGGTTCATCAAGCCGTGAGAATAGAAACTTCAGCATATACCGCTTTTTATCACTCTCATTTGCCGTAGCACGATGCCACAAATCGTAGTGAACAATAGTTACAGTCCCCGCTTCACCGCACAGAGAAAGTTCTGGATGTTCATGTGCGCTTTCGCCGCTGTCGTAATATTGCGAACCGGGCAGTACAGCAGTAGGTCCCATGTCTTCCGTCACATCCTGCGGGTAATAGAACCCCATCGTCCAACGGCATCGGTGACGACGAACTTGCTCATCACCTTCATAAGTATCCTTATGATGCCCTTGTCCACCCCCACCTATCGGATTGTAATGGCAGAAACGGTGCGGATGCATGATATAGTTTGTTCCAAGTACACCCCGCATTGCACCGTCAACTATTGGGTGGTCAAACACTTGCTGAATTTCAGGGATTAAGGGAAGGACATTGTTCCCCAAGTTGCCAGTTTGTTCAAACATAACGTCTAAATGTTGGTAAATCTGCTCATGAAAACTTGGCGGAAAATCCGTTTTCACCTTGATGAATCCGTTGACGATAAAGTCTCGCATCTGTTCATCGGTGAGTGGTATCGATCGGTTTTGCATCTGATGCACCTCCTTATTTCATTTCATGAGTCTAACAAAATCATTTGAGAATGTCAATTCATATTAACCCTAGAGGTATTCAATTGTCGGGTTTCGTTGTTGGAGGGGTTTCTAACCCCGAATTGAGATACACAGCAGCAGAAATCGGGGTTAGAAACCCCTCCAACAATGATACTTTGTGACAATTGAATGCCTCTGATATTACCCCAAATAATTTCCACTTGTTTACAGATTGTGTTAATGCTAAAATAATCGCTTAAATGCATCTAATAGGAGAACTCTTATGAGACTAGCGCAAGAACAGAAAGACACTTACCGTACAACTGGCGTGCTGCTGGTCAAAAATACTTTGACAGATGAAGACACGCAACCGGTAATAGATGAAATTGAAGATTGGATTTCTGAACGCGCCAACGATTTACATCAGCAAGGAAAAATCGAGAACCTATATGAAGATGAACCTTTTGATAAACGCTTCGGAAAACTCCTTGCACAGTCAGGTGAAATTGGACGCGGATTAGACATCATGCACTATCGGGGGAAAGCCATCTTTGATTTTATGAGAAACGATAATCTGCTTGATGCCATTGAGGGAATCGTCGGACCTGAGATCACATGCAACCCAATTCAACATGTCCGAGCGAAACCCCCGGTCGTTGATGGAAACGCAAGCTGGGCAGGCGGTGTGCCTTGGCACCAAGACGCTGGCGTAATGATGGAAGAAGCAGAAGGCTCAAATATCGTAACTTGTTGGCTACCATTAGGTGATAGCACCATTGAAATGGGATGCCTTGAAGCACTGCCCGGTATTACCGAAGACATTGGATACCTCACACATCAGAAAGCTGGCGGCACCATGATTGTACCAGACCTAATGCCCGATGTTGAACCCATGATGTTGGAATGCTATCGTGGAGATATTATCTTACTCAGTCGTTTTACACCGCACCGTTCACAACCGAATAAATCTGACCGATGTAGGTGGTCCTTAGACCTGCGTTTCCAAACAACTGGTCACCATACAGGCAGAACCGCACATCCTGATTTCATTGTCCGCAGCAGAAAAAATCCTGAAACCGTCCTGACAGACCACGCTCAATGGTGCCACTTATGGGTAGACGCATTTGAAAACCCGCGCGGTTTTGCTGGACACCGTTCCATATAACAGAAGCTAAGATGTATACACCGTAACACAATTTTGTTGCACGCTAATATCTTTTGTGATAGAATAAACAAATTTTACAGGTCTAAACAGTGTTAAATTATCAACGAAACACATTGATAATTCTTTATTTTGTATATAAATAGGAGATAGATTATGTTTAAATTTAGCACATGTGCCCTAAGTCTATTGCTTATATTGGGAATCAACATAGCCAGTTTGGCAGAGATTACTGATGATATGATTGTCGCAGCGTGGCTGTTTGACGGTGATGCCAAAGATATTTCAAAAAACGGATACCACGGTGAACTACAAGGTGGAAAATTCGTTGCAGGAAAGTTCGGACAAGCACTTGAATTAAACGGCTCCAGTGAATGGGTTGCCATTAATCAAAAGATGGGATCGTTTGAAGAGTTAACGTTCGCCCACTGGCTCAATTGCACAGGCAGAGACGGTCAATGGCGAACTTTCTTTAACAACAACGGTTGGAAAGGGGGAGATGTTCACTACCAGTTACATCAGGACAATAGAGTAGAATTTTCAATCAATAACCCTGGTGATAATGATAGGTTTGCTACTTACAGGGTGACAGGTGGCGAATTGAATAAATGGACACACATAGCAACCGTTTACAGTGGGAAGGAGGGCAAAGTCCGCTTTTGTATTGACGGTGAACTAAATATAGAACTCGACTGGGGAAACAATCTGGCTGTCCTTGATGTCGCACAAATCGGGGCATGGAAAAACAACGCAGGCAACCAAGAACGACACATGCAAGGACTTTTTGATGAGTTTGCCATCTTCAATACCGTATTGAGCCAAGATGAAATTAATTCTCTCAAAGACAGCGGTCTGGAAGGCGGACTCGCCGTTGATCCAAAAAAGAAATTGACTGTCACATGGGGTAGCCTCAAGAAATAAACAATAATAGCTGCCTCCTCACTGTTACATAATAGGACTTACGCATCCCACCTTGATAAGGAGTAGGGGGGTTAAATAGTGCGATATTCAGTGTTTTTAGTCTTTATTAACCCCTTAAATCCCCCTTATCAAGGGGACTTTAAGAGAAATGTGTAAGTCCTGCATAATAGTCAATTCAATGGAAATCCTTTGCAAAGTGTAAACCCTAAAACCCCAACTGACGTTATTTTAGGTCAGACACACAACACTTTATCATCGTAAGATAAAGGTGAACATCACATTCTCCCTTATCTTATACCATTTCTACTTTATAATATCCCATTTTTTCGTAGGTCGGGTAGAGGCACGAAACCCGACATGATAGCGACAATCAATACATGTCGGACTTCGTGCCTCTATCCGACCTACGGAAGAATCGTATTAAAATAATTGGAATTGGTATTACGCTAATAAAATTTCAGTTTTGTAGTATGCAAATCCTGCCATACTTCGTAACGGATCCATATTGATAAATGAATAACACTTTACAGATTATTTTAGGAATTATTATCGTAGTTGTCACTATAGCGATATTTGTTGAAGTCTTGCAGGTACTTTTCACGCTCGTAATTTCTGTAGCATTGATAATAATTATCGTTGGCGGTGCTTACCTAATTCTTAGAAAAATCCTTAATGGATAGTCAACTAATTCTGTTGTTTAACATTTTAACGAAAATTTTCAAAAGGATTATTACCATGAAAATACATGCCAAAACTCCAATCTCCATTCAAAACATAGTTGCCTTCATATCAGTTCTCGTGCTGATAGTTTGTATGATAAACCTGACTTATGCTGCTCGCGAAAAAACAATATATCGCCAAGCAAATTTCCAATTTTAGACCTGACGGGGACATCAGTGAATGGGAACACGTTGAAGCTGTCCCGTTTGATCAACTAAAAGATGTAGGAAATGAACTACCAGCCCCAGGCGATTTTACCGGCAGTGGACGCGTCGCATGGAGCGCAAAAGAACCTAATATGATTTACTTCCTCGTCGAAATCACGGACGACATATTTCAAGATATTCACCCCGAAGATAGCAATTGGTGGAATGACGACAGCGTTGAGTTTATGTTCGATTTTGACAACACGATGATCCGAGACGGACTCGTCCAATGGACACTCGGTGCAAATGGGTTAGATGTCTCCGCAGCAGCATCAGCAGATAATACGCTTTGGGCACTTTCAAGGAGTTTCAATAACTATATTTATGAAGTCGCAATTGACCCGACAGCACCGAGAGGACCAAGACCAGGAAACAATGATAGAGGAAAAGACTTCAGAGCTCATGACGGATTGACAATTGGATTAAGCTTTCACATGAATGATTGTGAAAATAATGTCCGTGAACATCAGATCGGATGGACAGCGGGGGGCGCATGGGACGCGCTTGCTTACGGTGACCTCATTTTTGACAAAGCATATTGGGGGGTGGACCCTTCAGGCAAACTCGCAACAACATGGGCAGAACTCAAGCAGTAATCCCAACATAATAGTCCTATTGTGGTCCTAAGTATGTTATTATACCATTTCAAATACATAATGTTTCGTTACCATGTCGGCAAAACTTTCTTATCAATGGGGTTTTATCTCCCCTGCTTGCGGAGGATAAAGGGGAGTTCTCAAGTAGAAATGGTATTACTTGTCTGAACTAGGATTTTCAGGATTATCAGATTTTCAGGATTTTCTCAATAGGTTCTATTCTCAAATTGACATCAAAGTGCATGAAAAAGCCTTGATAAGGTAATCCTGGTAATCTGGAAATCCTGAAAATCCTAGTTCAGACAAGTGAAAACAACTTTACTCACAATTCATGCCAATAACTTTACACCCCCCCTCTTACATTGCAGCAAGTACATTTATTTATCGGTTTTCTGGCGTGTTTTATCACAAACCTTCTATTCAATAATGTCCCACAGATTCACAATCCAATCATCACTCCGACTCACAAGTTTTTTGCCATCCGCAGCAAACGCAACTTCGCGCACCTTATCCCAATGTGCCGAGCACCTCTGCAGAACCCTGCCAGAACGGACATCTATAATCTCCACAATCCCACTCGTATTACCAGCCGCAAGACGTTCACCATCCGGACTGAAAGCAACACACAAAAAACTTGACCGATACCCACTGAACACCCCCTTTTGTCCACCTGTGCGCGTATCCCACAGATAGATTCTGCGCGTGTTATCTACGGCAGCGAGTGTTTCTCCATCCGGACTGAAGGCAGCACTTAAGACCTTTAAATTATGTCCTTTGAGAACTTTCTGTTCCTCACCTGTATCCGCATCCCACAGACGGAGCATATTATCCTGACCCCAGCTTGCCAACAGAGAACCATCCTGACTGAAAACAACATTTCCGACAAGTGCCTCATGCCCCACGAGTGCTTTTTTTAATGCACCTGTTTCCACATCCCACAAACGAACAGTGGCATCCTGACAACCGCCAGCGAGTGTTTTCCCATCCGGACTGAAGGCAATACCATATAAACGTGTGTCATCCTCTTTTTCAAGGGATTTCAGTTCCTTGCCAGTGTCTACATCCCAGAGATGGATAGGATCATCATAATGTGCAGTTGCGAGTGTTTTCCCATTCGGATGTAATACAAAGTTACTGACAAGATCTAACTGTAACTGATCTATTCGAAATGTTTTCTGTAGTGCGCCCGATGTTGTGTCCCATAAACAGATGTTCCTATCTCTACCCGTAGTTGCGAATGTATCCCCATCCGCTCTGACAGCAATTCGACCAAATACACCATAATGTTCGGTAAACATACCTATCTGTTCCCCGGAGGGAACTTCCCGAATAAGGATGTTCCCATCCTCACCACTACTTGCAATTGTCCGCATATCCGGACTAAAAGCAACAGCACTCACTCTTCCATAATGTCCTTTAAGTGTTTTCCAGTGTTCACCTGTGTTTGCGTCCCACATACCAACAGTTCCGTCAGAGAAACCGCAGGCTAACAGACTCCCATCCGGACTTAAGACGACACTTCGAACACGCGTTAAATTTTCTGCAAATACATGTTTCTGTTTTCCCGTGTTTGTATCCCATAGACGGATGCTCCCATCCCAACTCCCGCTTATCAACGTCTTTCCATCTTGACTGAAGACGATACCGCGCTTACCAAAAGCTGCCTTGTGTCCTTCAAGTGTTTGTATGGGTGCCCTTGTAACCGTATCCCACAGAAAGATTGTTTTTTCGTGATTCGCACTTGCCAGTATCTTTCCATCCGGACTGTAGACGAGACTGTAAGCTACAGGCTTAAGCATATTCTTTTGTATACCAGTGTTAACATCCCATAAATGGATATGGGGTCCACCGAAATAGGATGCTGCGAGTGTTCCACCATCCGGACTAAACGCAATACACCTAACATAGTTCCCAGTATAAAGTGTCTGCTTATGTTTGAGGGTGTCCGTATCCCAAAAATGTATGACACCTTTTTCATCACCGCTGGCGAAGGTGCTACCATCCAAACTAAACGCGAGGCAAATAACGGACGCTTTGTGCATTATCAACATGCGAAGCGGTTGAAAGTTGATCGCATCATATAACCAAATACCAATTGAAGTTGCAACAACCAGACGCTTGCCATCTGAGGTATACTGCATATCGTGGACAAGCCCTTTACCGGGTTGGGCAATAAGAAAATTTTCCATGGGAATATTTGGTGGAGAACCAGATCCCCAACCTACCCACGAATCAGTGAAAACAGTGGGAGCATAGAACATTGAAGCGAGATAGAGTGTCAAAATGATTGAGAAACGGACTTTTCTTATCACGATTGTGTCTCCTGAATTTGGATTGTGAGGGTAGGATTGTACATAAAACAAGTAAGAATAGTATAACAAAACTATTTTGGGATTTCAATGAGAGTTAAAACTGATATGAATTTTGTGGAGGGGTGTACACCTGATATTCTGTATGAATTGCGCGGTTTCTCGCTTTTTTTCATTCATCTTCTTTAAACCGAATAGGTCCGCCACGGTCTTGGACTGGGACAATTTTCGGTACAACTATGATAAGTTCTCGCTCAGCAGCTTCCCTGAATAATTTTATTTCTCGGAAGGGTATATGGTTTCTCGGTTGGACATTAACCGCTTGACTATTGCCAAACACCCAAATAGTACCATACCCAACTTTGCCAATACCTGCCGCTCTCCCTATATCCAAAACTTTGACAAATTGTTCATGTAACACTTCTCGACCTGAATGTATAAGCATCTTTACCTTATGTTCTGCTGGTAAGTCCCGAAGAATAAACAACATCTCATCATACTGCACATCCGCTTTACGTGCGGATGTGGAACTTACAAACAAACGCATTGTTTCCATATTGTTCCCATCAGTCGGATTGTCAATCTGTATAAATATTTTTCCTTCTGTATAATCATGTGTAGGACTGCCATGCGTCTCATAGTACACAGGAATTGCTCGAATTGGTACAAAACATTTAGACGCAATAATAATGAAAATCGGTAGTAATAACAGGCAATCAACCAGCGGAAGTAAGTAAAGTTTGGGTATTTTGTATTTCCGTCTTTGTAGTGTTATCAAAGATGATTTCCCTGTATCAGTTTTTTTCATCACCCGCTCCTTATGTAAAAGCATCTATATAGGTAACACTTGTCCAGACATAAAGTTGCTATTATACCATTTTCCATTTAATATTGTCTCATTAAAGAATTCCACTGTTATTGCTGGTTAGAGGCCCTCTCTACGGTAGGAGCGACCTCCCGGTCGCGACCAGGAGGTCGCTCCTACCGGAACCCCGCTTCTAATGAGACATAATCAATTAGAAATGCTATTACATCAAACCGTCTTGATAAGGATAATTGTTATTCTTAGCAACAAATCATGATGCAGCGGTCTTTTTCGCGTCTTCCGTGTTTTCTGCGAATTCCGAGATTCCGCACACACTCAGCGTTTTCTGCGAATTCCTCCATTCCCCTTGACAAAAACACAATAACAGGTTAGAATCCACTAAAAATACTGACTGGAGAAAAGAATGAAACTTGCAATATGCAATGAGATGTTTGAAAAATGGAAAATAGAAGATGTCTTTACTTATGCCGCCCAACTCGGATACGATGCAGTGGAAATTGCACCATTTACTTTGGCAGACTCGGTTTTGGACATCAGCGAAACAGAACGGACGCGAATCCGCAAGGCAGCAAAAGATGCAAATATAGAAATCGCAGGACTGCACTGGCTACTTGTCTCACCCCCCGGGCTCTATATCAACCATCCAAACGCAGATATCCGGAATGAAACACGCGACTATCTACTCGCACTCATTGAACTCTGTGCAGATTTAGACGGTAACATATTGGTTTTCGGTTCACCGCAACAACGTAACGTCATGGAACCACTGACCTTCAAACAGGCTTGGGACTACGCACAAGAGACCTTCGCTGCAGGTGCGGAACTTGCTGGTGAAAAAGATGTGATCTTGTGCATGGAACCGTTGTCAAGCGACCAAACAGACTTTATATCCCATCCCGACCAAGCTGTTGAGATGGTCAACGCAGTCAACCATCTCAACTTTCAGATGATTTTGGATGCTTGCAGCACAGCGAAGGAAGGGTTAGACATGTCCACGCAAATCCGAAACTGCGCCAAACACCTTGCACATTTCCACTCTAATGACGACAACGGATACCTTCCCGGTTCTGGCAATGTGGACTATCCACCTATCATTGAAGCGTTGAAAGAAATTGATTATAGCGGTTATCTCTCAACAGAGGTATTCGACTTTAAACCTGACCCGAAAACGATCGCGAAACAGAGCATTGAGTTTTTGAGATCCCTTATATGAAATCAGAAATCAGAGAATGTTATCAAACCTATAGCACGTTGAAGTCGGAGATGGGACGTTGGCTCAAACAGAGTATGCTGCTTGACCCACCCGGTCCAAACCAAGGTGGTGAAGATGAAGCGAACTATGCACTGGCATGGTTTCCGCACTATTTGATCACAGGTGATACAACCGTCCTCAAACACTTTGATACGCTAAAAACAGCACTTCTCGGTTGGGTTGAACGCGATTGTGTGCACGGCTATGAACCGAAAGCAGAAGCACATCACGGAACCGAACCGTTCCTGCTTTTCCTACCACGTTATATCGGATTAAAACCTGATGATACCGAGGCTACCTCCATATTAACCGATGCAGCCGAACATATCGGCAATTGGGTACCCGAAATACCTCCTTGGTACGATTATGCACGTGACACCTTTATCGGCTATAATATCGGGACGCGCTTTGTTGAGAATAGCGAAAAAGATGCTTATGAACTCGCGGAACATTTTCGCTTTATCCACATTGTCCTTGCAGCGTATCGTGTCACTGGTGAAAAACGGTATGTAGAGTGGGCATTGCGGTATGGACGCAAACGGGCTGAACGTATCATCAATGCCCCGAACCCGATGCCACTTCTATGGGACCTCAATGGAAATGGACTTGATGAAGCAGAAGTTAACGCAAAGAACCTACACCGACTCGTCGCCAGTTCCCACCACATTCCGGGTGATCCGTTAGCAGGAATTGAGAACCTGCTTGCCTCTGGTGCAATCTATGCATTAGGTGATCTCTACCTCTTATCTGGAGATAAGGTCTTTCAAGAAGCATCAAAACGTATTATCCAACCGCTTATGGCATCGCTGAGCGACCCATATAACGATCCAGCCGCCGCCGCACTCAGCTATTATCGTTGGACCTTTGACGATACCTGCTTTGACAATGCCCTGATTGAAGGTTTACAAGAACTCCCATCCAACTCACCTGAATTGCTGGCACTGATCTTCCCGCAAGAAAATAGACGCAGAGAGCCCGGTGTCGGCAAAAGAGCAGATATGGTATATTGGGGGGAGTGGTCCGATGACGGTTCGGTAAAACCGATACAGGAACCCTCAACCGCTACGTTAACGCTTGCTTACCAGTTAACAGGTGAGGTTACTTATGTCGTTAGGGCATTGCAGAATGCAGCTACACGCCTGAAGATGGCACGTCGTGTATTGCGCGGGGGGCGAGAGCATGCGGATATGGGCGGGGCTGTCTGTTCGGTTGCTGCAGGGCACGGACGCAATTGGGGACAAGGTGCGGTCACCGCTTGTTACGGTCCTTTACTCCTTGGCACGCGGGAAATATTAGGTAAGGTTTCACCGCTTATAAATATAAAAAATGCAAACGGGAACAACCAAATACCATCAACACTGCTTTCCATAGTCCGACCTATTGTTGGCACAGAAAACACAGCAGAAATCGTCTTTTACAATAGCGGTGATTCTGCAATCACATTTTCTTGGCAACTACAAAATTGCACCAATTTGTCAGATAAGAAAATTGAAGATATGCAATGGAACGAGGCGTGCCTTCAGGCAAACCAAATTCAGAAGCAGATTTTGTAAACGTGTTTTTATCAATTACTGAAATTCTTTGCAACGAGCACCAAATCAAGGATATTCACAGTGCCATCGTTGTTCACATCCCCCTCCGTATTCGCCTCACCGAAACGGGCAGCCACAAAGACAAGATCGCTGATGTTCACAACACCATCACCAGTTACATCATAAAGTAAATTAGAACTGACCAACTCATAGACTACATCTTGTGTATTCACAAACTTAACATGACCAAAATTCGGTGCAAGCCATTGATAAGCAGTTGAACGGGTGATTGATAACGTGGAGACGGTTCTTGTACTTATTCGGACTTTTACGCAGTTCTCAAATGTGCCTGCAGGGGTTACAACATCCTCTATGGCTACAACTTCGCTCGTACTAATGAAGGTGATGGGGCCAACTAATAATATCTCTGATTCTGCCGTAAGCTCCCACGTGTCTCCAAGCTTCAGTGTCGCGGGATAAAAAAGCCCGGGCGGATATAAAACTGCAGTTGCCTCACCGAAGGTCTCATCAAGTTCAACTACTATTCTATAGAGTTTTATGCCATCTTCATCAAAATCTACATATAACTTTTGAGACGTAGAAACATCTGTCCCCAAGGTTTCATTCGTAATTTTGAGTAATGTTAGATCTATATCGTTAATGACTTCATCAGATTCCTCAACGGTATAAACGATATGTTCAGCTTTATCCTCACTTTCCAATATCCATGTATTACCGATACTTGTCGGATAATAATTCTGCGATTCTGCTGAAGTGCTGAGACTAAAGGTGAACAAAGCTGCAAAAAGAAACACCGATACTAATTCAAAAAAATATTTTTTCATAATGGGCCCAACCATTATTGTTTACTCAAATGCCTTTCTTCTACGACAAAAGAAAACACCTTGATTTTATAGGTCGCAACACAATCTATAAATATCGATTGTGTGTGAAATCAAGGCGTTATCGTCCTACCTTGGAACTGCGAAAAAATTATTTAAGAATTACCATGCGACGGGTAGCAGAAAAACCCTCAGTTTGGAGCGTATAGAAATACACACCACTTGAAACATGTTCCCTTGTATCGTTTTTACCATCCCAATAAGCCGCAGTTGCACTGGTCATATATGAACCAATTGATTTACGACCCAAGTTCAGAGAACGAATTTTACTACCAGAAATATCGTAAATATTTATCATGACATTGCTATCACGACTGAGTTGATAAGGTATCCACGTTTCTGGATTGAACGGATTCGGGAAGTTCTGCCCCAGCACCGTTTCTTTTGGTCGTACATCCCCGACCCGCATTTGCACCGCAATATACGCGTTGTGAATATCAGATGTTTGGACAGTACGTTGGAACGGTCCGGACACAATCGTGCCGCGTTCATCAAGAAGGACAATTTCAATCTTATCGCCGACTTCAACGACACTCTTGCGGTTCAGATCCGCCCAAACAGCAGAAACCTGTTCCTTATCAGTACTAACCTTTTTAGATGTGACAACACCTGTGCGTAGGTTTTTTGCCATCACGGTGTATGATGTATCTACGGTTTTATCCTGTAAATCGGTTGTGACGACAAATGCCCACGCGCTCTTTGCAGTAGGAATCTTTGGTGTCGCAGCATCATCTTCTGCCGGTGCGTGCTGCCATGCCGTACCTGTGAATGTCGCACTGCCACCTTCGGGGGTGTTTACGATGTAACCACTCATGCCGTCAATTCCGAAACCATCATCTGCCTCAGCTGCAGAGTAACCCACGAAACTCTGTGTCGCAGCATCTAACTTGATGACAACTGTCGCACCTAACATCGCAGCAAGAGATTTGGCAGTGTAGGGTTCTGCCGGCATCAGAGGAATAGAGATCATGTTTAAACCTGACGCAAGGGCAATATCAAAACTGGATTCCCCTGATGGTTGAATGGTCAGCACACTAAAGACGAATTCGTTGTTTTGACCAGCAACCGGAAGTGGCACGTCATTGACATCCGCAAGGTTCACATTCACTAAAGCCACAGCAGTCTGCTTTGCTTCAATAACCTCAAACGTGAGCGTAACAAGCGTACCATCACCATCCGCAGAAGTAAGATTACCTTCAGTATCAAGAGGGGATGAAGCAAGTATAGAGATCGCCTGATACGCCGCATCGGGCACTACAAAATCTACCGGTGGCGGCTCTGGAATCGCAAAGAAATAATCATCTACTGAGAATTCCCCAGGCCCAAGAAGAGGCGAACTAACCGTCTGCCCCGTATGTATCATATCACCGAGAACAAGCTTAAGTTCATAATCCCCATCACTACCTAACACAGGGCTTATCCATATACCTCCCTGAGGTAAGTAGTTACCACTGGTTGAGCCAATATATTTCAAGACTGTTGAATCATAAGCAAAGAATGCTCCATACCCTGCAACGCCTGCACCACCCGTTATATTAACTTCAATTTTTACCTGTTCCCCAACAACTGGAGAAGTGGTAGACGAAGATTTCAGGGATATAGTAGCACCGCTATCAACACCAGTTTCCGGTATGTCTACTGGCGGTGTTTCCCCAACTAAGTTGTAACCCTGCAATTCATACACAATACCCTGATCATCTTCGTATTTGACAGGACCAACATCAGGGGCTAACCACTGGTAAGAAGTGGTGCGAATCACCGCAAGTGCCGTAACCGATTTCCGCCGTATCTCAAGTTTGACGCAGTTTTCAAATGTACCTGCCGGGGTTTCAAGTGTCTCAGAAGCGACAACTTCTATAGTACTTGTCGTTGTTGCTGTACCAACAAGATCGAGGTCTGCTACCGTCACGATATCCCAAGTACGCCCAACAGGTAAATCTGCGGGGAAGAAAAGGGCAGGCGGATCAAGCGTTGCATCTGCAATACCAAACGCCCCCTCTTCTGTCCTTATCCGGTGAAGATTCAGATCACCAGCATCATCAGAGATATAATAGACATCGTTATCAACCGTGTCTGTCCCAACTGTCTCGGTATATATTCTCAGGATAATAATACCTTCGCCTTCATCCGTTTCAGGTGCCTCAATAGAATAGGTCCTCTGTTCAGCACCATCAGCACTCAGGAAATACCACGTGTTGCCAACAACTGTCGGATAGTAATCTTGTGCTGCGGCTGTAAGCGCGAAACTACAGATAAGACTTAATGTTAAAATAAGTTTTAACCAATGTAAATTCCTCATCTTTTTCAAAATGTTCTCCTTTATAAGTAACCTAAGTTGCCACTTACTTTAGAATACTCTTGTTGGAGGGGTTTCTAACCCCGATTTATGACAATTCGCATCAAAATTTGTTGTTTTTCTGTTATCAATCGGGGTTAGAAACCCCTCCAACAAATAATAGGTAGCAACTTGGGTTTTTAAGTATTGAAATCTGTGTGA
This sequence comes from Candidatus Poribacteria bacterium, assembly GCA_012270795.1. Lineage (GTDB taxonomy): Bacteria > Poribacteria > WGA-4E > WGA-4E > WGA-3G > MSPOR6. The sequence goes on from JAAXHO010000237.1 coordinate 79,364, forward strand.
TCAAAAATATTAAGTATTGAAATTTGTGTGATCAAAAATAATGGTGGAACATCACGTCAGCTGCCTGGAATACAGTATTGGGTGTTTTATCCCGTACATCATAGCGGATGTCGTCCTGTTCCGATATGTAACGATAACCTAACCACATACCGATTGCCATAAACAGGATACCAATCGCTACAACAATTAATACTACTTTCCAGGGGGACACCATATTAATACCATTTCTAATTGAAAATGTCTTTTTTTGTAGCACAAATTTTTAGTTTGGGTTTCCGTATTAGATTATATTTCACAAAAACCTGTAATGCGGCACCATTTTTACAAATGGTATAAAATTCCAAACGTTATGTGATCGTAATTATAACCTAAGTTGTCACTTACTTTAGAATATTCTTGTTGGAGGGGTTTCTAACCCCGATTTATGACAATTCGCATCAAAATTCGTTGTTTTTTGTTATCAATCGGGGTTAGAAACCCCTCCAACAAATAATAGGTAGCAACTTGGATGTAATTATAGTTAATTGTTACCTCACATTGATCGTTACTGTAATGGTTACTAAAGTTCTATCTATATTATTTTCCGCAAAAAGTGTTACTGTCCCGGTGATGGGAGCGTTTTCATATTTTCCAGCGACCCATAGGTCCTGTTTCTTTTCCAAATTGGTGGCAAACCCAGTGCCGTCACCCGGCTTAACTATGTCTCCAGTTACGCTTGCTATGCCTAAATTATGTCCTTCTGAAACGTAATTTTCAACATTCTCAAGTATCTTTGCATTGAGTATGCCGCCGAGGCGGGAGCCAGTAACTTGAAACGCTAAAGAGGGCAGCTGCCAAACTGGACGGTTCTTAGCCATTACAACCGGCTTATCAAACTTTTTGAAACTGATTATCTCAAAGATTTTTCCATCACTACCTTCATATTTAACAGGTCCGATATCAGGTGCTAACCACTGATAAGACGTGGTTGGGTCAACATCAAGAAATGCACTCATGATTGATATTGTTAACTTTACTTTAGCACAGTTCCGAAATGTGCCAGATGGTGTCACAACATCTTCAAAATCAACAACCTCAAAATCGCTGCTACTCTCTAAAGTAATATCAGTTCCTAATAGGTTTACTGTTATTTCGGAAGGTATCTGCCATTCATCTCCTTGCTCTAATACAATTGGAAAAAAAGAAACCGGGGTTGGAAAATTCGCTGATACGGTTGTTTCTTGATTAAAAATTTCGAATTCTAATTCAGTTTTGTGGAGTTTGAGTGCTTCCTCGTCAACAGACAAAAAATACTTATCTGTATCAACAATTTTATCGTTGTTAGTATTTTTTGTTTCAGTTTTCAGAAGAATAAGGTTTTGATCCGCCATGCCTTCTGGTTGTTCAAGTGAATAAGTAATCCTTCGTACGTTGTTAGTTCCATCTAAAACCCATTCGTTTCCAATAACAGCGGGATAATAATTCTGTGCTATTGCTGTATGCATGAAGTTACAGATAAAACATAACACTAAAAGTGCCTTGAGCGAATTCCAAAATATTGTGTTTTTCATGATAGTGACATTCTATGCCTCGGTTATTTTGACTGTTGTGACACTATTGACTTTTTCTAAAATACGTGTAATAATGTTTAACATGTTACACAAATTACAATAGAATTACAAGTTAAAACTACGAAAAGAACTTGTTTTTTCTGCTTATGCTAAAAAATAGGAAAGGAGAAGGTTGATGCGGTTGGATGGACGCGTAGCAATTGTAACGGGGGGTGGCGGCGGTATTGGAAAAGCAACATGTTTAGCGTTTGCACGCGAAGGCGCAGATATTGTTATCCCAGAAGTAAATATGAAAAATGCTGAGACAGCAGCAAAAGAGATAACCGCACTCGGGAGACGGTGTACCGTCATTGAGACAGATGTTGCAGATGGTGAATCTGTGCGCGCAATGATAAACAGAACCCGTGAGGAATTCGAACGGATTGACATTTTAGTTAACAACGCAGGCATCTTCAGCTATACCCGAATAGACGCATGCACAGAAGCAGAGTGGGATAGAATCATGGCTGTTAACCTCAAAGGTCCTTTCCTCTGTTCACAGGCGGTAATGGAAACGATGAAGGCACAAAGGTTCGGTCGTATTATCAACCTCGGTTCATTAGCGGGACAGGTAGGCGGATTAGTTGCGTCTGCACCTTATTCCGCCTCAAAAGCAGGGGTCATGTGTCTAACGAAATCACTCGCAAGAGTCTTAGGGGAGTATGGTGTTACGGTCAACTCCATTGCACCAGGAATCGCAGCAACGGAGATGGCAAAAAATCATCCAGACATGACAGATCAAATTCCATTAGGACGCGTCGCAGCCCCATCAGAGGTAGCAAATGTTATCCTTTTCCTCGCATCAGAAGAAGGGCAATATATTACAGGGACTACATTGGATGTCAACGGCGGCATCCGAATGGCATAAGAAACATAATCTTATACCATTTCTAAAATTTAATTTCTCATTAGCTGCGGAGACTCGGTAACTTGGTAGGAGCGACCTTTGGTCGCTCCTACCAAGAGGTGTAAGGCAGTAAAAACCCCTTCTCTGTTTTCTGTGCTTCTGCGATTCAGACAATTAAGACAAATCTTTTAAATTCCCCGTACTATCCCCTAATTGCCTCACATTCACATCCATTCTATTTAGCATAGAAACCCAAAGGTTGTTCAGCGGGGTTTCCTTCGGATACTTGATATGTCGTCCACTCTTGAGCGTGCCACAACCTTGTCCAGCTAATAGAATTGGCAAGTCGTGATGACTGTGCCTATTCCCATCAGCGTTTCCGCTACCGTATAAAATCATAGAATGGTCAAGTAAGGAACCTTCTCCTTCGGGAATGGAGTCAAGTTTCTCTAATAGATACGCCAGCTGTTCTGTATGGAAAACATTAATCTTCCGAATTTTCTCTATTTTTGCCTTATCACCACCGTGGTGGGATAGGTTATGGTGTCCTTGCGTGACTTTGATAGAGGGATATGTCTTGTTGCTACCTTCGTTTGCCAATGTGAAGGTTACAATTCGGGTGACATCTGTTTGGAATGCAAGCACGATCAGGTCTAACATCAGACGCACATGCTCTTGGAAGTTTGCAGGAATCTTTTCAGGGGCAATATACTCAGGATTTTCTAATGCCGGAAACTTTTCTGCAGATTCAATCCGCATCTCAATATCCCGAATAGCAGAGAAGTACTCATCAAGTTTTCGCGCATCGTTTCCGCTAACTTTCTGGATGAGGTCTTTTGAATCCTGCTGCACAAAATCCAAAATGCTCTTTCGCTGTTCATCACGTTGCTGTTTCTGCGTGTTAGGTTCAATGGTGAACATACGTTCAAAAGCAAGTTTCGGATTTACCTCTTTGGGTAGAGGTTGCGTAGCAGACTTCCATGCCATCGTTGCTGAATAAACGCAGCTATAACCTGAATCGCAATTCCCCGCTCTGTACCCGGGCTCAATCCCAAGTTCAAGCGAAGGTAAGCGCGTTTGGTCACCGATATGTGATGCCGCAGCTTGGTCAACAGAAATCCCAGCGTGAATATCAGTACCGCTGGTTTTTCTCGGTTGCGCGCCTGTAAGGAAAGCTGCCATGGCCCTTGCGTGGTCACCCCCGCCATTCCCATTCGCGCGTGCCTTGTCAGCTGTCAATCCGCTGAGAACCAACGTTTTTTCCTTTACGTTTGCAAGCGGTTGTAAGATGTTTGTGAGTTCATAGTCTGCCCCCACCTCTGTCGGTGTCCACTTCTCCATAATCTTTCCGTTAGGCACATAGAGAAATGCCATCCGATTCGGTATCATTTGCCCGGTCGCACCTTTCGTAGATGCAGTTGCCCAGCTTGTAAGGGGCCCCATTGTTTCTAACCACGGCAAAGCAATACTGACCCCCAACCCGCGTAAAAATGTTCGACGTGAAAGTCTTGGTGTTTCCATAACTATTGTTCTAAACTCCTTTTTGTAGCGTAAACTTTCAGTTTGCGTCCTTTTTTGTAGCGTAAACTTTCAGTATAATAGATTGCTAACTTCACTCCGTTTCTTGTTATATGTTATATATGTAACCCAAGTTGCTACCTATAAGTTTTTAAACCTGGAAACGCTGTCTTTAATGAAAAAATGCTGATAATTGACACATATTTGTAGCGTAAACTTCCAGTTTGCGTCCTTACGGCACAATCTGGAAGATTGTGCTACATAGATGGCAACTTAGGTTATATGTAGCAGAGAATTCTCTCCATCAATAATTGACCTTGCCAATGCCCAATCCAATCGGCGGCGATAATATCTATCGCGACGTATTCCCTTGAATGCAGTCAAAAATACATCGTGTGTTTTCTCACGAATGTCCATCAATTTCGCGTTGAGTCTATCTATATCCACATCCCACGGCACACCGATTTTCGTAATAGAACGGCATTGATTACGCACACGATACGCACCTAATTCTGCCGGCGGACAGAAACGGATAGAGGCAGAAACAGTGTTATCTATCGCGAAAAGCCCCAAATTTCCTTTCGGGTCATTGAACACAATACTACGATTTCGAGAAAGTGGTGGCAGGTATTTCTGCAGTTCACTGATTGTACCGAGGAATTGATTGTTACGCCACATCCTAACATCCGATGTTGTATGCGGGGCAAACAGCGCAAGACCTACCGGATGCTCAGTGTCCTCAAACATATAATTTGTATTTCTGGTTGTATTCTCCTGCGTTGTAGTTCCATTTTGCGTCTGCGGTACTAAAGAGATAAAATCACACAACCGTTGCAGAAACAACCCACTCCGAATAAATGCCTCAGGGATAATCGCTGCCACCCATTTACAATTTGTCAGGCACTGTTCAAGTGCATACTTGTAAAGATCATCGTACCGCGTTGCTTCAGGAAACGGCAAACCGCGTCGCGTCGCAGAGTTCCGAGCCAACCACGGCGGATTGGTAATGCATACATTATATCCAGTTGGAAAATCCGAAAGTGTGTCCTGTTGCACAATCCCCTTTGCCCCTGGCTCAATGTCATAAAATTCCCAATTCTGACACGTTAAACCCGCTGAATCAATCAATTGTGGAATATCTTTAGCACCCGCAAAAGGCTCCAAAATAGTCTGTTGTTCTAAATTTACCGCTATTGCCCATCCTTGGAACGGTTCCAACTTAAAAGGATTGCCACGCGTATAGTAGCGTCCATTTGCACGTTTTTTATCCATTGTTTATGTTATATGTTTATGGTGAATTATTGAAATTATACACATCTTCTGTAGGAGCGACCTTTGGTCGCGACCGTAGGTCGCTCCTACAACTCATAATGTCCAATTAATTGTATAATCTACCATAATTTAGATAGATGTGTAAAATTTTTAGCATGAATTGCGTATAGCTATTTTAACTTGTCTGAACCAGGATTTTCAGGATTATTAGATTTACAGCATAAGAGTTTTGATCATCAAGGGACAATCCTTTATAGGAAAATTGTCGCAATATAACCAGTAAGAGTGTCCCTATTTGGAATGGAACGCCAATGCCTCAGACTCCTATCCTGAAAATCCTGGTTCAGACAGATTCTCTTAAAACATTGGCGCGCCTTGCGCCTCCACAAATACCGAATAAAGCGATTGACTCGCAGTTATAAAGAGCCTATTTCTTTTAACGCCACCAAAGCAGATATTAGAACAAATTTCTGGTAGATGTATCTTGCCAATCAGTTTACCATCCGGTGCAAAGATATGCACACCATCAAAACCTTCACCAACCCAACCAGCACCAGCCCACACATTGCCATCGGTATCACACCGAAGCCCATCAGCAGCACCCGGTTTCATCTCGTGGAATACCTGTTTCTTACCTAACCGCTCACCATCCACCACATCAAAAACAACGATATTCTTAGGTGTTCCAGTGTCAGCGACATAAAGTTTATCATATTTCGGGGAAAAACATAACCCATTCGGTTTTTCAAGCACATCCGTAACCACTGTGGCTTTGCCAGTCTCAGGATTAAGACGATAAACATTTGTCGGCAGTTCAAATTCGGCTTTATGGCCTTCATAATTGAACATGATGCCGTAACCTGGATCAGTAAACCAGATATGTCCATCGGGATGGACAACAGCATCGTTGGGCGCATTGAACGGTTTGCCGTTGAACTTGTCAATCAGGACAGTAATTGTACCATCATATTCGGTGCGTGTGACACGCCGTGTACCGTGTTCACAACTGACGAGCCTGCCCTGTCGGTCGCGTGTATGTCCATTGGTATAGTTTGATGGTTTGCGGTAGACGCTAACTTTTCCAGTAGCTTCCTGCCATTTCAGGATACGGTTATTGGGAATATCACTCCAAAGCAGAAACCCGCCATCACCAAACCAAACAGGCCCTTCCGACCAACGCGCACCTGTCCACAACCGTTCCACAACAGCGTTCCCGATCTTGATTTTTGAAAAACGCGGATCAATAACCTCTACTGCCGGATCAGGATACCGTTTGACTGTTTTACCATCAGGAAATGTGTCTGCCCAACCGGTCAATGTACCCAACATCGGCAAGGCAGCACCCACCCCCAAGTGCCGTATAAATGATCGTCGTGAAAATTGTTCCGTTATCTTCATATTGAATCCCACCATTTACGATTAGTGTACCACACACAAATGCAATTGTCAAGCAAATTTACTTACCCCAAAGACATTCAATTGTCACAAAGCGTTGGAGGGGTTTCTAACCCCGATTTGAGATATACAGCAGTAGAAATCGGGGTTAGAAACCCCTCCAACGCTTTGTGACAATTGAATGTCTTTGTTACTTACCCAACAACATATCAGGTGGCATATAACGTGTGCCATACATTAGCATAATCCGATTGTGAATAAAATCATATTTCGCTTCGGAACAGGCACGAAGCTTGTCTGGATGGACAAGATAATATGCCAGACTTTCTGCCATATCCTCATTCGGATTATTCTTATAAGCGTAATCTGTCACAAACTCTTTGCGATCTTTCGTCGTTGACCAACCTGTTCTACTATTTTTGTTCCGATACCAGCCGCCAAGTTTCGCCCAATCCTGCTTAAGCTGTACGGGAAAAAGATGCGACCATAAAAAATGTGTCTTTTCGTGTGCCAATATCAGCATAATTCCACTGTCAGGAGCATTATCAAGAATAGATTTTTTAAATTCAATAAAACTACTGCTTGTCCATGCCTTAGCCGCAGCACCACCACCTATGTTCTCATTTCTACTTACAACATACCTTAATTGCGGCAGCTTGTGCAGGGCTTGAGGGAATGCCTCAAGGATTGAGATAAAGAGTATGAGGTCTTCGTTATCAATCTCACTAAAACCTTTTGGATGCACATTTGCCCTAGCATAAGTAGGCATTAGAATATAGCCTTTTACATCTTCTGTCACTTCTACGCTAATACCATACCTTTCTTGCAATATCCGCATTAACGCAGCTCTATTCGTCCCATTGTCTGATATAAATTGCACAGCAGCCTTAAACAAACGTTTATCAGATGGTAATGCCTGCTCAGACTCGCCAACCACAAATACATCTCTGCTAACAGTAACGGATTTTATACCTGCTAGTGTTTCTATTTTTATATCGTCGTCTAAATCCTCATCGCTTAATTTCCACACGGAGTGATGGACAGGTTGGTCCGGGGATGTAGAATTAAATATCTTCAATAACTTCTGTGCTTTTTCTGGTGTCCACGTAGAATCTAAACGCACAGAATGTTTATCTCCAAGTTGTGAAATAGGATCATCTCTCTTTGGCGCATATTGCAAATATGATAGACAACCCATTTGTAAAATAATGATTGGAATGAGTATAATTTGGATTGTTTTTGCTTTTTTCATAATATTTGAAATTCGGTTTGTGTTCTTGGGATTGAAAACCTTACCATGTCCGAAAATCCCTTACTATTTATGCCAAACCGAATGTTGTATGCTTTAACTAATGTCACAAACATTATAATGTTGATTGCAAAAAAATGTCAACAAAAAAATTATATCGGATGTGTGAAGTTTTGCTTCTGTCTGAACCAGGATTTGCAGGATTTCCAGATTACCAGGATTAACCTCATCAATAGTTTTTGATACAGATTTATGTCAACTTATGAATAGGGCATCCTACCTCAAACTCATAATCCCGGGGAATGCCAAAAGGCATTCATACCGTTGATTTGAAAATCTGTAAATCCTGCAAATCCTGGTTCAGACAGAAGCGCGGATTTCGCGGAAGACACGGAAAAGATACCCATAATCAGAGCCAGTCAATTGCTACGAAACATCTTTCTTAGAGGACATTCCAACAATAGAATCCCAATAGATTATACATGATATCTATTGTTCTCAAAACAAAAATACACAACACAAAAAAACAATAAAAGACCCATTTAGTTGTTTTTTTCAAAATTCTGCAAATTCATAAAACCCTCATAAACCCATACTACGACACAATCGAAAGCACTTGTGAAAAAATCACAAAATTCGCAAAAAAACAACTAAAAAATTTTATGACACAGTCAAGGGTTCAAAATCAACCCTTGACACATTCCACGTCATGCTATAAAATAGAATTATAAAGAATGGAAGCACAGATACAGAATCATATAGGAGAGAATAGATGGCTAATAACGTTTTTCCACCGACAGAAACTGCATATCCAATCGGTGATGCACACGTCAACAGTTTAGAAACGTATCAGGAACGATATGCTGAATCAATTCAAGACCCAGAAACATTTTGGGAAAAAATCGCTGAACGGTTGACGTGGTATAAAAAATGGGATACAGTTCGGGATTATGACTTTGTTAAAGCACAGATAAAATGGTTTGAAGGCGGCACGTTGAACGCCTGTTATAACTGCCTTGACCGCCATGTAGAAGCAGGACATGGTGACGCAACAGCTATTATTTGGGAAGGCAATGATCCTTCCGAAGATAAGACATTCAGTTTCAACCAACTACTTGCAGAAGTCAAAAAATTTGCTAACGTATTAAAATCACTAAACGTTGAAAAAGGCGACCGTGTTTGCATCTACTTGCAAATGGTGCCAGAATTGGCAATCGCAATGTTAGCGTGTGCAAGAATCGGTGCAGTCCACTCCATTGTTTTTGGTGCGTTTTCTGCAGAATCATTGCAAGATCGAATCAACGACTCCGCCTGCAAACTACTAATCACACAAGACACAGCACTACGTGGCACGCGCACCGACATCCCAATGAAAGCAAACGCAGACGCAGCAGTAGAGAATTGTCCATCAATAGAAAAGGTTGTTGTCGTGAAGCGAACAGGGGACGAAGTCGATTTTGACACAGCCCACGATGTATGGTGGCACGAAGCAATGAACACCGCAGAAACCGAATGTGAACCAGAAGCAATGAACGCAGAAGACCCGCTCTTCATACTTTATACATCCGGATCAACTGGAAAACCGAAAGGTGTATTGCATACCACAGGTGGTTATCTGGTATACACCTCATATACGCACCAACAGATTTTTGACTACCATGATGGGGATGTCTATTGGTGCACTGCCGATATAGGTTGGATTACTGGACATTCTTATATCATTTACGGACCCCTTGTGAATCGAGCAATTACCGTGATGTTTGAAGGTGTACCGAATTACCCAGACTATGGTAGGTTCTGGCAAGTCGTAGAAAAACACAAGATAAATCTATTCTACACCGCGCCAACAGCACTACGTGCCTTAATGAAGGAAGGAGATACCTGGGTAGAAAAATATGATAGGTCTACACTCAGACTACTTGGCACAGTCGGTGAACCGATAAAAGAACCTGAATGGCTATGGTATTATAATATCGTCGGTGGCAAACGTTGTCCGATAGTTGATACGTGGTGGCAGACCGAAACGGGTGGTATTCTGATTACACCATTACCCGCAGCAACACCACTGAAACCCGGCTCCGCAACGTTCCCATTCTTCGGCATTGAGCCTGTAATTTTAGACGAAGAAGGAAACGAAGTGGAAGGCAATCCCGCATCCGGTTATCTCTGCATCAAAACAGCTTGGCCCGGCATCATGCGCACTGTCTATGGTGATCATGAACGTTTCATTGATGTCTATTTCCGCAGATTCCCCGGTTATTACATGACAGGTGATGGCGTGTTGCGTGATGAAGATGGATATTACTGGATTACAGGACGTGTAGACGACGTGCTAAATGTCTCTGGACATAGGTTAGGCACAGCTGAAGTTGAAGGTGCAATTGGGCAACATGATGCTGTTGCAGAAGCCGCAGTTGTCGGATACCCACACGACATTAAAGGACAAGGTATCTATGCCTATGTCACCCTTATGACAGGTGAAACCGCATCTGATGCCGTGGCAGCAGGCATCAAACTGGCAGTACGCCAACATATCGGACCTATCGCTACACCGGACAAGATTCAGTTTACACCTGCGTTACCGAAAACACGATCCGGGAAGATCATGCGCCGCATCCTACGCAAAATCGCCGAAGGCGACATATCCGATCTCGGTGATACCTCTACACTCGCCGATCCCACAGTCGTCGACACTTTGGTTGAAGGCAGACAGTAGATTTTGGAACAGTAAACAAACTTTATTGATTTGTGTTGTAGATTGCGATCTTATACCATTCCGTAGGTCGGGTAGAGCGAAGCGAAACCCGATAAGTGTAAACTTAAGAAATGAACCTCTTGTTGGAGGGGTTTCTAACCCCGATTTTATGCCGTTACCCTCTGCTATCGGGGTTAGAAACCCCTCCAACAAGAGGGAAATGGGTTGAGTAGTCGCTAAATTGACGCTTATGGTGCGGTTTCCTAACCGCACCATTCTGACCAATCGCATGAATGAGGAACACTTGTGGCATCAGCACAAAAAATCGTAGATGCATTGAAAAAACAGAATATCACCCATGCCGTAGGGGTACCAGACAACGGCAGCGCACGCATATATGAACTATTACGGGAAGATAAAGAAGTTGATGTTATCACTGTAACACGAGAAGGCGAAGCATTCGCGATCGCAGCCGGACTATATATTGGCGGAAAGAAACCCGTTATCATCATTCAAAATACAGGTTTCTTAGAATCTGGGGATGCATTCCGAGGCACCGTGTATAACATGCAAATACCTGTCGTTGTCCTCATCGGATATCGCGGTTATCACAACCGAGATGCTGATGGCAATTGGGTTGACTCTGTTGCTACCTTCCTTGAACCGACACTCAAAGCATGGAACTTACCGTATAAAATGTTAGAAACAGACGCTGATATTGAAAACATTGAGTGGGCTTATGGCAAATCTACGGAAACCTCTTTACCCGCTGCAGTACTCCTCATCGGACATGCAAAATGAAAAGAGAGAATCAGTTAAATTACTTGTGAATGTATCAAATATGGTGAAGTTTGAAAATAAGTTTACATTTCTACAATTTACCATATTGACTGATATGTAAGTATTCTATTCTTCCATTCGGTAGGAGCGACCTCCCGGTCGCGACCGGGAGGTCGCTCCTACCTATGAAAGTGTGCAATTAATTCCATAATCCACCATAATACTCAACTGGAGCAAATTAAATGTTAAGTGTTGAAGAAGCACGTCAACAGATGTTAGACACCATCCCCGTTCTACCGACAGAAAAGCTCGGTATTCTCGACTGTGCAGGTTATGTACTCGCAGAAGCACTGCATGCAACTGAAAATATTCCTCCATTTGACAATTCTGCGATGGACGGTTTTGCACTCCGTTCAGCAGATGTTCAACAGGCATCAAAAGAGAATCCCGTTGCGCTTTCTGTCGTAGAAACAATCGCCGCAGGTTACGAACCCGAAAAACATGTTTCCTCTAGACAAACCTCGCGAATAATGACAGGCGCGATGATGCCTAACGGCGCAGACGCTGTCGTCATGCAGGAAATGACTGAACTCATCGGTGATGAAGTCAAAATCTTTGAAAGTGTTGAGAAAAACGAAAATGTTCGCTTCACTGGCGAAAGCGTCCAACAAGGAGATTGCGTCATGTCTCCCGGTAAAGTCCTGCGTCCACCTGAGATTTCAATGCTCGCGTCACTCAATTGTGCCGAGGTAACAGTTCATCAAAAACCAACCGTTGCCATCGTCTCTACAGGTGACGAACTTACACCAATCGGACAACCTTTGACACCCGGAAAAATTCGGGATAGCAATCGGTACGGTATTTATGCACAAGTCCAAAGTGCTGGTGGTATTCCAGTTGATATGGGAATCGCCCCTGACGATGAAGTGGAAACTGAACATATCTTCCGAGAAGCCCTTACAAAAGCTGATGCACTCATCACAAGTGGTGGCGTTTCAGTCGGTGAACATGATGTGGTGAAAAACGTCCTAACGAAATTGGGAAAGATGAACTTTTGGCGTGTCGCAATGAAACCGGGAAAACCACAAGTCTACGGCTTCATTGATGGAAAACCGATTTTTGGATTACCGGGCAATCCCGTATCTTCACTGGTAGTGTTTGAGTTGTTTGTCCGTCCCGCACTCCTGAAAATGGCAGGACATACCGACCTATTAAGACCTACATTCAAAGCAGTTCTGGCAACAGACGTTACGAACAGAGATGGACGCGTAAATTATATGCGTGCAATTCTCACGAAACAGAATGGAGAATTCATTGCAAAAACAACCGGCCCGCAAGGATCCGGTATCCTCCATTCACTTGTATTAGCAAACGGCTTAATCACCATTCCAGCAGGGGCTACCTTACATGTAGGTGAAACTGTGGAAGCACAATTCTTACACTAAATAAAACTGATATGGAAAACACTAAAACACTCACATTGCAATGGGGAGGAATGGCTTTTGTTGATTCAAACGGATCAAGCATTCCCTTGCTTTTCTTACACGGTACCGGATGTGATTCAGCAGATTGGACATCTGTAATGGAGAAATTACCGCAGAACCAACGGTATGTTACGTTGGATTTTCGCGGACATGGACAAAGCAGCACACCCACCGATCCGTTTACAATAGAAAACCTTGCTAACGATGTGCTGAAACTTGTAGATTCTCTCGGCATTCCAAAGTTAGTACTCGTTGGTCATAGTCTTGGCGGTATGGTCGCAATGGAAGTCGCAAAACGTTCATCCCATGTTATTGGATTGATTTTGCTTGAGGGATGGACGAGTCTGTCTAATGTTCGCAACGCTTTTGACAGAGGACGTTTTTACGGTTCACTTTCCCAAACGGATATCAATCAGATTCAACACAAATCACAACAGACACGAACCCGTTTTGAACAGAACGTGTGGGAGCGTTTTTGGGCATATGTTAGAGCATTTGACGCATACACTTATCTTGAACAAACACAAATTCCTATCTATGAAGTATTTGGCGAAATGGGCAGGAATGAATCGACAGAAAAGTTTTTACGCATACCACCTAATCCCAATATCCAGTGGAAATGGGTGCCGAATGCTGGGCATTATTTGCCACACGAATGCCCAGCAGAAGTGACAGAAATTTGTTGCAGTTTTATAAATACAATAGGGAAATAGTAATACCATTTCTAATTGGTAATGTCTCTTTTTTGTAGCACAAACTTTATGAAGATTAACTAAATAATTCGGTAATTTCTTTAGTCCCGTAGGGACGATATGTTTATAGAAAACGGACTAACAAGGTCTCTTTAGTCCCGTAGGGACGATATGTTTATCTAAGGTTTTTGTTTTACACATATCGTCCCTACGGGACTAAAGAGGGGGGAGTCAACGTTTTTCTATAAACATATCGTCCCTACGGGACTGAAGAGCGTTTAACATGTTTCGAATATACTTACCAAGAAATTACCGAATTAAAAAATTAATCTTCATTTAGTTTGTGTCGTATTAGGTTACATTTCACAAAAACCTGTAATACGACATCATTTATTAGAATTGGCATTACTTTTCCTCAGGAATTTCAACCGGCAAATCCAGCCGGTCGCCCCACTCTTTCCAAGACCCAATATAGTTGCTGACCTTCGGATAACCGATAAGCCTCAACGCTAAATAGGTTTGGGAAGAGCGGTATCCGCCCTGTCAGTAGCACATCACCTGTTTTTCCGGGGTGATCCCCGCAGCTTCATACATGTGCCGAAGTTCAGCAGCAGGTTTGAAAGCACCGCAATCATCAAGATTGTTGAGCCACTCTATATGTATAGAACCTGGAATTGCACCAGCGCGTTCTGCACGCGCCACTCTACCGTAATGTTCATCATCTGTCCGCGTATCTAATGGGATAAAGTCTGTTTGGTTCAGCGAAGCATGTATCCTATCAGCGTCCATGTGTATATCGTGTTGTGCTTCAATCGGAAACTGAGGCACTTCAGGCGGTGCAACGCCTTCAGTACTGACAGGTCCGTCAGCTGCTAACCACGCTTTGTACCCTCCATCTAATACGCGCGTATTCGTATGTCCTAAATACTCACAAAACCACAAACCCCGAGAGGCACGAGTTCCAGAAATATCTTCATACCAAATAATCGTTTTCGTATGATCAATCCCGCGTTGTTGAAATAGGTAAGCGATCATCCACATAAATGTATTGTATGTTTCTTGGCTCGTATTGATAAGACTCAACCCAAATAGATCAAGATGCAATGCACCTGGAATATGCCCGCGTGTGTATTCATGTGCCGGACGCGTATCCACTATACAAACCGTTTTATCATTAAGACTATCCTTCAACTCTCCCGCAGAAATTATTAGTTGAGGGTTATCATACCCTTTGTTCGTCATTTTCAGACCACCTTTCTGGTAGAATCACTACCACCATTGTTTATAACCTTTTTTGTTTTCCATCTTCCAGTTCTATACCATAACCACATAGCACCCCCTTGAACCACGTTTGATAGGGCAATCCCAATCCAAACCCCTTTTAGACCGATATAATGTGATAATAGAATGGCCAGCACCAAACCAACTCCTAACTGGGCAGCGAGGGTAATCATCATCGGTGAAAAGGTATCTCCTGCACCGTTGAGTGCCTTGCCTAATACTAAAGAGAACGCTATGAAACCAAATGTGGGCGACAACCATTGAAGAAAATCGGAACCAATCTCAATGACTCCTAAATCATCGGTAAAAATCCTAAGAAATATACTGGGGAAAATTAGGAATAGTGCCCCAATCCCTGTCATGAGTGATGTCCCGATGATATTCCCCATCCTTGCTGTTTCTTCAGCCCGTCCTATCTGATCTGCACCTACATTCTGACCAACAACAGGTGCTACAGCATTAGCAATGCCAAAACCGGGATTCATGACCAATATACGTAGCCGCATACATATTATATACGCAGCACCAGCAAATTTGCCATAAGGATTTATTACCCACAAAAAACCGAGCCGTGTAAAATGCCTCCAGAATCCCTGCATAGAACTATAAATCCCTAACCTTAAAATGTCAAGCATTTCAACAAGATCGGTGCGGAACTGAACATTACGTAAAGAGATAGGGGCACGTCCACTGAAACAGAGGACAAGTAGAATGACCACACCGACACCCCTGCCGATGAGTGTTGCATACGCTGAACCAGCGACACCTAATTTCGGGAAATGCCAAAGACCAAAAATCAGAAGTGGATCAAGTCCGATGTTTATCAACGTAGAGAAAATCAGCACAATCATGGGTGTAACGGCATCACCACCAGCACGAAAGATAGAACCGAGTGTCATTGATAGAAACATCGTGCTGATACCGACAAGGATGATATGCATGTAAGTTGTACCGAGTTGTAGTACATCTTGTTCCGTTGTTCTTATCACACGTAAACCGAATTCTGCCAATGGGTACCCAACAATACTGATGCCTACAGAAAAGAAAAAGGCGAGTAGAATCGCCTGCATAGATACATAACTTGCTTGCGCATGATTTCTTGCACCGAGGTACTGTGCCACCATAATACCCGCACCCGTTGAGATACCAAGGGAAAATATACCGACCAATCTAAGCAAATTGCCACTATAACCTACTGCTGCAATCGCAGCAGGTCCTAATCTACCAACAAAAATCATGTCAACGATATTAAACGCATCTTGTAAGATGTACCCACACGTTATCGGCACAGCAAGTTTTAGCAAGTGGTGTAGCAAACTACCTTGCGTCAAATCACTTCGAGGTTTATTCATCAATATCCTTACTTTCTATCAACATTATACCAATTCTAATTAATATTGTCCCATTAAGGAATTTCACTGTTATCGTTGGTTGGCGATATCTCTTCGGTAGGAGCGACCTCCAAATCAACGGAATGAATCCTGGGGGATGCCATGCGCGCATTCGCCCAATGGCATCCCCGGGTCGCGACCAGGAGGTCGCTCCTACCCGACTCTGTAGCTAATGAGAAATTATATTTTAGAAATGGTATTATACCAATTCTAATTAATATTGTCCCATTAAGGAATTCCACTGTTATCGTTGGTTGGCGATATCTCTTCGGTAGGAGCGACCTCCAAATCAACGGAATGAATCCTGGGGGATGCCATGCGCGCATTCGCCCAATGGCATCCCCCGGGTCGCGACCAGGAGGTCGCTCCTACCAGAACATTGCGACAAATGGCATCTTATTTTTTAGAAATGGTATTTATTATAATCACATCCAAATATTGCTAAATGAAAAATTGCAAGGGTGTGTAAAGTTTTTGTCATTAGATGTTTCTGATGGGTGTGTAAAGTTTTTGTTCAATATAAAATTCTATTTCGCTTTTTGCGTAGTGTAAATATCATTTTGCATGCAATTTTTCGTTAGCTCAGTTTTTGTATATATTATAAGTGATTTTTAGTGCATTTTGTAGTTTTTTGGGTGTCTGTTTATTGGGATTTCCAATATATATCCAATAGGTTTGGGGTAAGGGTGAATCATACATGATTCAGACAAAAACTTTACACACCCATTTTCAAAAAATACTTGACATTGTTTGAGAATTATAGTATACTACTATTTTAGGAATTATGTTCTGTCATTTTCATTACACTTTTTAGTTTTTAGAAAATCTAATGAGAAACAAATCTGTAAATCGTTTACCATCTATGCAAATTATCAAATCACAATACACAGAAAATTTCATCTTAACTTGCCCCCCCCTCACACTTCATATCCGTTAATTATTTTTTTGCGTTCGTTGACTGCATCAAAAACATACAGCAGGATAACCTTAAAAAATCACAGGTTTTCTTGGTTACTATGTTCGTGCGCGTTTCGTTGTGACAGTGTGTTTTTCGCGAATTTTTGCTGTTGCAAGGGAGGAAGTGTGTTGTTTTGTGGAATAAGTCATATTGGAATTTTTAAAATTGCTGATTCATGATATAATAGTGAGGTGTGATGTAAAACAAAACTATATAGTCCTTCTTACAATAATTACTGTTTTTACGTTAATGCTTGCAAGTGGTTTTATCTTGTTTGGTTCCACAGATGCCACTGAAAATATTTGCAAGCAAGCGGATCGGATTTGTGAGGGTATACCCCTGAAAAACTTAAACTGATTTGTCCGAATTTAATTTTTAACCTCTGCCCACCGGACACAGCAAAATAGCAGGATAACTTTTTACAATAAGGAGATAGAAATGGAAAAGAAAATTTTTTGGGGACTGGGAGTCCTCATCGTTATCTTTATTGCTTTTATGATTTACATGCACTTTGATAACGTGAAGTTTAAGACCAAGTGAATGACTTCAAAGCGTTTCGCAAAAGCCTCCAACAAACGGAAGAAGTTGAAGTGAAGCAAGAGGAGGATTTGAATGAAACAGAAGGTAGCGATGATACAGATGATGTCCAATGGTCCGAAACAATACCCACTGAACCTGTTGTCAAAAAAACGCCTGAAGGTTACAAAGTGTATCGTTTTGATGAGTTCAATAAACTACCGGGGGCTGAGCGAGATGAGGCGTATCGTCAATGGCGTGAAGATTACAAAAAGCGGATGGGTATAGAAGCTGCACCACTTGGTGAACACTATAACCACGTCAAAGATGCAGATGGCAACGTCTATAGGGTGTATCCGAATACTGTTACCTTCTTAAAACCGAAAAAGATGAAAATCGGTTACGCGCCGACTGTTGAACAACATAAGCGGATGCTCAACCTGCATGCACAATGGCATGAAGCCAAAGATGAAGGAAACACCGCAGAAGTCAAACGTCTGGAAGAAGAAATGGATAAACTCGAACAGGAAGCACAAGGCGAAATTCCTACACTGGGGCCTTGGGTCTACACTGGTGTAGTTGGTGAAGGCACTTCAGAAAATAGAGATCGACAGATAGCAGCATCGTTACGTCAAGCTTATATTGATATGAACTTAGAGCATATTATGCCAACTAACTTAAAATAATAAGGAGATAATTCCCGATGAAAAAGTTTTTATTTTCAAGTCTATTATGCCTATTTTTATTAATGTGTTTCAATGTTTATGCGTCTATTCAATCGTATGATGCCTATATTACTGCAACAGATATCGGTAAAGGCGGTGGTGATAAGACGTATACAGGTTCGATGAAGGTTAAGTATTGGGGTTCTAATAATGCACTCGGATGCCAAACCTATGATGCCCAATGGACACCGAATGCACCACCGGAAAAGGTTGCTGTCATAGCCAGAGTCGAATTTCGCGGTTTTGGCTACATCTCTGGTAATATTAACGACTTGTGCCAGTTAATT
>JAAXHO010000228.1 GCA_012270795.1 Candidatus Poribacteria bacterium
AGCTAATGAGAAATTATATTTTAGAAATGGTATTAGCATTTATGGCATAAGATTATCAGCATCTAAGCAAGACGTTTAATCGTAGGTATCTTCTCCGCGCCTTCCGCGATTCTGTACCCAAATCCGCGCTATCAACCGATAGCCGACTACTGAAAGCCATTGGATATATATTGGAAATCCCAATAAACAGACGCCCAAAAATCTACAAAACGCATTAAAAATCACTTATAATATATACAAAATAAGCACACAACAAGAACGCTATGCAAAACCAAAATCAACACAAAAAACACCAACAAAAAAACCGTACCGAAATCCGACAATAATTTTACCAAAAAAACACTACAAAAACTCCCATGAAGCTTTATGAAAACTGGACGCATAACGAATTAACAAAACCGTACCGTACGGTACGGTTTTTAAAGTAGAAAATTCTTATGAAATCAAAATAAATACACAAAAAAATTTGCAGTTATTCTTCACACAAACAAGAACTTTACACACCCACAAATGTGTGTGTGTTTAGCATAAGAATTTTTCGTATATCTTACAGGCATATAACAGGGTTATTTAGTTTTAGGATTTTTGGGTATTTTCTATCACACACGTTAATTGTTAGATTTACTTGGTTTGAGGTCTTGACTCATTCTTGTCTGAACCAGGATTTTCAGGATTACCAGATTTACAGGATTTACCTCATCAAGGGTTTTTGATGAGCGTTTATGTTTTCTTTTAGAATAGGATTTGATGAGAATAATCCTGAAAATCCTGGTTCAGACAAGTAACCAAAACTTTAAACACCCGTCACATAATCTAATACCAATTTTAATTATTTTTATTCTATTCTTCCGTAGGTCGGGTAGAGCGCAGCGAAACCCGACAGGATAACCACAATCAACACATGTCGGGTTTCGCTGCGCTCTACCCGACCTACGGAAATGGTATAACACTTGACAACTTAATAGGAAATCAGGTAAGTTAATAGTGGGATTATACAAATTTCTGTAGGAAGCATACAAACAGTGAAAGCAATTGTCATCAAACTATTGCCGGATAAACGCCGCGAAAAGACTGTGGTTACGGACTGGAAAGAGCCTGCACCTCCTGTGGGCAATGAGGTGCTGTGTGAGGCAGTTTTTACCGGTCTTACAAACGGCACGGAACGCAACCAATTGATCGGTAGGAACTATGCACCCGCTGATGTGAGTTTGCCCTGTGGCGGCGGTTATTTGGGATTGGAAAACATTAGGAAAAAACAGAAATAAGTGTAGCAAGGGAACCATTCTATAATGAAAAACATCTTACTTTTGATTTTAACCGTTCTGTTTGTAATCTTTGCGGTAGCACCGAACAGCTTTGCCCAAGATTATACAAAATTGAGTCTACCCGATGGAGCAAAAATTCGACTCGGTAAAGGTCGACTCTATGAAATTATGTATTCACTCGATGGCACCAAGTTGGCAGTGGCGAGTAGTATCGGTATATGGATTTACGATGCTCAGACAGGTGAAGAACTTAATCTCCTCACCGGGCATACGGATTCGGTCAGAAGCGTCTCTTTTAGTCCAGATGGCAACACAATCGCAAGTGGGAGCTCAGACGACACCATCCGTTTGTGGAACGCAAAAACAGGAACGAATCTCAAAACCCTCACCGGGCATACGGATGATGTCTATACCGTCTCTTATAGTCCGGATGGCAACACAATCGCAAGTGGGAGCTCAGACGATACAATCCGATTGTGGAACGCAAAAACAGGAACGAATCTCAGAACTCTCACCGGGCATACGGATTCGGTTAGAAGTCTCTCGTTTAGTCCGGATGGCAACACAATCGCAAGTGGAAGTTTGGACGGCATCCGTTTGTGGAACGCAAAAACAGGAAACTATATCAGAACACTCAAAGGGAATATGCATAATGTCTGGAGTGTAGCATTTAGTCCGGATGGCAACACAATCGCAAGTGGGAGTGAGGACAGAACCATCCGCTTGTGGAACGCCAAAACAGGAAAACATCTCAGAACACTCAAAGGGCATACGCATAATGTCTGGAGTGTAGCATTTAGTCCGGATGGCAACACAATCGCAAGTGGGAGTAAGGACGGGACGGTGCTGCTGTGGGAACTGAATCCTACACCAACATCATCACCGTAGAAACAGAGGACACCGAAACGGAACCAGGAAAAGTCGTTTGGATACAACCGACTTTGTTTCCAATATAACACCATTTCTAACTTGAAAATGTCTTTTTATTGTAGCACAAACTTTATGAAGATTAAGTAATTAATTCGGTAATATTTTGTTTTTGTAAGATTTTAAGAATTTTTGTGTAGTATACCTGTTTTTGTCTGAACCAGGATTTACAGGATTATCAGATTACAAGGATAACCCTATCAAGGTTTTTTGATGCACTTTGATGCTAACTTTGGGAATAGAACCTATTGAGGAAATCCTGAAAATCTGATAATCCTGTAAATCCTGGTTCAGACAACAAGCGACGTAACAACCCAGAATAGGTTCTATTCCTTTAAATTAGCATATAAGGGAAATATTTGATTACCCAATTAAGGAGAATATATGTCAGACGTAAGATTAGGCTTCATCGGCACAGGTGGCAACATGAACCGCCACCTGCGTGAATTAACGCAAATCGGTGGAAGCAAGTTTGTCGCCTTTTGTGATATAGTCATAGAAAAAGCAGAACGTGCAGTTGAACAATACGGTGGAAAAGCATATTTAGACTATAACGATATGCTTGCTAAAGAGGAATTGGATGCCGTTTATATATCCATTCCACCTTTCGCACATGGTGCACTAGAAAAGGCGGTTGTGGCTGCTGGTTTACCGATGTTCGTGGAAAAACCTGTACACATGGATGCTGATGACGCAAAGGAAATAGCAGCACAAGTTGAGGATAAAGGAATCATCACTGCCTGCGGATATCAGGAGCGTTATCTTGACATTATTGACAAAGCACAAGAATTGCTTGCCGCCCGACGCGTTGGGTTCTTTATGGGATATTGGATGGGAGGAATGCCCGGTGGATGGTGGCGGGAGAAAGCAAAATCCGGTGGTCAACTGATGGAGCAGACGACCCACGAATTTGATATGGCGCGTTACCTGTTTGGTGAAGTCAAAACAGTCTATGCTGTTGCAAGATATGACCTGATTCCTAATACAGATTATGACATTGAGGAAGCGTCTGCTGTCTCGTTGCAATTTGAGAGCGGTGTGTTTGGCATTATGTTCTCTGCTTGCTTTACGACAAAGGGACTGCGGCGTTCTGGGTTAGACATATTCTGCCAGGATGGATCAATAGAATATCATCTACGGCGAGCCGTTGTGCTTTCCACTGGTGAAGGTCAAGAGACTTGGAAAAATGAAAATAGCTGCACAATTGAAATGGATCGTACGTTCATTGAGGCAGTACGTTCCGGGGATGGGAGTGCGATTCGTTCTCCTTATGCTGATGCTGTAAAGACCGCTATTTTGTCTATCGCTGCGAATGAGTCTTTAGCAACGGGTAATCCGATACATTTGACATAAGGCATTATAGTAGATTTATTATACCATTTCTAATTGATAATGTCTCATTAGTTGTGGAGAACTGGTAGGAGCGACCTCCCGGTCGCGACCGGAAGGTCGCTCTTACCGAAGAGCGGCACCTCAATCCGAAATAACAGTAGAATTCCTTAATGAGACAATATTTTTTAGAATTGGTATTATATAATAGGCGCGCTTACATTGTGCGCCTATTGAGTAGATATCTATCAATTGCGTATTCACTTCTTACGAAATAATCATCTCGCGAAACTCCTGTGTGAATTCGCAGCTGCGCTTTATGCTTGCAACATCTTCCATTTTATACTGGACAACCAGGGGACCTGTATAGTTGATCTCCTTCAATCCTTTTGCGAAGATCTCAAAGTCAAATATTCCGCTTCCAGGTTCACTACGATTGCTGCCTGATACATGAACATCCCCCAAACACGCCTGCATGGCGAATGCTGCGGCATGCGGATCTGCACCGTCGTTGAATAGGTGGTAGGTGTCGCAAGTCAAATAAACAGGTAAGTCAGTGTCTGAAATGAATGTAACAGCTTCCCTATAGTTATCAAGTAGACACCCCTTTTGGAATTCAAGAGCGATTTTGATGTTGTGTTCCTGACATGGTGGAAGCATCCGAGACAAGTTTTCTGCAAGTGTTTCCAGAGAGTTTTCCCTTGAAACACCTTGAGACGGATTCACCCAAACACCAATAATCTCTGCGTTAAATTGTCGTGCGACTTCAAGCACAGTCTCAAAATGCTTTAGGGCTGCATCCTTTTGTGTTGGTGTCGTCAAGATGTGGTTTCCAAACCCAATTGTAGGTACGATAAGACTGTGCTTCTGAGCGAGTTTCACCGCGTCCTCTATTTCTACAGTTGAAAGTGCACCGAGAAAAGCAGTATTGACAGGAATGTTAATGCCTTCGTATCCTGCATCAGCGACAAGGTCAAAAATTTCGGCACGTGAAAATCTTCCTAATGTGCCAGCATAAGGGTCGTAACAGATTGGTAGCATAGTATTTTTCCAGTATTGTTTGCGGTTTTAGGTTGCGATTTGGTTTGCTGTTTCGCTGTCAATACGCAACACCGATTTCGTCACGCCATTTGTCTAATAGTTGCATGTTACCGAGGGTGTCGTCCCAGGACATTGCAGGTGCTTGTCGTTGTGAGATATGGTTCGCGACCATGTCCGCTTCGTAGGCAAAAAGATCACGGTCTGCTTCAACGGTGATCTCGGTTGTTTCTCGGCGTTGATAGGAGTTTAGGACGATCTGACTTGGCGGAATAGTTGTATCTAATGGCAAAGGTTTTCGCGCGCCGCGGCATGGGGAAGACGGTAGCCAAGGATTTGGGAGCGTTATCGTTCCACCAGAGCCGATGATTGTAGCACTACTCCCGAGGTTGCACTCTACTGCGGTTGCTATTTCAGCGATAATGTCGTTCTTGAATTTGAGTGTTGCGGCGGTGATATGGTCAACACCCGTGGGACCTACTTTTCCATTTGCTTTGACCGAGATTGGATTTAAGAACAACTCGCCTGCGGCTGCCCCAGCGACTTTCCGTGCCATTGAAGCAGTATAACATCCAATGTCAAGGATTCCACCGCCCCCCATCTCCCGATTGAAAAGACGGCTTTGTGGATTGAAGTTAGATTGAAATCCGAATGTTGAGCGAATGTAGCGGACTTCACCGATTTCTCCATCCTGTATGAGTTCCACCATGCGTTGTATTTGTGGGTGACAACGGTACATAAATGCCTCCATCAGAAATACGTCATTTTCACGGGCTGCGTCAACCATTGCGATTGCCTCAGTGTGATTCATACTTATCGGTTTTTCGACTAAAATATGTTTCTTTGCTTTAGCTGCTTTGATTGCCCACTCCGCATGGAGTGGATGGATTGTTGCGATATAAACTGCGTCAACACCCTCATCTGCTAAGAGTTCTTCATAAGTACTGTATTGGCGTGGTATTTCAAAGTCATTGACAAACCTATCTGCTTTAGTTTCGGTGCGGCTTGCTATTGCATAGATTTGACCTGTGTCGGTAAAACGCATTCCGTTACAGAATACATAAGCGATGCCACCTGCTCCTATTACTCCCCAATTTAACATTCGTTGCTCCTTTGATGAATTTGTATGATAGTTCAATTTAGCAAAATCTGTATTTTTTATCAATATTTAAGATGTGTTGAATCAGATTCATTCAATTGTCGAATCTCCCTATTGTTGGAGGGGTTTTCAACCCCGATTTTCCCTAGCTTCTGTAGGAGCGACCGGGAGTCGCTCCTACCTTAAGAAACTTATGTTATACCATTTCTATATGGTAATCTTACATTATTTCGTAGGTCGGGTAGAGCTTGCGAAACCTGACACGTTCAGTGCCTGTCGGGTTTCGCAAGCTCTACCCGGGGAATGCTATATAGCATTCATACCGTTGATTTCTTGATTTGGACCTACAATATGTTATGGCAATTTATCATATAGAAATGGTATTAGAATTTGCGCTTAATCGACAATTGAATGACTCTGTGTGTTGAATAGTGTAGTTTTGGGAAATAAGAATTGACTTAACTATCAACTTGCATTATAATAAAGGATTAGTGTGTAATGTTGTTTTTGCCTATCTAATAACTCATAGCAATAACAGTGAGGGTGTATACGAATGACAGGTGTAGAAGCAAGTGTTGCTGCAAGCAGTTCGGCAGCGGCTGCTGCAGCGATTGTGCAGGCTATCAAAGCCTCTGGTGCAATCATTCGGCTTGAACCAGAAGAGTTTGATAAAATAATGTCCAAGAGTGAGGCACCACTTGTTGTAACAGCCTTGGGCGGTTTCTTCACAAAACAACATCAGTACCTTACGAACTACAAAGGACTTCACTTCTATTGCAAATCAGAAGTGCCTATTAGATTACCATCAGATGCAGAAGTTGTTCAGGCGAAAAAGATATGGATTCCAAATTAAAATCTTTGAAATACAAAACCCAAAGGAATAAAATGGCAACGATTGTAAGACATGATACGACAGGAAAGAATTACTGCTTACTTGGTACAGGTTTCGGTGTGTTTCAGTCCTCAAAACCTAATTTCTTCTTAGGGAATTTGATGGCTGATGTGGACGAAGGACAATACGCAATGGTTTGTGTATGCAATAGCGCGGGTAAGGTTTTTTGGATAGATGCGGAGGATGTAACCGTTGTAAGCGTTGATGGACAAAACGTTAGTGAATTATCTCTTGCATGATTGATTCTGATTTTTAAACCCAGAGTAGAACCTATATCTAATCGTCTTTTTTAAGAAAGGAAACGTTTCATCGAATGGATTTACAGCAGATAAATATTAAGGTTTTTGTGACCGAAGATAGTACGGTCAACTACACGAACTTCATCAAAGTCTTCAACCGCTGGATGGCGGAGGTAGATTCTGATGATTATTTGAACTATGCGGACTATTCGCATGTGGATGCTGGTCCGGGTGTACTATTGATTTTGAAGCAGGCGAATTATAGCATTGACAACGCATATCATGAACCGGGATTTCTCTACAACCGAAAACATGAAGTGGATGGTGAAAATGCCGAGAAGATTCGTCAAGCATTCACGGAAGTACTATCAAAATGTGGGCTTCTTGAGGCATCTGATGAGTTGGAAAATGCCATACACTTCAATGGATCAGACATTTTATTCATGATAAATAATCGTCATATTGCCCCAAATACTGAAGAGACCGCTTCTGCGATTCAGGCAGACCTCACACCTGTGTTAAAACAGATGTATGGTGGTGATGATTTCAAGATTGAACGCACCTCAGAGGATGCGCGTGAGCGTTTTGCTGTGCGGATCTCTGCGAATTCCGACAAACCGATTTCAGATCTCCTCTCCAATCTTGGAGGATAGTATGTATAATTTTACCAACGAACAGATTGAACGATATAGTCGACATATTATTCTTGATGAAGTCGGTGGAATGGGACAGACGAAGCTGCTTGAGTCCAAGGTGTTGCTAATCGGGGCAGGGGGGCTCGGTTCACCTATCGGTGTTTATCTTGCCGCTGCGGGGGTTGGCACACTCGGTATTGTGGATGACGATGTGGTTGACCTGAGCAATCTACAACGGCAGATACTGCATGGTACAAGTGATATCGGTATCCCTAAAACGGAGTCTGCGGAAGCAACGATTGCTGAGATGAATCCCGATGTTAAGGTGATTCCGCACAATGATCGTATCAGTTCAGAAAATGCTTTTACCTTGCTGGAACAGTACGATCTGATTGTGGATGGGTGTGATAATTTCCCTACACGGTATCTGCTGAACGATGCTTGTGTGATGCTTGGTAAGCCGATTGTGCATGGTAGTATCTCTCAGTTTGAAGGGCAAGTTACAGTGCTTTATCCTGGAAAGGGCCCCTGTTATCGTTGTATTTTTTCTGAACCACCGCCACCGGGCATGGTGCCGAACTGTCAAGAGGCTGGCGTGTTCGGTGTGTTACCTGGTATTATCGGCACAATTCAAGCTATTGAAGCGATAAAAATCCTGCTTGACATTGGTGAACCTTTGATTGGAACCCTCCTTCTTTTTAACGCTTTGTCAATGGATTTCAAACGACTGAAACTCCGTCAACAAGATGATTGTCCGATGTGTGGTGAGAATCAGACGATTACGGAACTGATTGATTACGAGGAATTCTGTCAAGTGCAATGGTAAGAATTTACCTGAGAATCTTCTTCATCAAGGAGTAATGTATTGATATGGAAATTTTACTTGGTATAGGAATTGTAGTGCTTTCAATGGGATTGCTCAGTATCGCATTCACATTAGACCGAATATATAAGACAATTGGTGAAATTAGCGATAGTTTGGACAAGTTAATCGGTAATAATGAGAAGGTAGTTAAGAATGACGAAGATTGAAAATCACCTAACGCTACAAAAAAAATTTATGTGAAGTAATCCGATAAAATCTTATTCAGGCAATGTGTGAATTAAACACAGTAGGCGCGCCTACTGTGTTTAATTTATAATGATCTCGTTTTCAATTATCCAAATGGAAGATAGCCATTTTGAGTTCGGTCATTTCTTCTATGGCGTATTTTGGACCTTCTTTGCCCATTCCACTCTCTTTCACACCGCCGTACGGCATCAGGTCTGCACGCCACTGTGTGCCCCAGTTGACCATGAGGTTGCCAGAATCAACTTCACGGACAAACCGCATTGCCCAATCAACGTTTTGTGTGAAGATAGCTGCGCTTAAGCCGTAGTTCGTATCGTTTGCGAGTGCAATTGCTTCGTCAATGTCGTTGACACGTGTCACGCCGACAGCAGGTCCGAAGACTTCATCACAAGAGATTTTCATTTCAGGTTTGACGTTTGCGAGGATTGCAGGGGTGACAAACTGGTCCTGTTTTTCGCCTCCCATAAGGAGTTCTGCCCCATCTGACACCGCTTCGTCAATCCATTCGGTGACGCGTGTTGCGTCTCCTTCTCTAATCATCGGCCCCATACGGACACCGTCTTCCAGTGGGTTTCCGATGCCGATTTGTGAAACTTCTGCTTGGAATGCATCCAGGAAATCTCCATATATTTTTTCATGTGCGATGACACGTTGTGTTGAGATACAGACCTGTCCTGCATTGGAATACCCGGATGCAGCTGCGGCGCGTGCAACTTTCTCTGGGTCTGCATCGGGCATGACGATGAGGGGTGAGTTGGATCCGAGTTCCATTGTGACCCGTTTTAATCCTGCGACTTTGCAGATGTGTTCTCCGACATCCCGGCTGCCAGTGAAAGTGATTTTTCTGACGCGTCGGTCTGCACAGAGTGTGTCTCCGATTTCACCGCCTGGACCTGTCACGCATTGGATTGCTTCTGGTGGTGTGCCTGCTTCTAAGAAGAGTTCTACCAGTTTTAGTGCGGAGAGGGGTGTATCCGTTGCGGGTTTGATGATGATAGCATTTCCACCGGCAATTGCTGGACCAGCTTTGTGGCAGACGAGGTGCAGTGGAAAGTTGAAAGGACTAATGCCTACAACGATTCCGCACGGGACGCGCACAGTGAAACCAAGTTTATTTTTTACACCAGGTGCACCTTCGAGTGGGACTGTTTCACCCGTTAGGCGTTTTGCTTCCTCAGCAGAGAGTGCGATGATTTCTGAAGCGCGTGTTGCTTCACCGGTTGCCTCGGCTAATATTTTTCCTTCTTCACGGGTGATAACTTCTGCAAGTTCTCCAACTTTTTCCACCATGAGATCAGCGACTTTTCGCAAGATTTCATAACGTTCATAACCGGTTAGGTCTGCCATGATTTTTGCGCCGCGTTCTGCAGTTTGAATAGCGGTTTCAACGTCGCTTGCGTCCCCTTTTGGAACAGTGTCAACAACTGAACCGTCAAAAGGGCTCAGTACATCAATTTTATTGAGTTTGTCAATCCATTGTCCACCAACATGCATTTGCATAGTACGTTTTCTCCATTTCTTTTATGCGCGCGAAGTGCGTGCTACTTTTTTCTTTTTACAGCGTATCTCATAAATGCAATTTTGTCCAAATTCATCGGATCGCTTGTCCAGTAAATCGGGGTTAGAAACCCCTTCTACGATTTATGAGATAGGTTGTAGACTTTAGTAATCCCCAAGTTGTTGTTACTTTTCCGGTTGCTTCCACAGCGGCGTAATCTGCTAATCCGATAGACATGACATCGTTAATTTGATTTTGAGATAGTGCTTGTGTAAAGAAACCGACTTCGTCAAAGAGACCAGTTGCTGCAACGGGTCCTGGTCGTGCTCCAATCCAAATGGGTGATTCACTGGTATCAAGCGTTCCGCCACTTGGACTTTCACCTTCTAATTTTCCATCAATAAACATCTGTACATTTTGTCCATCATAGACTTTAGCGATGTGATGCCACTTATTGTCAGCAACGATTGTTTTACCTTCAATCCGTCCTTCAACACCTTTGACGTGCCACATAAACACGGGAAAGTCATTTTGGTGAATCCAGATATCGAGATGGCGTACATTTTTTGGTTCTGGCCAGACATCTCCATTCCACCAGACAACATATTGCCATGAAGCTTCTTGCAACTTGACCCATGCGACGAATGTGTAAGGATCGGCATTGAAGACATCGTTGTGAGGATGCGGACATAACTATCACCCTGTCCTGGAAAGTCCAATGCTCCGCCGAATTTACCGTTATTGACCCATGTCAAAGAACCGTTGATATCGCCATCGTGCCCACTGACAATGTCTTTAACAACATTTCCGCCATTTTCTTCAAATAACCATGCACTTGCTAATCCAAGTTTGACTGCATGTGCAGATGAGGTTGCAATGCCGATAATTATTATCATAGTTAATATAGCTGTTTTCATCATATACCTCCTTTTAATTCAGCCCATGTTGTAGTTGATTTTTTGATTGCTTCCACAGTGGCGTAATCTGCTAATCCGATAGACATGACATCGTTAATTTCATTCTTTGTAAGTGCATTTGTAAAGAACCCGACTTCGTCAAAGAGACCAGTTGCGGCGATATTGTTTGGATTCGCGCCGATCCAGATGGGTGATTCATTGATGTCCAACGTTCCCTCACTGGGCATTTCAGTATCCATTATTCCATCAATGAACATTTTGACACTATTCCCATCATAGACTTTTGCGATATGATGCCATCTATCATCTGTAATAATGGTTTTTCCATCAATTTGTCCACTATTTTTGCCAGCGGTCCACATGAAAACTGGAAATCCATCGGCGTGTATCCAGATATCTATATGACGAGTTTCTTTGGATTCGGGCCACACATCCCCGTTTCTCCAGATGATATATTGCCATGATTTAGATTTTAACTTGACCCATGCGACGAATGTGTATGGGGCAGCGTTGAATACATCATTGTGAGGGATACGTAGGTAGCTGTCAGGATTGCCTAAGTATCTCAAACATCTTCCAAATTTTCCGTAAGTAAACCAGCTTAGTTTTCCTATTATTTCCCCATCATTTTTACCGACGACATCTTTGGCTACTGTTCCGTTTCTTTCTTCAAAGAGCCATGCGCTGACTAATTTGAGTTTTCTGGCGTGTGCGGCAATAACAGTGCAGTGGATGAGTATTGTTAGGCTCAATAATATCGTTATTTTTTTCATATACCTACTTATCAAATTCGGCAGTTGTCAAGAGCGTCTTCATCCAAGTCAACCCCTAACCCTGGTTTATCAGGAATAGTTGCGTATCCGTTATCAAGGGGTATAGTTGAGGGTGTGACGATGTCAAAGGCACGCAATGCATTTAGTGTGATTGCTGGCATTGTTGCATTTCGCATGACTGCAGCGAGATGCATGACATAACAGGTTGTGATGCCGAGACCGACTATCTGTATCCAGACGGGTAGGTGTGCTGCCTCTGAAATCATGGCTTCCCGTTTGGCATTAGCAACGCGTGAATCGGGATAAGCGATAATAAATGAATCGTTCATCTTTGCTCTGATTGCCTTGACTGGATCCGGATTTCCAAAATGAATGGTTATCGGGATGTCAATTTGTTGTTTTATTTCCTTGTATCCATCAATATGTGATTGTGGAATTGGTGTTTCAAACGACTCTATGTTGTATTTGCGTAGTTGTCGTGCGACTTCAATGGTACGTGCTGCGGTTTCAAAAGAGTCGTTTGCATCCACGCGGAGTTGGTAATCATCAGGCACGACATCCGTGATTGCTTCTACCTGTTCTACCACTTCAAACCAAGGACGTGCTTTAATTTTATGAAGGCGATAGCCGAGAGCATAAGCGTGTTTTGCTTCTGCAGCCCATTCATCTGGTGTCATGTCAATAGACCAATATCCGAAAGGCGTTTTGTCGTGAACCTTTTGCCCTAAGAGTTGATGAACAGGTACATTGAGTGCTTTCCCCATGATGTCATAAAATGCTTGTTGTAGAGGGGTTGGTGCCCAACCGTTCATAAATTCAAACGGATTTTTTCCGATGTACTTTTGTACTGTATCGTCTGATTGAAACGACCCATCACCGATGCCGGTAATGCCAACGTCTGTATGCACCTTATATACGTGGTCAATCTGGTATAGATTGCGTCTTGACATCAACTCAAAAATGCCATCGCGATAGGGTACTTTTAATTTGATAACTTCGATCTGAGTAATTTTCATGATTTTGACACCTCATATTTCATAAAGTACCGTTTGTCAGTTCTCTATTAGCATTTACATATTATTTATTCATCACGTCGTATCCAACTTGCGATGTCTTCAGCGTCTCCTGTTCCCCCTTCTAAGCCGTCACTTCCAAAGGAGAGCAGGTCGTATCCGTATCGGTCATGGATACCGGGACGTATATAGACATAAGGGTTTCCCCACGGGTCTGTGGTGATTGGAATTTGAATATAGGGGCCTAACCAGTCTATTGGAATCGGTGGTGTTTGCGGTTTCTCCCAAAGAGCCTTCAGTCCTTGTTCAGTAGACGGGTAATCCCCGCAGTCATTTGCATATCTATCCAGTGCAATACCGAGTGTTTCAATGTCCTCGTTTGCACGGGTTTGTAGGGTACGTCCTGCTTGCCCAAGCAAACGTGGTGCTAAAATGACAGCAGCGATCACGCCCAAAATGCCAATACCGATAAGTATCTGTATAAGTGTTAATCCGTCTTGTTTAGGATGCAGTAGCGTCACGTATGCGTCTCCGTGCTTTTTAGTAGTGTCATTCTCCTCAAATATCTTCAAAAGTTTATCATATATTTCTGTATGTGTCAAATTTTTTGTTTCGGATGGGTGTGTAAAGTTTTTGTAGAAACATTCATATGACTTTTGTCCACGATCTTTTTTCTCGTATGTCTATAGTCTTTTCACTTGTCTGAACCAGGATTTACAGGATTTACAGATTTTCAGGATTTACCTCAACAGGTTTTATTCCCAAAGTTGACATCAATCCGCATCAAAAAGCCTTGATAAGGTAATCCTTGTAATCTGTAAATCCTGTAAATCCTGGTTCAGACAAGTAACCAAAACTTTACACACCCGTTCCGGATCAAAGGTACTCAATTGTTGAATGTCTTTGGCACATACAAAACTCCTCACATCAACTCCAGAAAGACCTCATTTGCCAAGAAAAGCCCGCGCTGAGTTAAACGAAGATGTGTCCCATTCTGCTCTAACAATCCCAAATCAATCCCCTTGTTAATTGTGTCCTTAAACGTTACTTCAATCGTTTCACAGAAACGCTGTTCATAATCCGCTAAACAGATACCTTCTCGTTTATGAAGTGCAAGCATAAAAGTCTCCGCTTTCTCAGCCTGTCCTGTCAATCGTTCAGTCTCCGAGATAGGTTTTTTGTGCTGTTTGAGTGCTTCAATGTAGGGTGGGATACCTCGGATATTGGTATAACGGGCACCATCAATATAACCACATGCACCAACGCCTAAACCCACATATTCCTGATTATTCCAATAAACAAGATTATGTTTCACATCTCTGTTAGGGCGGGCAAAGTTGCATATTTCATAGTGTTTATATCCATATAAAGTAAGGGTTTCAATCGTCCACTGGAACATATCTGCTTCGGTGTCTTCTGACGGGAGAACTAGTTTCCCAGCTTTCCACCAATCATAAAACTGTGTTGACTCCTCCATCACCAGATTATACGTTGAGATATGTTCAGGTTCAAGTGAGATTACCTCAAGTAAAGTGTGCTGCCATTGTTCTATTGTTTGGTTTGGAAGTGCAAAGATCAGATCAATGTTGATGTTGTCAAAACCGTGTTCACGTGCGAATTGATAACTGTGAAGGAATTCCTCAACGGTGTGGATTCTGCCTAATTGTTGCAATGTTTCATCTTGCATTGACTGCAAACCGAAACTTAACCGATTGACACCAGCATTTTTCATAACATCCAGTTTTTCAGCATCAACCGTACCAGGATTGCACTCTACAGTGATTTCAACATCAGGACAAATTTGGAAATGTGTAAGTAAATTGGCAAACAATTGTTCTATGGCATTAGCCGAAAGGATGGAAGGGGTGCCACCGCCGATGAAGATCGTTTTTAATGGAGTGGTCTGCGGGGAATAAAGCTGCATCTCTGTGTTGAGCGCATCCAAATAAGTTTTTGCTTGTTCCTTGTGGAATGAATAGGTATTGAAAGCACAGTAATAGCACTTCGTCGCGCAAAATGGAATGTGGATATAAAGGGAAGAAGGCATGCCAATTGTAAAGTTCAATATTGGTACTTTGTTAGAAAACAGGAAACTATACTCTATAATGACCAGCTTGTATTTGGTTCTCTCTCGCTTCTATTGAAAATTTGAAACCTAACCCGTGTAATATTTTCAGTATCATATTAAGTTGTTGATTTCCGTTTTCAGAAAGAAACTTGTAAAGTCCTTCATCAGAAAGGTTTACGCGTTCGGCTAACATAGACATACCACCTTGTGCTTCTGCTACGTCTCTGACAGCAAGCAGAAAAGCATTGATGTCCTCGTTTTTCTCATAATCCTCAAGTGCCACAGAAAGGTATATCTTTGCGTCTTCCGGATCGCGTAGTTGTTCAATATGATAGTCTTTGAATTTCCTATAGTTATGCATAATTTTATTCCCTTGAATTGTGTTCTCGCCAATCTACCTTTGCTTTGGTGATGTCTCGACTTTGTGAGCTCTTATCGCCACCTCGTAATAGCAAAATTCTGTCAGTTCCTATTTTGCTGAAGTATATTCGGTAACCTGCACCAACTGGAATCGGAATTCGTAAAAACCACTTCCTACTGAACGGTGATCACCTAAATGTTCTGTTTCTTCAATTCTTCTTAATCGACTACGAATTCTCGCTGATGTCATTCTGTCTTTGATAGCCGTTAACCATTTTAAAAATGGCTCATTTCCGTTTCGATCTTGATATATTTCTAATTCCATAGTCCAATTATTAGACTGCACTGAATTCTGGTCTTACTCGGATAGCGGGCCCTTTATCAGCGTAAGAGAAATCATCGTTTATACACACCGTGAGAATGAAGGGTTGTTCGTATGAGCAAACATAACACTCAATACTCATCAAAATTGATAACTTTCCATCGTCCATCAATGTTCTCAGTCGTAATCACAACATTTCGCGTATGGGTTGTATCACCAATACGGTTTTTAATTGTCAATTGATAGTTGAATGACACGTGTGTTACATTTTCAATTTCAGTCGTTGTTTCTTTCCCAATTTGCTTATATGCAATGTTCGGCATTTCAGGGTTAGGGTCTGCGGGGGAGCGAACTTCTTGTAGTCGTGCGATTTCGTCATTCAACTTTTCGGTTGCAAGTTCTGCACTTAGTTGAAGGGCTGCCGTTTGATTCGCCAATTTATAGTAATTAAATATGAAATCTTCAGTGACGGCTTGTGGGGAATTCCTATTTGAACATGCAAAGAATAAAAGGATGATAAGGAGGACATATCGGGGTTTCATGGGGAGATCATTCCCTTTTGCGTATTATTGCCACGTTAAAGATGCGACGTTCATAGTCGTGTGCGGGTCTATTGACAATCTTGCCCAATGCCCACAAAGCAGAGGAACTCCCACCATCAAAGTTTATCGCATGTTTTATGCCGAGATCATTCAGGAAATCAGCCATTTGATAGAGTGTCATACCTGAACTGTAATTAGACTTTCTGCCATCAACAACGATAAGAAAAAGTTTGTCATCGTTAAAGCCTAAAGCACTCCTCGGATGTCGCTGCGCGCCGTTGCTATGACTATACGCACTACGACCTCCGGTTCGGTCAAACTCGACTAACTCTGGTTCTATTTTTCCATCTCGTAATAGTCGTAGATTACCACCAATACCGTTTTGAATCGTCTGCCATTTTTCTGGTGTAAGCGAAATCGTTATTTCACCTGTGGTAGACTTACCCATCTTTCTATACCACTTACTTCCTAAGCGCGGTTCTATAGCGAGAACGACACCGTCAGAAGGAATAATACTACTGCCACGAGGATTGACAGCAGTGACAATAAAACGGCTCTTGTATTTTCCAGTCAGCGGCAGTTCAAGTTTTTTGAGGGTAAATTCATAGCATCTGCGTGTTAGTGTGGTTCGTCCAAAACGAGGCGTATAAAGCACGACCGGCGACAACGAATCACAGATCTGGTTAATCGCATCTATCTTGAGGGTATCATCTTCAACACGAAGTTTCCCGTTCAATTGTACTGCATCCAACAGATACTCACCATCAGGTGTAATACCAAAACTTGTTTCACCCCACGGTGAGGGTGGCGAATAACCCCATCTGTCAAGCAATATCGGTATACTCACAAGTTCCCCATCCTCAATATAGAGGTTGAACATCATACCACCGCGCCCATAACTATCACCGCGAATTCCGAAACTCCCGTTAACCCCTGCTAAAGGTTGCAAACCTTTTTGCCGTAGCCGTCGCGTAGTACCAGTAATCGTTTCACGTCCGATAATTTGGGTGTTTGCAAGTTCTACATCGAATTCAAGGTTTTTTGAATCACGATCCATCTCTGCAACATAAACCGCAGCATGTCCAACCCACCAATACCGATGAAGTTGAAATCCATCAGGCCAACGTCTTTTATCAAGAGTATCTATATCTCTAATAGATTTCGGCAGTGTTTTGCTTTTTTTACGCGTTTCAGCGGCAACCGGTTTTTGACGCGCTTGCGTAATATCCACAGGATTGGCCTCTGTCGGTGTCTTCTTAGTCTCAAATTGAATAGAATTCGGAGGTGTGTCTATTGCATCAACCTTCGCGGCAGGCGGTTGAATCGTTTTATTTTCAAATAGCCGCACAGCATTGATGACTAATATGAATAGCAGAAGCAGAACGCAAATAGTCAGCAGTTTAGGTAATGGACTTCGTTGATGATGCTCTGTATACATAGTATTACCCAACTTATGATAGAGGTTGTCGCGTGTTAATTTTGACTATGAAGGATTCAAGAGTCTACCTCCGCTTGAATACACGGAGGGGGGATAAGTCCCCAATTTCACTAATTTTGTCACATGCAATTATAACAAAATTAATCGTTTATTGCAACGTGTTTATTATAGGGGGTGTGTAAAGTTTTGGTTACTTGTCTGAACCAGGATTTACAGGATTTACAGATTACAAGGATTACCTTATCAAGGCTTTTTGATGCGGATTGATGTCAACTTTGGGAATAAAACCTGTTGAGGTAAATCCTGAAAATCTGTAAATCCTGTAAATCCTGTAAATCCTGGTTCAGACAAGTGAAAAGACTATAGACATACGAGAAAAAAGATCGCGAACAAAAGTCATATGAATGTTTCTACAAAAACTTTACACACCCCTTATAGGCAGGAGACAAATTTATGTGCCACATGACCAACTCTTAGCAGCTGGTTATATCGTTCTATTGCCATCAATCCGGTTGGACAGGTTTAACTACTTTGAACTTGATCTCACCGGGTTTGACAAAACCGAGTCTTTTCCTGACAAGTCGTTCCTTCGTCAAGGTATCATTTTTTAGCAATTCAACGCGTTCTTTGAGTTCATCACGTCTGTTTTCAAGGCCGCGAAGTGTTTGCTGGTAACTTGCTTCAACGCGCTGTGCCTCTTCCCAGTCTTCATAACCGTTCATGAATTGTCTGATACTGAAAACAAGCAATGCTACCGAGATTATCAATAGGATGATGCGAAAGACGCGCATAAGACGGACCTTCAGAAAAGTACATTGGAACTGCACAAAAACAATTCCAATGTAACATAATGATTAGCGAAAATCAGCTAAATTATAGAAAACTTGTCTACCTGCAAAAATGGCACTATCACCAAGTTCTTCTTCAATACGCAGCAGTTGATTATACTTACAAACACGGTCTGTGCGAGAGAGTGAGCCGGTCTTTATCTGTCCAGCATTTGTCGCAACAACCAAGTCAGAAATTGTGGTATCTTCGGTTTCACCTGATCTATGTGACACAATGGCAGTATAGTTAAATCTGCGAGCAAGTTCAATTGCATCAAGTGTTTCTGTCAGGGTTCCTATCTGATTGACCTTGATCAGAATAGAATTGCTGATCTTTCTATCAATGCCTTGCTGTAAGCGGGTAGTATTGGTTACAAACAAATCATCGCCAACAAGCTGTACCTTGTCACCAATGGCTTCCGTTAGATGTTTCCATCCTTCCCAGTCGTTTTCGTCCATACCGTCTTCTATTGATACGATAGGATATTTTTCACAGAGTTTCGTATAAAAACCGACCATATCTTCAGACGATTTTGTGGGTTGTGTCTCTGTCTTTAATTCATATTTC
Source organism: Candidatus Poribacteria bacterium (assembly GCA_012270795.1). Classification (GTDB taxonomy): domain Bacteria; phylum Poribacteria; class WGA-4E; order WGA-4E; family WGA-3G; genus MSPOR6. The sequence goes on from JAAXHO010000228.1 coordinate 18,823, forward strand.
CCTGTGTCACGGTTGTAAAATTCACTTGACGCAGCATCCAACGCCAATAACACATCTTCACCAGGGACATAGTTTGCCCGTTCGACTGCTTCAATAATTACTGCAATTGCTTCTTCATTAGAAGTTAAATCGGGAGCGAATCCCCCTTCGTCGCCGACTGCAGTGTTACAATTTCGTGTGCGCAAAACCGCTTTGAGACTGTGAAAGATTTCAGCACCCATTCGGAGAGCTTCTGTGAAACTGCTTGCCCCTGCTGGCATCACCATAAATTCTTGGATATCAACATTGTTGTCCGCATGGGAACCACCATTGAGGATATTCATCATCGGCAATGGAAGTTCTTTGGCATTGGTTCCGCCGATATAACGAAACAGGGGTTGCCCTAACTCATCAGCAGCGGCTTTAGCGACAGCAAGTGAAACGCCTAAAATAGCATTTGCACCGAGATTGTTTTTGTTATCAGTGCCATCAAGTTCACACATAGTAGCATCAATCATGTTTTGTGCAAATACATCTTCGCCAATAAGTGCATCCGCAATCACAGTATTGACATTTTCAACCGCCTGCTGAACACCTTTACCTAAGTAACGATTTTCATCGTTATCCCGTAGTTCAACCGCTTCGTGTTCACCGGTAGATGCCCCCGATGGGACAGCAGCGCGTCCGAACGCACCTGATGCTAAATTAACGTCTATTTCAACCGTGGGGTTACCCCGTGAGTCCAGTATTTCTCGTGCGTTGAGATAAATAATTTCTGACAAAATGCTTCTCCTTCCGAAGCTTATCAATATAAGATCCGTTGACTAATGCGAAAGTACTATACCATATTCAATCTTTTAGTCACGATTATTCTTCAATAACATTTCCTTGAATTTTCACATAAGTACATAAGTTTTACAAGACCACTATTCCTCAATTACCGCATCTGCAAGTAGATATGCCGATACCAAAAATACGACACTTGATGCAATTAACATCACTAACCAAGAACCATCTTCAATCTCACTAGTGCTTAATAGAGATACGCTACATTTTGTACCAGCCATAATAATAGGAATCACAAGGGGGAGAAGGATAACAGAGAGCAAACTTTCACCACCGCTTGTGCTTGTAGACATACCTGCTAACAACACACCGACAGCACAGAACCCGATAGTACCAATACTTAGTATACCAAGCAGTTTTAGCAATGTACCCATTGACACATCATCAAACAGACCAAAGAATTGAAGTGCTATAGGCGTAATCACAATTTCCAGTAGCAATAGTATGATAACATTGCTGACAACTTTGGACAGATAGACATTTCCAGCATCAACCCCAGTCAATCGTATCCCGTGCAACGCGCCGTGTGTCCGTTCTAATGCAAAAGAACGATTCAAGGTAATAATCCCTGCAAAAACAGATGCACCCCAAAGCACACTGGCAGCTAATTTACCGAGTTCTCTCTCTGTTTCCGGAAACTGCGGACCAAACCCAAATGCAAAAATCAGCACAACAAGGATACTAAAAACAAAAATTAATGCCAACGTCTCCTTGGCACGAAATTGTAACCTAAGGTCTTTACGAATCAACGTTGTAATCTGACGGAATGCCATCTACTTGTCTCAATATGAAAGAACTACAGTTACGGGGTAGTCTTTATCAACCGTTCCTCGTACTTTTGCATTAACGCTTCTCCTGAAATCCCATCTTTATGTGCTACCGTCTCCAATTCACCATCAATCATAAAGAGGAATCTTGTGCCAACATGATATCCCAAATCGGTATTGTGTGTTGTAATGAGTATGCCTTTCCCGTTTTGCTGTTCTTGTGCAATTCGTTCCTGTACAAACTGTTTCGCAGCCGCGTCAAGACCGGAAAAAGGTTCATCAAGCAACAATATTGAGGGACAGTGAAGGAGGGCTCTGGCGATCATAAAACGTTGCGTCATGCCACGTGAAAAGATATGAAGCGGTTCATGTGAAAATCGTTGCAAACCGACTTCAGTCAGCAGTGTTTTACAACAGGTTTCCAATTGTTCAACGCCATACATCTGACCGAAAAACTTGAGATTCTCGAACGCAGTCAATGTTGGGTATGCCAAATGCTCATGGATAATAATCCCTAACTTGCTGCGCACTTGTGCGTAATCCTCAAAAGCATCAATACCTTCAAACTCAAGTTTGCCGGATGTTGGACGAAGGAGGGTTGAAAGGATCTTGATTAGCGTGGTTTTTCCTGCCCCATTAGGTCCGAAGATTGTCACCACTTCTCCAACTTTGATCGTTAGGTCAACATTATTGACAATCGTGCGGTGTGCAAACTTCTTTGTGATCTGGGAAGCAGAGAGGTGCATAGTATGTAGGAGAAAATTGTGATTATAGTTCTATGCAAAGCAAAAGAAAAGGGCAGGTATTGTACCTGCCCTTGGCATTATGTTTTACATCATGCGCTGAATAATCGCCGCACCCTGTTCCGGTGTAACACCGAGGGGTTGATGTGCCATAGGACCGTGCTCTAATACAGGTTCACTTTCATCCAAAGATGGACGACTCGTGTCTTGATAGAATAACCCAATGGGAATTTCATCACCCCACTTGACGGCTTGTTCAAGTGCTGCGGCTTTATTACTTGTGTCGTGATCCTCATCAAGAAATCGGACGCGTTCTTTGAAATAATCGTAGGTATTGTCTTTATTGAACGTAACACACGGACTAAACACATCTATTAGGGCAAATCCTTTATGCTGCATACCTTGATACATCAGTTCAGTTAACTCTTTCATCTCAGCACTAAATCCCCTTGCAACAAAGGTTGCACCGGCAACAATAGCCATAGCAATTGGGTTGAGCGGTGTTTCAACATTACCGAAAGGTGTGCTCTTGGTTGCCATGCCGAGTAGACTGGTTGGAGATGCTTGACCAATCGTCAGTCCATATATCTGGTTGTTCATCACAACGTAAAGTAGGTCCACATTTTTTCGCATTGTGTGTATGAAATGGTTGCCACCGATACCGTAACCATCACCGTCTCCACCGGTAACAACTACAGACATCTCGTGATTCGCGAGTTTTGCACCCGTAGCCACTGCAAGTGCGCGCCCATGTAATGTATGCATGCCATAGGTGGGAACATAACCAGGAAGGTTAGAGGAACATCCAATGCCACTCACGGTCAAGTACTCATGCCTGCCGCGTCCTTGTTTAGCAAAAGCATTTCGGAAGGCAGTAAGGATACCACTATGACCGCAACTCGGACACCAATCCGGTGCAACTTTTCCACGAAAGTCTTTTGCTGTAGGTGCGACTTGAATAGGTCTTTCTTTTGTCGCCATTTTTTCATCCTCCTTAAGATTAAACTACGATTTCTTGGTAGGGTACATAGAGGTCGGTTTTACCGATCAAAAGTTCACGGACTCCATCAACGATATGGTGCGGCATAAAGGGTTCACCATCATATTTACGAATATGTCCATCTGCTTTAAAGCCAGTTTCACCCCGCAAGAATCGGGCAAACTGACCTGTGTAATTACATTCAACAACGACGGCGTGTCCAGATTTTGCTAATACCTCATTTATCGCATCTTCATCCATCGGGTAGAGCCACTTGAAGTGGATATGATTGGTTGTAATACCATCTTCAGTCAACTTTTGTGTTGCTTCACTTATCACACTGTGTGTAGAACCCCACCCAATGAGTGTAACTTCTGCATCTTCAGGACCTTCAAGCGTTGGTGGTGGGAGCAGCTCAACGATACCGTCCATCTTTCGTTGCCGTTTCTCCATAATGTCGCGTCGTTTGTGCGGATTCGTATACTCGTCGCTAATGAGACTACCATCTTCATCGTGGTCATCTGTAGCGACCACATGCATGTGCCCTGGTGTCCCCGGAATAGCACGAGGTGAGATACCACTGTCCGTAATCTCATACCGCAAATACTCACCATCCATCTCCCTAAGTCCTGTAATTAACTCACCGCGATCAATTTCCGGTTGCCAATTGATTGAATCGGGGGCAAAGGTTGTAAAACCCATAGAAAGGGTAAGATCGGAAAGAACCATGCCAGGACATTGGAACTTATCAACAAGGTTGAAAAGTTCAGGAATCGTATCAAATCCATCCATAATGTTGATGGGGGCAACAATAATTTTCGGAAAATCACCTTGGCTGGCACCAAGTAACTGCCATAGATCACCTTGTTCGGTTTTCGTGGGCAATCCCGTAGAGGGCCCCCCACGTTGAACGTTGATGACGACGATCGGAATTTCCATCATCGCTGCACTACCGATAGCCTCGCTCATCAATGCAAATCCGCCGCCTGATGTCGCACACATTGCACGACATCCCGCATGTGCAGCACCGATCACCATATTCACAACACTGATTTCGTCTTCACACTGACGCACCATAATGTTAAGGTCGCGAGCGTTCTGAGCCATCCAGTGAAGAACACCTGTAGAAGGACTCATCGGATACGCACAGTAAAACTTTACACCTGCTGCAGCTCCTCCCATCGCCATCGCAGCGTTACCTTCTACAAATGCAAGCGGTTCCTGTTTTACAAACTGTGACTCAAATGGCGTAAAGTTCTCTGACGCATAATTATATCCCGCACGAGCCACTGCAAGGTTAGCATCTGTTATTGCTTGTCCCTTACGTTTAAGAAATGTGAGAGTAATGATGTCCTCAAGCACAGATAAGTCTCCACCTACCATATTCAAGGCAACGCCAAACGTACATATATTCAACATCATTTTTTTTCTATCAGTCCCTCCTGACAACTCTTTATAGGAAATAGGACAGAGTTGAATATCGTCTCGTTCCGGTTTTTCTTTTTTAATATCATCGCTGTTATAGATAATTGCGCCACCGGGTCTAACATTTTCAAGGTGTTTCTCTAAACTGTTTGCGTCTAAGGCGATAATTAGATCAATCTCGTCACCGTGGTTGGCGACTGGTTCTGAACTAATTCTGACGGTAAGGAAGGTATGACCGCCTCGAATGAGGGACTGGTAGGCACTGTAGGTAAAAACATGAAGACCATGCCGGGCACAGATCTGGCTCATACTCTTCCCGACAGTATCTATGCCTTGCCCAGGTGCCCCTCCTACAGCAATTACAAAATCGTACTTTGCCATCTTGGCTCCTTTCAAATTCTAAACAAATTTGTTCGATTTATAATATTTATGTTATTTCATGATTTCTTCTTAAACAAGACTCGTTACATTTCCTTTGTAAACATTCCAAAATTCTTCTTTTCCTAATTATACCATATAAGGAATTCGTTTTCAAGTTTTATTTTCTCAGAGAGTGTGCAAAGTTTTTTGTATTTGTCTGAACCAGGATTTGCAGGATTTACAGATTTTCAGGATTATGAGTTTGAGATATTACGCGCCATTCATAAGTTGGCATAAATCTGTGTCAAAAACCATTGATAAGGTAATCCTGGTAATCTGATAATCCTGCAAATCCTGGTTCAGACAAATAACTAATACGTTACACCCTTTCAATGTATGCAAAAATATTTACACACCTTCTTCAATAAAACAAATATCTCAATGTATAAGGAGGCGTTTATAATTGTCCCGCACCAAGTTATATCTCTATGCAACCTATCATTGGCATCTTCTCTTTTACGCTTGAATAAATGCTTTAAGGGCTGCTTGTGCCTCCTGATTTCCGATCTTATCTAATGCAAACACTGCATGTTCCTGAACACGTTCAGATTCATCTGTGAGTGCTTTGACCAACGCAGGTACTGCATCTGCTGCAGCTGCTTCTATTTTACCGAGCGCGTAGGCGGCATAAGTGCGCACCTCCTCCTCAGGATCACTTAACGCTTGAATGAGTGCGGGTATTGCACTTTTTGCTTTAACTCCCATTCCAGTAAATGCCCGTACAGCATATTCACGTAATTCTTCATTGACTTCATTGGATAACACTTTAATCAAAGCTGGTATTGCAGGTTCACCTATGCGTGCAAGCGTACTGGCAATAGCAAGTCCAAGATGTCTTTCAGCTATCTCTAATTCACCCATGAGGATGGGTATTGCGGGGACACCGATCGCCTTTAAGGCATCAGCAGCCTGTTCAACTATATCCCAAAGGTCATGGGCAAGAGCATCAACCAATTGTGGTATAGCAGGTTCACCGATTGCGATCAATTCTGTCTTCGCGGTATCGCGCACACCATCATCAAAATCTTCAAAATCGGCAATCAACTCGGCAATACGTTGTTCGTCACTCATTATCTATATCCTTTATTTCTGTCAACTATTTATTCCTCGTTCTTTACACTGGTCAAGGATCTCAGTAAGTTTGGATGTCTGTTCCTTACGCAATCTGTTATAAACCCGTTCGGAAATATCCTGTTTTTCATGCATCTCATCAAGTTGGGCAATAAATTCAAGTCGTGATGTTCGTGCATGCTCAAGATCGGCATCGCTGAGTTTACGTAACCAACCTTCGTCTGTTGGTGCAAAGTCAGCAGTATCAGATTCCCCAGATGTCCGATATGTACCACGGATCATAAATATCGCTGCTACAAGAAATCCACCTGCCAATACCGATGCAATCGCAATAAGCACCGTTTGACCAAATGTAAATTTCTGTTTAGGTAATCCCAATTTTAAGTTGATCTTTTTCCCTGCTGGAAAACCTTTCGCAGGTGAAGCAGGATAAACTTTGTAAACCACATTGTTAATTGGCTCATATTGTGTTGTCTTGAAATGCTTTGAATGAGGTTCTAAATTGATATTTACTGGAACAAGGAATGATATTTTATCTACGGGATATTGCAATGTGCGTGATAAATTAAGTTTATCTTTAAGGGCATGATAAATGTAGGTATATCCTATTTTTGTTTCACCCGTAGACAATGGATCCTTAACAACAATATGCTTGCCAATGGCACTCTGACTCAAAGACATAGGAGAATGCGGATGAAATTCTTCATAACCCTCCGGAAGCCTAAGTTTAAAACCTACTTTTTCATTGCCAAGAGTCGTCATGAACGATGATCTGCTAAGGTTTTCAACATCTAATGCCTCAATCACTGCCACGGCACCGTCTGCTGCATGGTCACGCGGAGGAAATCCAAGTGCAATCGTATAGGATTTGATACGCACCTGAGACGCATCGTCAGTCGTATCGTTAATGCGTATATCAACTGACAAACTGGGAACCAAAGAAGTTACCACTAAATTCTTCTCTGTATATTGAAGACCACCGTAGGAAGTAGATAGTGTATAGTGTGTTTCATCATCAAGTGGCAGATTTTCAAAACGATAGTTCCCGTTCTCATCAGTTCTCATTTCCTGTTGTGTAACATCATCGCCTTTGTGAATACTCAATATAACAGCATGGTTAGCAATAGGTTTATTGATACTGAAATCGGTCAGTTTGCCATGAATGTCACCGACACCATTTTGAGAAAAAATTATGGGGACATATAGCAGAAAAGTGGACAATAAAATAAATAGGTAACTCAGAAACCGTAAGGTTACTGCTGGTTTTAGCGGGTTGGGTTGTTGAGGGTTTAAATGTGGGAAAATATTAGTCTTCATTATCCTCGTTTTTGCCGTTTATACTTTTCAATCTCAGTTTCAACGTCTGTCTTTGCATCGGTTTCCAATTGACTAATTATTTGTGCTGTTTCTTGCATGAGGGCAGCACGTAATTCTCTATAATCTCTTTCTGAAAGTTTACCGGATTCATAGTCTTCATCAAGGTCCGCTAAAGCGGAATAACTCTGTTCGCGTTCGAGGTTGAGGGTTTGCATACGCGCTTGTGTTGCGTCAACCTCAGGGAAAGCACCCTCTTCTCTATATAACGGATAGATGATATATACCATCAAAAGGACACCTAAAACAATAATCCATACAAACAAAATCATAACAACACCTAATTTTGCTCCTTATATCTTTCAAGTTCTGCTTCAAGCTGCCGTTGCATCTCCTCTGAAATCTGCTTGGCGGGTTGAGTGGATTGTGCTTTATTCCTGCGTGAATTTTGTAGAACAACTACAGCCACACCACCTATCAATAAGAGTATTACAGCTGGCATAATATACGCAAGCAGGTTAATCCCTTCTGCATGCATGACTGCTGAATATTGAGGTCCGTGTTCTTCAAGATACGCAGCGCGGATTTCTTCAACAGTTTGACCCTCCATCAATGCTTTCAGAAATTTGCTTTTCATAAATTCCGCGGTGACACAATGACATATCTCATAAGTCATGCGATCACAACCACAAAAACAGTAAAGTGTCGTTTTCAACTCATACATTTGAGCTTCAAAATCTTCATTATTCTGTGATTCAATAACTTCACCATTCTGTGTTTCAACCGTTTCACTATCCTGTGTTTCAGTTTCAACGCCATTTTGTGATTCAACTTCCTCACTATTTAAAGGCTCTATCTTATCTGGCTGCTCTTGTGCAACCGAAGCAAAAACTGTGAGAAACATAAACATAACAACGTATATGGTTATGATGGTTATCTTAACAGACCTAACATTATTGTTGTCCATAACTTTCACCTATGCCATCGCCTCTTGCGATTTGTGGACATGTTTCTGAGCAATCGCAACAAGTCCACCCAACACCATCACAAAAACACCTATCCAAACGACTTTGATAAGCGGATTTTGATAGATTTGAACATTTACCAGGCCCCCATCATCCAGATTCGGGGGCAGATCGCCAATCGCAATATAGATATCATTCAAACCGATTGCATGTATCGCAGACTCAATCGTATCCGTTTCCCCTTGTCCTGCTGTAAAATAGTAGTTCCGTGCAGGTTTCATTTTCGTCACATGTTTGCCATCCTTTTCAACATCAACGATAATTCCTACCTGATCATAATTCTCACCTTGTTCCCTAAATGTATTTTCTACAGTGAACTGATATGCACCGACTTCCATTGAATCGCCAAGCTGCAGACTCTTGGATTCCAGCAGAAAATATCCTTTGGACCCCATAATACCTATATACACTATAACGATGCCGATATGAATAATATAACCGCCATAGCGGCGTTTGTTACGCTGAATAAGATTGATCAATCCATTAAAGAAAGAGGTTTGCTGCCGTTTTGTTCTCAGTTTTGCTCCACGATAAAATTCCGCAACAATTGCCACAACCACAAACACGCTGGCAAATACACAAAGCAATGAATAAATAGGTATTGGTTGATCTTTGAAAATCAGAGATTCCCATACCTGCACAAAAAAGTTTGGGGTGGCAACATCAGAGACTGCTGTTGCCATATCTTCTTCAGCTGCAACATTTATAGTATAAGTTCTATAAGCAAGGAATAGCCATGCCACCCCTGCTGCTACCAAACCGTAGATAATTGGTAAAACAAACATTCTGCGAAAATTATTCAACGTAATCTTTTTCCAAGAAATAATCGGACCGGCACCGGTCAAAAAGAGGAGCAGTAATCCAGGAATAATAACAACTTTGTTGAAGAAGGACTCAGGCACGGTGGCTTTTTCACCACTTATTGCTTCAGAGATAATCGGCCACAATGTTCCCCAAAGAATTATCATTGTCAAACCGACAAGTAGCCAATTGTTCAAAACAAAAGCACTCTCACGCGAAAGGAGAGATTCAAGACGATTTGCACTTTTAAGCCGTTGCCACCGATAGACAATTAGTAATACGATACCCGCTGTTGAAGCAAGAATGAAACCCAGAAAATACCAACCAATATCTGATTGTGCAAATGAATGCACCGATGAAATTACGCCACTTCTGGTAATAAACGTTCCTAAAAGCGTAAATTGAAACGCTAAGGTAATCAGCAGAATATTCCATAGTTTGAGCATATTCCGCTTTTCTTGAATCATCACAGAATGAAGATAAGCGGTGCCGAGTAACCACGGCATAAAGGAAGCGTTTTCAACGGGGTCCCATGCCCAATACCCTCCCCAACCGAGCTCCTGATACGCCCAATGTCCACCGAGTGTAATACCAACAGTCAAGACTATCCATGAAAACAGCATCCACCGACGAGAACGAAGCGTCCAATCGCTCGCTATTCTTCCTGAAAACAGCGCACCCATAGCAAAGGCAAATGGGACTGTCAAACTAATCCAACCGATGTACAACGTAGGTGGATGAAACGCCATGCTGGGTGTCTGTAACAACGGGTTCAGTCCTTTACCATCAGGCATAACCAGCCCGTTAGCATAACGTTCAAACGGACTATAAACCCCATGTACTGCTCCCGTAACGACAACGATAAAAAACAACTGTACAATGGTAATAGCAATCAGGGCGTAATCCGAAAGTGTGTCGCTTGCTTTCCTGTTTTGCCATACAACAAGTGCTCCCCCGACTGTAAGTAACCAGAGCCAGAATAGAAGCGACCCGGACATACCACCCCAAAGGGCAGTGATTTTATACAAGAGTGGTTGTGCTGCGCTGGATACCTCAACAACATATCTTAATGAAAAGTCATCCGTCACAAAGCCGAAGATCAACGCACCCGTTGCAATACTGATGAGAACAAACGTTGCTATAACGGCATTCCGACCACTCTTTAATAAGCCGATTTTTTTCAACTGCAACCCAATACCAAGTGCAGCAATCGCCCATATCGCAGAGAACATGGAAACCCAGATCGCAGCTTGACCAAGTTCAGGAGTAACTCCCTGAATGCTTGCCAAAAGACCGTCTATCCACATAACAAACCTCTAATCTGCTAACTTTGTGCTGTTTAATATTGTTGCAGAGAACTACTTGCAGGATCAGAACTTACCGCTTCTTCGTATTTAGAAGCGCATTTCGTTTGTAAGTCGGTAGCAACAATCAGGTTTTTCTCCGCATCATATACACCTTCTACATATACATTGCCACCGTCTGTGAAGTTATCCGGTTTCAGACGATTATATACTATATTTACCTTCTCGCTGCCTTCAAGTTCGCGCACAGCAAAGGTCAATTCAAAATTGGCTGCATCCCACTTAGAACTCCCTTCTGAAATTGCCCCAACAAGTTGAACATTTTGATTGTTCAACGTTTCCGCAGAAACAATCAGTTGAGAAGGGGTTAATTCCGGCATACTCTCCTTTTTCGTCATTGACAACACCAAAACGACAAAACTTGTTAGCAATATGGCACTGGCAGCCATAACTTTCAACCGTCTCTTTTTCATCTGAACATCCTCCTTAGCAACCCGATGATTTTCAAATAAACATGTAATCAGACCTTGATTATTATATATAAATAATACTTGACTTTGCTTTCAAAATCAAGTTAAAATAAACTCTAATTTCACAAATCATTACGGAATTCCGTGTTTATGCTTATATATCATCAGGTTACCACCTGCTAAATAGTGTTTCTTGTTGTTAGTGACAACTTGAATTATAAATATGAACAGCGAAACTGACTTATGCATAATAGACTGTGCTACTACAAACACATGCACGATTAAATTAAGCGAATGCATAGGTTCTAACAAAATGAAAGGACATTCAAAATGATAAAATTAGAACAACTCAAACCCGGTATCATAGTAAAAGTTAAAGACATATTACCTGACGAACAAGTGACAGTGGTTGCTGTGACTTGGGAAGGTAATGATGCTGTTGAATTGTTTTACAAGGATACAAGTGGCACCCCACACACTATACTTCTTCGAGAGCATGAAGGTTCACTTGAAATTGTCACTGAAGGACTTCCGTGGAGCTTTGACGGGGACGGTGGGATGTTTCGGCTTGTATCTGAAGCTTATCGCATTCAATTGGCACATCTATTTGATCCGTACCTTGCAGTGTATACCTCAAAAGTAGATCCGTTACCTCACCAGATTGAAGCAGTTTATAAAAAAATGTTACCTCTTCAACCCCTACGGTATCTTCTTGCGGATGACCCTGGTGCAGGAAAGACAATCATGACAGGAATGTATTTGAAAGAGTTGATTGTGCGGGGTGATTTGGAAAGATGTATGATTGTGTGTCCCGGAGGTCTTGTAGAACAGTGGCGATATGAAATGTATGATCGTTTTCATTTATCCTTTGAAATTCTTACACTTGATCATTTTAAAGGTGCAATCCCTATAAATCCGTTTATGAAAGAAAATCTACTGATTTGCAGATTAGACCAGTTGAGTCGCAACAAAAAAATTCAAGAAAAATTAGAAGACGCGAATTGGGATATAATCGTGTGTGATGAAGCACATAAGATGTCTGCTACATTCTCTGGAAACAAATTGTCAACTACAGCACGTTATCGTCTTGGAAAACTACTTAGTAAACGAACACGGCACTTTTTGCTGCTAACGGCTACTCCACATAACGGCAAGGAGGAAGATTTTCAACTTTTTCTTGCATTATTAGACGCAGATCGTTTTGAAGGACGTTTCCGAGATGGTGTTCATCGTGTAGATCCTTCTGATTTGATGCGTAGAATGGTCAAAGAAGATTTGTTAAAGTTCGATGGAAAACCTTTATTCCCAAAACGGTATGCCTATACAATAAATTACGTGCTTTCAAATTCGGAGAAGCATCTCTACGATAGTGTAACAAAATATGTGCGTGAAGAGATGAATCGCGCAGACCGTCTTGACAAACAACGAGTAAACAGGGTTGGTTTTGCCCTAACGATCTTACAACGTCGGCTTGCGTCATCACCGGAAGCGATTTATCGTTCCATTCAAAACCGTCGGAATAGATTGGAAGCGCGGTTGCAGGAAGAATTGGTAAAAACTAAACCGGAGGGTGAAATGGATTTACCTATTTCTTTTTTAAATGAGGAGCGGGAAGTATTACTGAGTTAGAAATTGAGATTAAGACACTTCATCAATTGGAAAATCTTGCGCGCCGTGTTCGTGATAGTGGTACTGATCGGAAGTGAGAGGAATTGTCAAATCTTCTGCAAGACGAAAGTAAAGCAACAGCAGCTAAAGAATTATTCGATCCTAAGGGGCACCGTCGAAAACTAATTATATTCACAGAGCATCGGGATACACTAAAGTATTTAACCAATCGGATTCGGATCCTGCTTGGGAGTTGGGAGGCTGTTGTCACAATTAGTGGTGATACGCGAATTGAAGACCGTCGTAAAATTCAGGAAGCGTTCCGTCAAGACCCAAAGGTGCAAGTGCTTGTTGCGACCGATGCCGCAGGTGAGGGCATAAATTTACAACGTGCACATTTGATGGTAAACTATGATCTGCCCTGGAATCCAAACCGCATTGAACAACGTTTTGGTCGTATTCACCGTATAGGACAAACTGAAATGTGCCATCTCTGGAATCTTGTTGCCTCAGAAACCCGTGAAGGTGAAGTTTTTCAGAGGCTTCTTGATAAGATTGAACAGCAAACTGAATCCTTGGGTGGTGCTGTTTTTGATGTACTTGGCAAATGTTTTCCTGCTACGTCTCTACGAAAACTCCTGATTGAAGCTATCCGTGAAGGTGAAAAACCTGAAGTCAGAGCAAAGCATGAAAAAGAAATTGAAGGAAAATTGGATAAAGATCATTTACGAGAATTAATTGATGATAATCTCTTGAGTCCTGGGATAATTGACACAACACGCCTCGGTCACATTCGTGAAGAAATGGAACGAGCAAAAGCACGACGTTTACAACCTCATTTTGTTGCATCATTTTTCTGTGAAGCTTATTCTTATTTGTGTGGAGTGTTACGTGAAGATGAGCCGGGACGTTATAGGATAAATCATGTTATAAGTGACATACGTAATCGGAACATACTAATACCAAAAAGATATGATCGGATTACGTTTGAAAAAGACAAGATAGACAATCCGAAAAACAAACCACAAGCGGAGTTTGTTTTTCCCGGACACCCATTGTTTGATGCCACATTAGATGCGATATTAGAAAACAATCGTAATCTGCTCAAACAAGGTGCAGTTTTGGTTGACCCGAATGAACAAAATTCAGGGATTCGTGTTCTATTCTACCTTGAGCATGCGATTCAAGACGGACTAAGAAAGATCTCACAAGAACTCCAATTTGTTGAAATTGATAGTGATAAAAACATTTGCAATCCTGGGTATGCCCCCTATCTTGATTATCGTCCAATAAAAGAAGCGGAGTTACCACAAGTCCGTCCGTTGCTGAAGGTAGATTGGTTAAACAAAAATTTAGAATCGGAAATTAAGAAGTATGCAGTAAAACACCTTATTCCTGACCGACTTCGTAAAGTGAAAGCACATAAAGAGGATTTAGTCAAAAGAACGATGGAAGCGGTTAATGATAGATTACAAAAGGAAATAGACTACTGCAATAATTTAGCAGACAAATATAAACTTTATAGAGAAGCTGGAAGAACAGAATATGTGGGGTTAGGAGAGCAAGTAAGACAACGAATTGACGAGTTTCAAGCAAGACTGAAAAGACGAACAGAAGAACTAGAACTGGAATTGCATATTTCAGCAATGCCACCGCAAGTGATTGGTGGAGCATTAATTGTACCGCAGTGTTTATTAGATACATCTGAACAGCGTTCTACAAGCGAAGTTGAGAGGACACTAACGGATAAAGCACTGATTGATAAACTGGCGGTTGAAGCTGTTATGGAAAAGGAACGGGCCCTTGGAAACGATCCTAAAGAGATGGCCCATCACAATCCAGGTTATGACATTGAGTCTAAAGATTCAAAGACTAACCAGTTGCGTTTCATTGAAGTGAAAGGTAAGTCCAGTGACGCTACGACTGTCACTATTTCTAAAACACAGATTTTGACTGCTCTCAACAAACCGGACAGTTTTATTCTCACTATCGTCATAGTAGAAGATGAAACAGCCAAAGAAATTCACTACATTCGCGAGCCATTTGAAAAAGATTTGGACTTCGGGGTAACAAGTGTGAACTACGATCTTAAGGAACTACTTGATCGTTCAGAAGAACCCAGATAAGTGTTTATTTTCTTCGTAATCAGAAGTGTCAAAATGAAAAATAGAAGATAACTGAAAACTCAACCTGAATGGATAAAAATTTTCCAAACTTTTATACCTCTATGGTCTCTTGGAAATCCTGAAAAGAGGGGGCAAGTGAAGCATTAAGGTTCACCTGCTTGAGTTGGTTGATGTCAGCAATAGCCTCAAGTTTGGGGAGAAGGGCGTTGACATCTGCATCAGGGAAACGTGCTTTGAGGGTTGCCAATGTACTTTCAATGCTCATTTGGCGTGCCCCTTGTTCAATGCCTTGTGCGATGCCTCGTTCAAAACCTCGTTCATCGCCTTGTGCAATACCTCGTTGGATCACCTGTTCGTAAAAAGGAGATTCTTGCATAATTGCCTCCAATAAAGGGTCTTGAAAAAAATCATTGGGATGTACCAAACTCCCGAAAAGCGAGAGTGCAAATAAAAGGGTCGCCCGCATCTCTCTGTCAACATCAACTGTCTGGGTCGTCTCTATACACTTCTCAACCCAGGTTTGAGGTGTCATGTCTTCGGGCGGTTTCATCAAAGCCGTGAAAGGCAGCAACCCCACAGCATCGGGGGATAAAAACGCTTCACCCTCTAACTCATAGATACGGATGACGTTATAATGGAACGACACACCACCACGTTGTGTGTTTCCATACTTATAGAAACCAAGGTCTCTTTGTCCCGCGGGGGGACGGAAATACAACACCGTTGAATAAACATTCTTCTCATGTTCAAGTGCGAGAAAACTTGAATACGCCAGCATTCGTAAGGGCATTGGTTTATGGGTGCTGTCGTCGGTTTGTGCCTCTATATGTAGGATCGCCTCCTCTTCGGGCAGACGGACATGAAATGTCATATCGCCATGATGCATCCGAACCGTTGCATGTTCAGTGCTCAACCGCTCCCCGACTTCCAGCTTTGATGTTTTCAGTGCCAACACTGCTAAATCCTGCGGGAACGCTCCGGTAACGTGTTTGAAGATTTCATCGTAGTACGGCATGCAACTATTCTATTATACATGCATTTATGTATACATGCATTTATGAAGAAATGTCAAGAATTTTTACAAGTATTCACAAAGGAATTCAATTGGCGCAAAGCATCTTTGTTGAAAGACATTTCAACAATAGAATCCCAATAGATTATACATGATTTCTACTGTTCTCAAAACAGAAAACACAACACAAAAAGAACGACAAAAAAGCCATTTAGTTGTTTTTTTCAAAATTTTGTAAATTCATAAAACCTTCATAAACCCATACCACGACAAGATCGAGAACACTTATGAAAAAATCGCAAAAATCGCAAAAAAAACAACTAAAAAATTTCACTATCGGGACAGGTTACACAACAAAAAGTTTTCAATTGTTGATAAATTACACACCCTCAACATTTTGATCTTTCTGTTGAAACCCCTAAAACTAAATTACCGTGGTACTGAAATGATTAAAGTTGACTTTTGTATAGAAAATCAAATATAATTGTCAGACAAAAAAACAACCTATTCATATCGCAAAATGTTATAGGATAGAAGTATTACAAACCTAACAACCGAAAGGGAAAATATGAAAGAAATTAAAATCGGTTTTATCGGTTCTGGTGGAAACGCCAATGGTCACATGAATAGACTGTCAGAAATGGAAGGCGCGAATGTCGTTGCAGTTTGTGATATTGTCCCGCAAAAGGCACAAAACGCAGCGGAAAAACACAACGCAGAACCATACACTGAACACCGCGCAATGTTAGAAAGAGATGACCTTGACGCAATCTATCTCAGTCTACCTGTTTTCGTTCACGGACAACCTGAATTGGATGTCATTGAGCGAGGATTACCGTTCTTCGTTGAAAAACCGGTCGCCATCAACATGGACATTGCACGTGAAGTGGAAGTAGCGGTGACAAAAGCTGGACTGATTACCTGTGTCGGCTATCAACTCCGCTACCTCGGTTCAACCAAGATCACACAACAAATTCTGAGCGGTAAGACAATTAACATGGTCATCGGTAAATATTGGTGTGGAACCGGACGCGGAAATCCTGAAGGGTGGCTACGACAAATGAGCAAGTCCGGTGGGCAATTGGTTGAGCAGGCAACACATACCGTCGATATGATGCGCAACCTCATCGGCGAGGTAGAATCGGTTTTCGCAATGCAAGCGAATCGCGTACTAAAACAGATTGATTGTCCTGATAGCAATAGTGTAAGCCTGCAATTCGCAAACGGTGCTGTCGGTTCATTGACAGCAGCATGGGCTTATGGTGGGGGATGGGACAATGCAAATGTATTAGACATCCTATATGGAGGTGATTTGTTGAATTGGAACCCCGCAAGAGTTAACGTCAAGGAAGATGGACAGTGGGTAGACAAAACGGAACCAAGTCCCTCTATTGATGAAGTGTTTGTAAATGCAGTACGCAACGGAGACGACTCGCAGATACTAAGTCCATATACCGATGCAGTCAAAACCCTTGCAATATCACTCGCAGCAAACCTCTCTGCAGAAGAAAATAGACTTGTCCCAATTTCTTCGCTATAAGCAAAAGGGAATTCTGCACATACCGAAAAACGAATTCACTTACATAATCAAACTATGATGCTCTTACGGTGGTAGGGCGGTGGGTTTTTCCCCGCCCTATTTAGTGTCATGTTTTTCTTGTAATACCATTTCTAAGTAATAAAGTCTCTTTTATGTAGCATAAACTGCCAGTTTGTGCCTAAAGAATGACTCCCATAACAACCGTTTTAATGAGACAATAATTTATAGAAATGGTATAATATAAAAATAGAAGTAACATGGGTATAATCTCTTCTTGTGTGGGTATTGTCCCCTCGATTTCTTTTTTAGGCACGACCCGGTGAGTTTTGACGTTAAAAAACGAAAACTAAATAGTCCACATAAATTATAGTTGCACCAATTCAGCACTCCTGTGTATAATATAAATAAACCAAAATAACACAGCATTATTTTATATACTTATAAGGGTAATATCCTATCATGTTTGAAAAACTCATGAAGTACCCGATTGATGTGTTTCGCGAAGGAGATTTCTCCTTCGGTTTGCCAATTCCGGGACTTCTCGTATTTGTCCTCATGGTCTCCCTCGTCGCAGCAACGATTTGGGCATACAAAACAACAAAAGGAAGATCAGGACGTGTATTACGCGGTTTTCTCATCGCACTTCGCACAATTGTCCTCTGTTTCCTCGCCTTCTGTTTACTCAAACCTTTTCTCACGATTTACCAAAACAACCCTGATGATTCCTACCTATTAGTCATGGTAGACAAATCCAAGAGTATGCAGATTACCGATTCTGAAGATGGGAAATCCCGCCTGAATAGAGCAAACAAACTGCTCTTCGGTGAAAACAGTGAGGATAGTGACGCATTCCTAAAAAAACTGGATGCACACAAATTCAAGGTCAGACTATTCGGGTTTGATTCCGAAGCAAAACGCATTCCAAATGAGACTATACCCAACGCTGACGGAGAAAACACAGATATACCAAAAGTGGTGAACGACGCACTGGATGACCTGCAAGGCATTCCACTATCCGGCATAGTCCTATTCACTGATGGTGTGGACCGCAGCGGCACAGATATACAAAAACTCGTCATGCAAGCACGGGAGAGAAAAGCACCTATACATACTGTCGGAATCGGTTCAGAAGCAGGGGTACCAGACATAGAATTGGTCAAGGTAGATGTTCCCCGCACAGCAGAAGAAGATTTTCCGGTCGAAATTACAGCGACTGTTAGACGCACTGGGGATGCACAAAAGTATGCAACGCTACAACTCATCTCGGATGGTCGCATCATTGAAACCATTCCCGTCACATTTGACAACGACACTGTAAGAGTCCCGCTGAAATTTATACCACGCCAACCTGGCACACAAAAATATGAAGTACAAGTACTTCCTGAAACAACCGAGCCAATTCCACAAAACAACAACAAAACCTTCATCCTGAAAGTTTCCCCCACCAAGCGCGTAAAAGTGCTTTTTGTAAGTAGACCCAGTGCAGAGTTCAAACATATCAAGCGCGCATTGAAAGATGATCCCAACATCATCCTAACCGATAGATATATCACAAGTGAACAAAGTTTTGGTGGCACACAAACTGCCACAACCCAAGAATTCAGATTCTATCCAGATACAAAAGACATTCTCTTTGATTTTGATGCGATCATTTTTGGTAACATTCCCGCATCTGAATTCACACGCACACAACTTGAAGACACAGTGGAATTCGTCAGGACACGCGGTGGCGGGTTCTTGATGTTAGGTGGAACATATTCTTTAGGAAATTCTAATGCGACAGATTCATATCTAAACACACCCATCGCTGATTTACTGCCTGTGGAATTGGAGTTAGGTGAACCCTCCAAACCTGTCCCAAGATTCCTAACACCTTCACAAATTCCACCTCCAAATTCGTTCAAGTTAACATTAACAACCGAAGGTAAATCAGAACCTTTAATGAAACTCGCTGATAGTCCTATGGAGAATCAGAAACTTTGGAACGAAATGCCGGAACTTTTCAGTTACAGCAAAGTGAAACGCGCAAAAGCAGGTGCAACCGTCCTTGCAGAACACCCTACCGATACCAATGAATTTGGCAAACGCATCCTTATTGCTACACATAATTTCAATGCTGGACGCGTCATGGTGTTCACACCAAGCAATTCTTCCCGATGGAAAACCAGCTTAAAGAGCACCAATGACTCACATCATCGCTTCTGGAGACAAACAGCAAAATGGTTGACTACCGCACCGAAATCCGCCATAAGACTCGACATCGCTAAGACAGAATACACCCTAAAGGAACCTGTTACCATTGAGGTAACTGCAACGGACGAAAACTTTAAACCAACAAATGACGCAAAGTTGAGAGCAATCGTTGTTGATGAAAAAGGGAACCGAAAGGAACTCCAACTTGAACAAGTCTTAGGGAAAGATGGGCAATACACGGCAAGACTTGTCCCAGGACAATATGGCGAATATACTGTCACCGCGACGGGAACACTCAACGGAGAAGACCTCGGTAAACAACAAGCAATTTTTGAAGTTAAGTCTTCAAATGCAGAGTTCAGCGATGCAGCTCTAAACGTTCCCCTCCTAACAAACCTCGCGAATATGAGCGGTGGTAAATATTACCCCATTGAACAGGCAAACCAGTTAGTCAATCAAATCGCACTCGTCGAAAGTGCTACTTCAGAAATCACTGACGTTGACATCTGGGACTTACCTCTAATTTTCGGTCTCATCATGCTGTTCCTCGGTCTGGAATGGTTCATCCGAAAACGCGCTGGTTTGGTGTAACCACCACACATGAGGAGGATGATAATGTATTGGGAATTGAGAAAGAAAATGCCAGAGATTATTGAGAAGGCAACTCAGAAAGCGGTGGGGTTTGTACAAAACGTCAACCGCTTTTTTATTAGATTTTGCTACTGATATGGCAACTTAGACTAAAATTAGGAGTTTTATGCAAAATTCATACAAAAACGTTATGTTCGTCATAGCAGACGATTGGAGCCGAATCGCAAAATGCTACGGCAATGAGATCATCAGAACACCTCGAATAGATGAATTCGCTGAACGCGGTGTCGTTTTTGATTACGGTTTCTGCACAAGTCCCTCTTGTGCAGTCAGCCGCGCATGTATCCTCACAGGACAACATAGCCACACACACGGACAATATGGACACTGCCACGGCATTCACGGGTTCCGCACGCACGAACATATGCAATCAATCCCAAAAATACTAAAAGCACACGGATTCGCTACTGCATGCGTTGGCAAAAAGCACGTTGCACCAGAAAGTGTTTATCCATTTGACTACGAACCCAATGTTAACCCACGCAGTCCTGTAGCAGTCGCAGAAAAAATTGACGAATTCCTATCACAGAACACTGACAAACCGTTCTATCTACATATCGGTTGTACCTATCCGCACCGAGCAGGAAAAGGTTTCGGAAATGAAAGAGAACATGCAGGTATACAACATGGTTCTTACACACCTGACGAGATAATCGTCCCAAATTTCCTACCAGATGTCCCAGCAGTTCGTGAAGACCTTGCAGACTATTACGAAAGCGTTTCAAGATGGGATGCTGTCGTCGGCGCAGCTTTGGACACACTCAACGCTTCTGGGCGTGCAGATGATACACTTGTCTTTGTCACAACGGATCATGCAATGCCTTTCCCCGGCGCAAAAGCCTCCAGTTTTGATAGTGGACATCACTGTCCTCTTGTTATTGCGAGCCCAACACAACAACGACGCGGACTGCGGAATCAGGCACTCATCAATTGGGTTGACTTTGCACCAACGATGTTAGAGTGGTGCGGTGTTTCTCACCCTGATGGTCAAGATGCACTCCCCGGCAGGTCATTACTCCCCATCCTTGAAGATGATGGTCCACACCCAGGCGACGGACAGTGGGAGGAAACATACTTCTCACACTGCTTCCACGAAGTGACAAACTACTACCCATATCGCGTATTGCGTGGACGTAAATATAAATATGTTCGCAACTTGGCATATCAGTTAGAGACACCCTTACCAAGTGACCTTTTCCGTTCTATTTCTTGGACTGCTGTACGCAACGACAACATTCAGATGTTAGGAGAACGACCACGCGAAGATTTTGTGCATCAAAGTCGTGAAGCACTGTTTGACATGCAAAACGATCCAGCAGAATCAAAAAACCTAATTGATGTGCCAGAATTACAGGACATCGCAAACGAAATGCGGCGAAAAGTCATGGAATTCAGACGTAAAACAAAAGACCCGTGGCTTGAGCAGTCCTTTCAAGAAGGCGAAACACAACCTTTCTTCTCGCAAGTGCCATCCCCATCTTAACTGAGTGAGAAAGGTTGAACTATGTTGAAAATGAGATAACATCGTACCAGGAGACTTTACAACGATGAAATCCCTTTATTCTAACAGGCTTTTTATGAGCGTGTTGACAGGTGTAATTCTCATTGTTATCGGTGGAATATATTATCTCGAACACCTTGAAAACGAAAGAGCACTTGAAGAAGAACGTAACATACGTCTTGACTATAAGCAGTGGCATTTACCGGAAGGTGCAAAAGCACGTATCGGCGCGGGGACTATCAACGCAATACACTATTCTCCAAATGGCAATCTGTTAGCCGTTGTGAGTGATATTGGTGTCTGGATTCTGGATGCACAGACAGTAGAACCGCAGCATTTACTTGCCCCACATACCGGCGTTATCAATAGTACCTCGTTTAGTCCTGATGGTAAAATTCTCGCCGTAGGAACTGAAAATGGGACAGTGCAGCTCTGGAATACTTCTACCGGCGAACACCTGAATACCTTTACAAGACGGGAATATTATTTTGGTATTGATAAGGTTTTCATTATGCCCGATAGTCACACATTGGTGGTTGTGAGTTCCCATTCTACTATGGTTGACTTGTGGGATATAGCCACTGGAGAGCGCAAAAAGACACTTTCCGCGGTTGAAAATGGGACAACCTACGATCATGTTAAGTCCATCCCGGACATGTATATGAATTTAGGCGGATACATCAATACATTCAGCTCAGACGGCAAAACAATCGTGAGTTACAGTAGCAATGAAACTTTTCGTTTTTGGGACATTGCGACACGCAAAGAGATAAAAACACTTAAGGCTGAACCTTCAGGGTATATGAGAACCTTTAGTTCAGATTTGCGAACATTGGCAATTGCCGGTTATAAAAAGCCGATCCATCTTTGGGATGTCAATTCTGGAACGCAGAAGAAAACAATCAAAACAGATCAATTTGATAGTTCATTTTTAGTTTTCAGCCCCAATGGAAATCTGCTTGCCAGTTACGATGATGATGCCATCTGTATATGGGATGTCAATACAAACGAAGAAAAGAAAAAATTTATAGGACATAAGAACACAGTTACCACGGTTGCTTTCAGTCCAGATAATCGAACGCTTGCCAGTATAAGTCGTGACAATACGTTACGTTTTTGGGATATTGACACCGGTAAAGAAAAGAAAACAGTAGTGGGGTATGGAAATTTCTTTAGTGATGTGTCACTAAGTTCAAATGGAGAGACGCTTATGAGTATCGGTTTTGACAGCAGTACAATTCGTCTGTGGGATTCTCACACAGGACAGCACGAAAAAAGCTTCATAGGACATAAGAATGGTGTTTGGGACGCTGCACTAAGCCCTGATGGTAGTAAACTCGCGAGTAATACCATTGGTGAGAGGACAGTTCGCTTTTGGGATGTCAACACAGGAAAACTTAGTAAACTTAAGGGGCCCAAGAGGCACGTTTCTGGTATAGCATTTAGGCGCGACGGAAAAGTGCTCGCGAGTTGGGGATCCCCGGGCGAATATAAAGGAATTATCCAGCACTGGGATGTACCTACGGGACGCATGCAGCGAACCTTGCAGCTAACCAGTCAAGACGGATTTGGTGTTACAGAAGACCTATATTTTGATGAGAAAATATTCGCTGGATTCAGAAAATTCGACTCAAATCTTTTCGTATGGGATCTTGTTACAGGAGGTTACAAGATTATAAATGAGGATTCCGTTACGTTAAAGAAGGTTATTGTAGCACGTTTTAGTCCGGATGGGCGAGTGCTTGCAATCGTACTTGAGGTTTTGTCGCTACAGGCACCGAAAACAGAAAGAAATATCGTGCTTCAGGATGTAGAGACAGGAGGCCATATCCACACCTTTATAGGACATACTGATAATGTTGAGTGTCTCACTTTTAGTCCGGATAACCGAACCCTCGCCAGTGGAAGCAAAGACAAAACAATCCGTTTATGGGATATAGAAGAAACTGGTAGCAGTAGTGTCGTCAAGGATCCAAGCTGGGTAGATGATTTCCGAATGGATGCCGGAGTTGCCTCAAAACTCGCTTTCAGTCCCGATGGACAGACGCTTGCAAGTGGCATGAAGTTGGGTGATATTCATCTCTGGGAAACTGCCACTGGTGCAAAAAAGAAAACCTTCCGGGGACATAGTCAACAGATATCACATATTTTCTTTAGTACCGATGGGAAAACGCTCATCGGTGTGAGCAGCGATGGAACTATGCTAATATGGGACCTGACACACCCACAAAACTGATAACCCTAAAAATATGCAAAACTACGATATAGAGGCAATGAATGCCCGAATCCAAGACGAAAGCAGCCTGATACAAGACATTCTCAACGAAGCAGCAAAAATCATCGTCGGGCAACGCACACTCCTTGAACGTTTAGTCATCGGATTGCTCTGTAACGGACATATCCTATTAGAAGGTGTCCCCGGACTTGCAAAGACTACGGCAATCGCTGCCCTTGCAACAACAATTGATGCCGCTTTCCAACGCCTCCAATTCACACCCGACCTGCTCCCAGCAGACCTACTCGGTACGCTAATTTATGATCAAAAGAAGGGTGAATTTTATACCAGAAAGGGCCCCATCTTCGCAAATGTTATCCTTGCCGACGAAATCAACCGCGCACCCGCCAAAGTACAAAGTGCATTATTGGAAGCAATGCAGGAACGGCAAGTCACAATAGGCGACACAACATACCCACTTGACGATCCATTCATCGTTTTAGCCACACAAAACCCCATTGAGCATGAAGGCACCTATCCACTCCCCGAAGCACAAGTGGATAGATTTATGCTAAAGGTCAAGGTCAACTATCCTTCACACTCTGAAGAACTTCAGATACTACGCAGAATGACGACTGAAGAGATACAAGAAATTCAGCAGGTGATTACATGTGAAGATATAATCCGCTTCCGTAAACTCACCCGCAACATCTACATGGCGGAACAGTTGGAAACATACATCGTAGATCTTGTGTGTGCAACACGCGCACCAGAAACCTATCAATTAGACGAATTGAGTCCGCTGATTGAATACGGTGCATCACCCCGCGCAACGATCTTCCTTGCACTCGCCGCAAGGGCACAAGCGTTCTTATCGCAACGCGGATATGTTACACCAGAAGACATACATGAGGTTGGGATGGATGTGTTAAGACATCGGGTTATCATCAGTTACGAAGCAGAAGCTGAAGGGCTTGATTCTGAAAGCATCATCACGCGAATTTTCTCAAAAATTGAGGTTCCATAGTTGGAAAATAAAGTACTACAAGAAAACCCTGCATTTAGAGCATATCAAATTCCTCCGTGGTGAGTCCAGCATGTCTCAAAATTGACCTCAGTGTTCCAACTTTGATTTCACGATGTTTTGGAATCATTACAGTTCTAACTTCATGTTGACCTTCCTTCCGATACTTTACATGGCTACCACGCTGCTGAATTAATCTAAATCCAGCCTTTTCCAATTTGCGTTTAACCTGACGATAGGAAAGCGGTTTCATCTAAATTAATAGATACCTCAAATTTGCGAAGTTTCGGCATGACAGTTGGAAGGGGAGGTTCAAAATAGAGTTCTAACGCCTCTCTGAGATTTTCAATAGCGTCGTCTTCACTCTTACCCTGACTCGCAACATCTATCTCTAAACATTGAGCAACGAACATTTCTCCTTCTTGCGAAATACTTGCAGTAAAAGTTTGCGTTTTCATTATTCAACTCCTTCAATAACGTGGTATGGTATATCTAAATTGTAGCATCAAATCAGTACTTTTTCAACTACTCATCCGTTTGTCCAGCGACAGCAGCGGCACGCGCTCCCACACCAAGCACGCCCAAAAACCCTTCCGAATCTGCATGGTCAAAATCACCAATATCCTCCATTGATGATGTCTCTTCAGAGTAAAGTGAATGCGGAACACCACTTGCAGCATGAAAAGCAACATTGCCCTTATACAACGCAACTGTAATCGTCCCACTTGCCAAACGTGTAAACTGCTCAACCGATGCTAACATGGATTGGGTAGCAGCATCAAACCAGTAACCTTGATATATCTGTTCGGCGACAGAAGACGCAATACCATCATAGAGTTTACGCGCCCGTCTATCCAAAATCAGTTGAAGGAGATACTCGTAACACTTACCCAACAACTCCATCCCTGGCGATTCATAGACCCCACGACTTTTTATCCCTACGAATCGGTTTTCAACAGTATGTATCCCGATACCAACAGCGTTCCGACCACCAATTCGGTTTGCCTCTATCAAACTCATCAGAGGTGTGCAAGGGCTACCGTTGACTTCCACAGGCACACCGCGCGCGAATGTCACGGTGAAGTGTTCTATATCATCGGGTGCGTCTTTCGGATGCATCCCCATGCCCGGCGTAATGAACCGCGCAGGTGTTTTCAGCGATTCCAACCGACCCGCTTCGTGTGTTAATCCCAGCAAATTTGCATCCGTAGAATAAGGTTTCTCATGCGTTGCTGTAATCGGCAAACTGTGTTCTTGGCAGAAATCAATCATCTCCTTTCTACCACCGAACTGTTTGAGAAATACCTCATCCCGCCAAGGTGCGTAAACTGAGAAGTGTGGATTTAGCATATTAGTTGCAAGCTGAAATCGCACCTGGTCATTTCCACGACCAGTTGCACCGTGTGTCAGAATAGAGATGCCACGGCTTTCCATCTCCGGCAGCAATGCCTTCACCGTAACAAACCGAGCAATCCCTGTCGTGTTCCAATATCCACCTTCATACATCGCCTGACACTGGATAACACGAAGCCCCTCCGCAGCAAGTGCATCTTTTGCATCAACGATGACTGCCTCTTGCGCACCACATGCCAGCATCCGCTCACGAATCTCGTCCACGTCTCTCTCGTCAGGCTGTCCAAGATCCGCCGTAAAGCATACGACATCAACACCTTTATCCACTAACCATTTGGTAATTGTGCAGCTATCAAGTCCACCTGAGACTGCAGCTCCAACAGTTTTTCCAATTAATTTATCTATTTTCATGATCCAAATTATACCACCATTTGACTTAAAACGCAATTACTTCAGGGTTATTGTGCAGAGGCATTCAATTGTCGAATTTTGTTATTGTTGGAGGGGTTTCTAACCCCGATTTCCTCAGTTTCTGTAGGAGCGACCTCCAAATCAACGGTATGAATCATGGCGAATCATGCAGAATACCACACGGGGAATGCTATATGAAGATTAACTAAATAATTCGGTAATATCTTAGCGATGATCGGTGCGGTTAGGAAACCGCAAATCAACGGTATGAATGCCATTTAGGCATTCCCCGCCTACCGAGTTTGGGGAAAATTAGAATTACCGAAAGAATAAGTTAATCTTCATATAGCATTCATACCGTTGATTTGGCGTATTCTACCAAGCGCATTCGCCTTATGGCATTCCCCGGGTCGCGACCGGGAGGTCGCTCCTACCTTAAGAAACATAAATTCGAATGTGTGCTTAATAGACAATTGAATGCCTCTGGGTTATAGGGTGTGTAAAGTTCTTGTTCAATTTCGTTTTTTTGGTAGTGTAGACATCATTTTGCATGCAATTTTCGTTAGCTCAGATTCTCCAAAACATACCACGTGGTATGAAATAACATACCGTGGTATGTTTTGAAAATTGGCTTTCAATCCAGTCTTAGTAGGGTCTGAAAGGTTTTTTTCAAAAACATTAATTTTTTCTGAGTATTTTAGTATGTCTGTTTTTTTATTTGGTTTCGTTGCTTTATGTTTACTCCTTTTTGTGTGAGGAATAACTGCAAATTTTTTGTGTATTTTTTTAGATTTCATAAGAATTTTCTACTTTTAAAACCGTACCGTACGGTACGGTTTTTTCGGTTTACGGTACGGTTTTGTTAATTCGTTATGCGTCCAGTTTTCATAAAGCTTCATGGGAGTTTTTGTAGTGTTTTTTTGGTAAAATTATTGTCGGATTTCGGGACGGTTTTTTTGTTGGTGTTTTTTGTTCTGTTTTTGGTTTTGCATAGCGTTCTTGTTGTGTGCTTATTTTTGTATATATTATAAGTGATTTTTAGTGCATTTTGTAGTTTTTTGTGTGTCTGTTTATTGGGATTTCCAATATATATCCAATGGGTTTCAGCAGTCGGCTATCG
>JAAXHO010000134.1 GCA_012270795.1 Candidatus Poribacteria bacterium
AATTCCTTAATGAGACAATATTTTTTAGAATTGGTATAAACTCTACAAATTCAATCAAAAAAGGATGCAATTCTTGAAAAAAAAAATAGAAAAAATGTATTTTTTGCAACCTTTTCCATTTTGCATGTATCATGATAGTCATAAGGGAAATCCATTAGGAGGCACTTATGAAAAACAACGATGTTATTTTAATTCAACAGATACTCAGTGGTGACCAAAACGCTTTTACTGCTTTGGTGAAAAAATATCAGAAGCAGGTACACGCGTTCGCATGGCGGAAGTTAGGTGATTTCCATCTCGCTGAAGAGATCACACAGGATGCCTTCCTTAAGGTTTATAACCAACTCTGGACACTTAAGGACCCGAATCGTTTCGCCGCATGGTTATACGCTATTGTTAAAAATTGTTGCTTATTGTATTTTAGAAAAATGCAACTACCGATTGAATCTCTTGATGCGATACCTGAAGCAGAGGCAGAAAGAGTTTTCTATACCCATTATCTTGAGAAACAGCGCGAACATATTGCTGATGAAAATCGGCATGAGGTCGTGAAACATCTTCTCAAGAAACTGCCTGAGAATGAACATACTGTCGTAACCCTTCACTATCTGGGTGATATGCGTTGCGAAGAAATTAGCGAGTTCTTGGGTGTTCCATTAAATACTATTAAAAGTAGACTTCATCGAGCAAGAAAACGATTAAAGGAGGAGGAATTCATGGTTCGTGAAACATTAGGCGGTTTTGAAACACCAGAAAATCTTACAGAGAATATAATGCAGTGGATTCGAGTGAATGAACCCGGTGTCGCTGCTGCAGTAGGCACATTAGCAAAAACATCCGATGGGACGGTCTATACAGTGATGGGATATAAGAACATCTACAAATTACCCGCGGATAAAAATGAATGGCAATCCGTTAACTCGGATTTTTTCCCTGAAAAGACCAAGGGGAGTATTCCTATTGCTGAGCACAATGGAACAGTTTATATTATTCCGTCTCATGAAATGTTCGCCTCAACTGATGGGGGTAAAACTTGGAATTCTGTCGGACCCTGCCCGGAAGGGCATGTGAGGGAACTGTTGATCACAGAAGATGCATTTTACATCGCTCTAAATCACGGTATTTTCCGTTCCGATGACGCTGGAAAGTCATGGATAGACATGAACGAGGGTTTTGACAAACGTGTAACAGAGAATTCAGGTATTCGGACATTACGAGTCAACCAAGACACCCTATTTGCTGGAACTTCTTTGGGAGTATACCGTCATAACTCTGAAACATGGGAACACCTGCACTTACCAGAAGACAATATTGTGATTGTAAATTCTCTTGAGGTGTCCGAAGACCAAATATATGCTGCAGTATCGGTAAATATAATGGAAGGCAAAGGAACGCCCACAGAAAATTACTATAATTTGTGTGATATCAGCAGGGATTCGTGGTGGGTATTCAGATCAACCGATGCTGGAAATTCTTGGAATGATATAACACCTACGGAGGCACGGGATAAAATAATGAAATCCTTACCTCCGATAATGCTCCTTGCATCAGGAAAAACACTCTTGCTGGTAGGTGGCGAGGACGGAATCGTTGCTCGATCAACTGATTGCGGGAACACTTGGAAAACCATAGAAGAATCGGGTATTGCACCATTGCAGTTTAGCGTAAACTGTGCTGTAGCATTAGGCGAAAACATCTCTTATACAGGTGGAATTTCTGGTATTCATCGTACAACAGATGGTGGTGAAACCTGGCACCGCTTCAATACAAGGTTTGCGTGTCGTGTGGAAAACCTAATTAGCTTAAAGGCGGATCCAGATCCAAAAATACCAAATGCACTCTACGCGACAGTGGCTGGAAGTGTAGTCAAATCAACAAACGCTGGTAGTTCATGGTCTACTGTGGGAATTGACCTGCCAAGGGTTACTGCTGAAATTCCAAAATTCAACTCAAAATTCAAAGATACAGAATATACACCGAGAATTGTACAGATTTCCGAAGACAACGGTGTTCTGTATGCTAAAGGAATTCGACGTAATAATGAAACGGCTTACTATCGTTTCGTTCCCGAAAAAAACTGCTTAGTTGCTGTTGAGGGAGAATATTGCTTAAGACTAGTTGAGGGGACAGCACCACCTTCGCGAGATTCAGCAAGACTGATGTGGACTGTCTTTGGTGAAGCAACTTTTCCCTTCGATTCTGACCGACTAATGGGACAAGGGGTACTGATCTCCTTTTCCTCTACCTCCTCTACAGATCCTGACGATTCCGAGTCTTTATCCACTCAGATAATACGGGACGATCCAAAATTTGGTGCAGAACGCTTTTTAAAATTATTGGGGCAAGTACAAGGTGATCATCAACTGGCTTACGAATTGATGTTGGAAGGTTTATACGGCAACTTCGCGGTGAGTGGAGAAACATACTACATGGAGTACAACTATAAACTCTTCCGATGGAAACCCGGTGATACAAGATGGTCGGATACAGGCGTAGAGGAAACTTGCGAACTCACGAATGAAAATATGGCTCGAGGCTTTAAACTTGCTACATCGGGTGAAAAAGTATACGTCGGTAAGCGGGATGGGCAACTCATTCAATCGCTTGATGGTGGTGATAGTTGGAACGATGTCACATCGAACCTACCGCAGTCTGTTGAACACTTCAATCAAATTGTCCTTACCGACCCAACAGTTCATGTCGCAACCGACAAAGGGGTTTTCAATTCAAAAGATGGTGGTGTTTGGCATGCAATCACCGATAAAACGGGGGAAACCGTAATCATTAAGTCGTTAGCAACAGCAGAGGATGCTGTTTATGGAGCGAATGATGACGGCATCTATCATTTAGAAAAGAAAGCAGGGACTTGGGAACAAATTGTACCTGAAATTCCAAATGCTATTACTTCTCTCGTTGTTGATGGAGATACCTTCTTCGTTAGCACAGAACATCGCGGCATACTCCGTTTAAAACGTTCTGAGTCATAGGGTCTAATCCAAACAGGACTTACGCATTCCCCTCGCTTGCGGGGGGATAAAGGGGGGTAAATCCCTGAAAATGACAAAAAATCCGGGATAAAATCCTTGAACAAACAAAATTCTAAACAGGAACACCCAAATTTGCATAAGTCCTACCAAATTAATGTGATTCATCCTAGTGTATGCGGTTAGGAAACCACACACACCATAGTTTATATATCATTTATAGGTCATGTCAAAAAGCAACTTTAAACCGATGAGGTGCAAAAGTGATAAAACAAATTAGTCTGAAACATCTGGGTATAATATTAGGGATAGCCATTGTTTTAAGCGCGGGGTTTTGGTTTTTTTCTCAATGGAACCTAAACCGATTTAGGAAGTCAATAGAGACAGATACAACGCAAACGTCAGAAAAGAAAGTAACTGACGAAACATCTCAACAACCCACAACAATAACACCGTCTGAAATAGACGATGATGCAGAGAAATCAATTCCTCAGGAAACTGACGATGAGAATAATGAAAAAGAAGTCGTTGACAATCCAGAAAAAGATGTGGAGGACGCATCTTTTTATGATTTCTTAGATTTTCTCGACGAACTTGATGAGGAAGAATTTGCAAAACTCATTGAAAGCCTTGATTTAGAAGACGATGAGAAGGAGGCGATTGAAGAAGTTGCTGAAAAGAAATCTGAAATTGCAGAAGACATCCATCCAAGTAGTATGATTGTTAATTTTATGGAATCAGGCGTTGCATCCCTTGCGGATCTCATTGCACTCATGGAAGAAGCAACAACAGTAATGCCTGAAAGTGTCCAAGAAAAATTCAAACCTGTCATGCAGACCCTCCAAGCAATGCAGACAAATGGTGGTGGATTAATATTTCACAGACCGCCAGAAGGAAGCAATTTTATGCTTGTATTCATAAATCCAAGTCCATCAGAAGTTGAGCAAATGAAGAACCGACCTACAGGAAGAATGGAGAATTTTATTCATGAGATTCCATCCGTTGGTCCAAACAACGAATCGCTTTTTTTACATAAAGGTAATTCAATCATAATTGATTAGATTGAAGTTATATCATTTCTAAAATATAATATCTCTACAGCTAATGAGACATTATCAATTAGAAATGGTATAAGAACCCGGATAACTGCCTCTGTTTGAATGTTGAATTTTAACTTATTGAAAAAACGCGGACCACACCCGCTTCGTCACCAACAGCAATATATTGGTCATTCGGTGACCAAACGAGGCTTGTGACTCCCGCTGTCAGAGCGACTTCATGAACCGCCCGAGAACGGAGGCTGCCTCGCAATTGCCAGACGTAGACCAGACCGTCGGCACCGCCTGAGGCCAGTAGTTTTCCGTGATGTTGAAAACGCAAAACACTGAGAAAATCCTGATGCCCAGGAAGCGTAATGGGTCTGGTACCGGCCGGTCCTCGACCGGAACAATCCCAAACTGTAACTACCTGACCCCCTCCGGTAGCCAAGTATCGACTCGTGGCATCCCACGAAAGTTCTCGTACTTTCGTCTGATAACCATACATTTGCAAGTCCTCACCGGTAGACATAATCCAGAAATGTACGGTCGAATCTTGATCTCCGGTGGCGATGTGTTTGCCGTCAAGGCTCCAGGCAATCACCAGTGAGGAGCCTTTCCATTCCAATCGGCGAACGGCTTCCGACTGTTGCGGGTCCCACAGCGTGACACCGCCGTAGGCAATTGAGGCAAGTTGCCTTACATGCGGTTTCCATTGGAGACCAGAAATCGTGCTCTGATGGTCGGGATATTCGCGAACAAGATCGCCGACAGCGTTCCAGAGTTTCAGCTTACGACCAGCACCAGAGGCGAGTATCGGTTCTTTGCTGTCACTCCAAGATAGGTGCTCAACCCATGCTGCGCCCCCGTCAAGCGAATGGGTCGCTTCGCCACTTGTCATATCCCACAACCGAATTTTCCCATCCTGTCCTGCGCTTGCAAGCACCTTGCTGTCTGGATGCCAAGCGATTGACATTGTACCGAATTCATGCCCTTCAAAGGTATGGACAACCGCTTGACGACGACCTTCAAAAATTGTCACCGGACCGAGAACCGACGCGGCAGCGATGTATCTCCCATCAGGGGACCACGCCAGATCAATGACGTGGTCGTTGATGAGTGCGACCCAATTTTCTCGCAGTTGAGAGGGCTGGACAAAGCTGTTGCTCAAGTTGTTCAAGCGAGACATGCTTCAAACCCTTCCGTCAATTCGGTCCGATCAAGGTTACGTCCGATGAAGATGAGGCTATTGTAGCGCTGTTCATCACCCCACGGGCGGTCGGGGCGACCGTCGAAAAGCATATGAACACCTTGGAAGACGAATCGGTTTGGCTCTCCCTTGATGCTCAGAATACCTTTCATGCGGAAGATGTCAACACCTTTTGTCTGAAGCAGATCACCGATCCAATTGTTCAGCCGGTTGACATTGAGGTCACCGGGGGTTGTGATACCAACCGATGTGACTTCGTCATCATGTTCGTGGTCTGGCTTGAATTCGCGGTCAACAACTGGCTTGACAAGGGCACCGCTGCCAAAGAGTTGTGCTTGAAATTCGTCGGGGTGATGCTCGGTAAACAGCGCGTAAGCACCGGTGCGGTCAATCTGCACGTCAAACCGTAATTCGTCCGCCGTGAGATTCAATGCGATGAGGCTTCCACTCGGTTGAAGGGTACCACCTGCCGAAAGTTCATGCTCATCATCAGAGAAAACCATAACGACTGGTTCAACAGCTGCCTCCAAAGCTTCGTCGGTTGACTCACTTACGGGCACCAACGCGACTTTCATCGCCGGGTCAGGACCTTCTTGGAGAACCAATTCATGTGTGCCTGCCGAAAGGTTATAAACACCAGCCCATTCAAAGGGATACTCCGGTTCCATAAACTGTGGGTCAACCTCCATCGCCCGGTCCAGATCGAATCCGCCGACATTGAGGATCTTGTCCATTTCAACCACGGCGTTTTTCGTTCGATAAATCTTCGCTGCAG
>JAAXHO010000199.1 GCA_012270795.1 Candidatus Poribacteria bacterium
GAACCCCCAAATTTGCGTAAGTCCTGCTTAATTCAAAACTTTATTGTCAACTCTCCCAGAAACTGCCTTGCTTGATTCCGACTTCCAAAAACTTCATATAGATCACCCGACACATCGTAAAACCTACGTATAAAATTGCGACTAGTCTCAGCTGGATTCAAGTCTGCATAACGAAACCACAAGTTTGCTCGCGACCATACATCCCAATTTAACTCAATAACAGTAGAGTTGGCATCGCCAGAATCAATCCGCTGCTGTTTATTCAAATCAGGAAAAAGCGCGTCCTGAGTCAAATCAGATGTTCCATCAACACGACCAATTGAAAGATTCAACTCCTTATAACGATACGGATTTGGATTTGTTATATACTTCAAATTCGCTACAAACGCATTTTCCACCGCTTGAGTATCAAAGTCAAAACTATCTTCAACCTTAGCAGGAGTAATGTATCTTTCATCCTGTTCGCTGTATGTTAACTCATCAAGGAGCGTAAAATGCCATCTTTCAGATAGGCTATATGTCCATCCTAACAAGTTTTTGAGTTCCAACTGGTTGAGTTCGTCCTGAACATCAGTTGCAAAGTCAATATCCTCATAGTCCTCCATATATTTATTGCTTAAATTCGCAAAACGGGTACTATAAAAACCATTCATATGAGAAGGCTTTATAGTAAAACCACTGACAGAATATTTTGCAATGGTGAAATCACTTGTATCCCGCAAATAAAGATGACCTGTTGGAGCCAGAGCAAGGAATGTCAAATCGTGCTTCTCTTCACTCAACTGGTCTGTTTCGTAAATTATCCGACCAACATATTTACCACTGTTATCAAACTTTTGTACACGTGAAATTACATTGTGAAACAGTGTCAATCGTATATCTGCACGTTTGAGTTCTTCTGCCAATTCTTCATCATCAACTTCATCATATTCATTGTCTTCATAATATCGTCTATATTCTGCTTCTTCAAGCAGACGCAATCGGCGATTTAGGGATGCAGTATCTGCTGCCGTAATATTTGGTCCAAAAGGTCCGTATTGAGGACGGGTAGCACTTTTTATTGTCCCAGCAAGTTCCGTTTGCCCAGGTGTGCTTTCTGTCAGTTGCGTCAAAGTCGGTGAAAGCGCGATAACTTCAGGCAAACCACCCACCTTCCTACGAAATCGACTACTATCTTTCACCAATAACTGTCCTGTTGGCAAGGCTACAATTGCTAACGGTTTCACAAACTCACCATTATCACGCCCTTTCTTACCAAAACTGCTAATATACTCACCATCGGCACTAAACTTAACAATGCGATGGTTACCAGTATCAGCAACAAATACATTACCGTTTACATCAATAGCAATATCCGACGCATCCTTATCAAACTCACCATCTCCAGCCCCATATCTTCCAAATGTCAGTAACTTTTTCCCATCCGATGCAAACTTGTGAATACGTCCCCGTTTTGCATCCAAGATATAAAGTTGGTTTTGTGCATTCACTGCAACACGTAAGGCGCGGTCGTACCCAGTGGATTGAATACCGAATGCAGTTTTACCATTCTCATCAATCATCACCTTTGCGGGGAGTGCTACCCCAGGCTTTGCATCTACCGGATCAACAAAAAAAGTATTTTGCAGTTCTCCAGTTGAACTGAATTTATGAACACACGGGGCAAAAATAAATATCCTTGGATCTTCTGTTTCTGAGATGTGATGCGCGGTTGTATCTGCAACATAAATATTACCCATCTCATCAACGGTCAAATGACCAGGTTTACGAAAGATATTATCTTGAGATTCTGGGTCGGAGGGAATTTGTAGGAGAAACTCTCCAGTCGGTGATAGTTTCTGAATCAATCGATTTTCTGTATCACTGACATAAATATTATATTTAAAAGCAAGGTATATATCTTTCCCAAATGCACCTTGTGTCGATCCTTTACCAGAAAACTCTTTCTCAAATTTGACATACTCTACCGCATCAGTCGGTAATAATAAAGTGTTTAAGTGAAATAATAAAACCAAAAAAACAAACAAAAAACAATTCCGATAAAATTTCATGGTAATTCTGCTACCCATCATAATCCTTTATATTTTTGTAATATGATACCTGTTATATGCCTTGATGTCAAGGGTTAAATTATAATACGGATGTGTAAATATTTTTGCTTATGTCTGAAACCTTACACACTCAGACACACCTATACTGTTGACAATAGGCATTTAACATGCTACAATTCTGTATTAGAATATACATTATTTACGTTATTAATTGATGGATTACAACCTTAACCTAATACCCTATACTGAACTCAGAAAATAATAATACTAAGGAGGTAACAATGTTCACCACAAATCCTTTTCGCCAGCAAGGACAATGGTATCGCGGAAATACGCATAGCCACTCTACAGAATCCGACGGCAAACTCTCAATATCAGATCGTTTCAAGGCATATCAAGATGCAGGTTACGATTTCCTTGTCCTAACAGATCACCGCAAAGTTAACGATGTACAACCATTCACTTCTACAGACTTTCTCGCGATTTCTGGTAGTGAAGTCCACCCACCAAATCCTTATGGCGGGCCAACATATCATATAGTTGCTATCAATATCCATAATCAGATAAATTGTGCAAAAATGCATCCGAATGCTGTAATTGACGATATAAAAAAGCAAGGCGGAGAAGCAGTACTGTGTCATCCTTACTGGTGTGGACATACTATCTCAGATTACCTACCTTTACGGGGCTACTTCGCTGTTGAAGTCTATAACGATACCTGTATGGGAATTGGTAAAGGTTTTTCTGAACAATCATGGGATGACTTGTTGGATAAAGGTGGTCCAGTACTCGGTATTGCCGCAGATGATTCTCACGGAACAGAACATGACTGCTTTCATGGGTGGATAATGGTAAAAGCACAAAATTTAACACTGGAAAATATCATGGAAGCACTACGAACAGGTTCATTCTACTCAACACTCGGACCCGAAATAAATGATATTGACTTTACCGAAAATAAACTATCTGTTAAGTGTTCTGAAGCACAGTCTATCGTTTTTAAATCTGAACGCAGTCGTGGTAGACGTTTTGCTGCCAATAATGGCTCGTTGTTGACTGAAGCAACATACACGGTACCTGGTAATACAAAATATGTCCGAATCGAAATAACCGATGAGACCGGCAAAAAAGCTTGGTCAAATCCGTTCTTTTTCTAATGCAAAAAATACTCGTGTGCCACACCGGGGCTTGGATTGGGGATATGGTACTGCTTACCCCTACCTTGCGCGCACTTAAACATACTTATGTCAAATCATATCTCACGCTGCTGATGCGTCCTTTTGTTACCAATCTGATGAATAATAACCCTTATGTTGACAGATGTATTATTGACAAAAAACAAAGTTCAAATTACAAATCACTTATGAGATTTGTCCGCAAAATTCGCAATTATTCCTTTGATATCGCGGTTGTGTTACATCCTACATCATATCGCAATGCCCTGATACCTTATCTTAGCAAGGATTCCAATTCGCATTGGTTCAAACTATAAAGGTCGAGGACTCCTTCTTACTAAATCATGTCAAAGCAATACAGATCTGCACGAAGTGGACAGATATTTAAACGTCCTTCAACTACTCAACAACTTAGATTCAAATCAAACTACAAATAAAATAACTAAATCCCACACAAGCTCAGAATTAGAATTTTGGCACACAGATGATGACCGAGAAACCATCACGGTCATGCTACAAAGTGCAGGAGTCACTTCAAATGATCGCCTAATAGCAATAAACTTAGGCACAACATGGCGAACAAAACAGTGGGATCCCAGAAATTTTGCTGCGGTTATTCAAAAAATATCGGACATTGCACCTAATTTCAGAGTTGTCTTAACCGGCTCCACCGAAGAACAAACCCTACTAAAAGATATAACAATTCCTGAATCAACAATCAATCTCGTTGCTAAAACCGATATTATGCAACTTGGTGCACTCTTAGAACGATGCGAAGTATGTCTAACATGCGATAGCGGACCAATGCACATTGCCGCCGCAGTCAAAACACCAACAATTGCTCTGTTCGGTCCCACAGCCCCAAAAAGACACCAACCTTACGGCTCAGGACATACAATCATTGAAAAACCTGTTTATTGCAGACCCTGTTATAAAAGGAAGTGTCATAGAAAAGACTTACCACATCAGTGCATGAAAGATATAACAACCCATGAAGTAATTAATACCTTATCAGCACACTTGAATCTATAAATACTAACGATAAAGACATATTAAGAAGGAATAACTACATAGATGATTCGCGCACTAATCTTCGATTTCGGCGGCACATTAGATGGAAACGGAATACACTGGTTAGAAAGAACATACCAGTTTATTCATAAGCACCATCCTGAAATTACACGTGATGAATTCGATATAGCAGATAGAGCAGCAGTAACGGAATTCGCACTGGGCGAAACTAATCCAAATTGGTCCTATCAAGAAGGATCCATGTTACCCAAAGATGTTGTCGCAACAGATAGTTATGCTGCACAATGCTCCTTGAGAGAAACTGCTGAGGCAATCGCAACAGGTGTCTTTGATAGACTAAACTTAAGTGAAAACCTAAAGAATCAATATGTTGAATGGTTCTGCAACGGGGCAGCAAAGTGCCTAAACGAAAACCGACTATGGCTCAAATCACTAAAAAACAACTACAAACTTGGGGTAATCAGTAATAACTTCGGTAATACTCACGGGTGGTGCGATGAATACGACCTATCTACTTTGCTTGATGTTATCATTGATTCTACAGTACTTGGTGTGGCAAAACCAGACCCACGTATCTTTGAGGCTGCCTTAGCAGAACTGAATGTCTCCTCTCAAGAAGCAATCTATATCGGTGATAGCTACAAAGCAGATATGGTCGGGGCAAAAAACGTTGGAATGTGGACAGCATGGATGGTCGGAAATCAATCAAAAGATTGTCTTGACCTGTCAGTTGTTGATGTACAACTCTCACATTTGCATGAATTGACCGACTTCTTGGCAACTACAATAACGTAAGTTTGATAAAACAATTCAATTTATAGTGGAAATCATAATTACTTATTACATTTTGCACCTGTCTGATCTCCCCTCGCTTGCGGGGGGATAAAGGGGGGTAGTCTTTCGTGTGTAAACTTAATTGTGGATTCTACTATAAATGTGGTGTTTCGTCAACGTTCATCTTGGTTGGAAACCAGAACAAAACCCTTGCTCCGTAGGAGCAATATGTTTATAGCAACAGCTCAATACAGCACCCCGCTCCGTAGGAGCGGTATGTGGTTTCGACATACATAGCACTCCGCTGGAGTACTGCGATTTATTCGGCATCAAATTTGGGTAGGTGTGATATAGCGTGTTGGATTCCTCTAAATCATTGCATCAAACCCACTTTAATATTATTATCAAACTCACGTTTACAATAAAAAATGAAACAGTTTATACACTAAACCCATGCATTATAAACGAAATTGCTTTTGTAACGTTTTAAAACATGGGAGAAAGCTTAAAATGCATAAGACTTATGTCTTTATCAGTCTATTTTTCTTCATATCCATTTTCATTCCCTTTTTCATTTCAGCAGAAGATGAAAATAACGACAATATCGCAAAAATTGATGAAAAGGTAAAAGAGTGGACATTAAAGGATGTTGAAGAAAAAACACAATCACTGGAAAAACTCGCTAAAGACAAAAAAGCAGTTGTACTCATATTCCTTGCAACAGAGTGTCCGCCTATGGATGATTATGTAGATAGAATCGTAAAGTTATTCAAGGATTACAAAGAGAAAGATGTCCAATTTATAGGTATTCATTCCAACAAACACGAAAAAATTGAGGATATAAAAAAATATCGTGCAAAACACAAATTAGAATTTCCTATACTCAAAGACACAGAAAATGTCATCGCTGACTATTTTCAAGCACGAAGAACGCCAGAAGTTTTTGTTATAGATAGTGACCTAAAACTCCGATATAAAGGGGCAATTGATGACAACCGAAAAACGCCTAAAAAACACTACCTAACAAATATATTGAACCTGCTTTTAGAAGGAAAAGTCATACCGGATAAACAGAAAAAAACGCGGGCAATCGGGTGCACCATAAAACGCGTTAGAAAAGCAGATTTAGACCGTACACCTTAATCTATTTCACAAACAGTGGAATATATGGTGGATTATACAATTAATTCTATATTCTGAGTTGTAGGAGCGACCTCTGGTCGCGACCCGGGGAATGCCAAAAGG
>JAAXHO010000155.1 GCA_012270795.1 Candidatus Poribacteria bacterium
ACCACGGAAGATACCGATTTCGAGTGCATCTTCAGGAATTGTATCAAAAATCTTTTGTGCATCAAAGGGGCCATAGAAATCACCAGCACCAGCATGGTCGCGTCCGACGATGAAGTGCGATGCACTGCAATTCTGACGGAAAACGGCGTGGAGGAGTGCCTCCCGCGGTCCGGCGTAGAGCATATCGAACCCATAACCGGTGATAGAGACGGTATTTTCAGGGAAATAGTGTTCTACCATCGTACGGATGCAAGCATCACGAACAGCAGCGGGAATGTCCCCGGGCTTTAGCTTACCGAGAAGCATATGAATTAGAATACCATCAGCATTGACTGCCTCTTGTGCGATTTTGCAGAGTCCTTCGTGGGCACGGTGCATAGGGTTACGCGTCTGAAAAGCGACAACTGTTTCCCATCCGCGTGCAGCAATGTCATCACGAATTTCAACGGCAGTGCGAAATGTGTCTGGGAAGTCTTCAGGAAAATAGGAGTAGTTTAGCACCTCAATAGGACCGGAGAGGACATAGTCTCCGACATCTGCAAATGCAGGAACGCCCGGATGTTCAGGAGCTGTTGTACCAAAAGTCTTTTCAATGATGAGATGTTTCTGTGCAGACGTTAGTTTCTCAATAGCTGAAACATTCATTACAGCAATGGGTGGGTTGCCTTCAACGTTGGGATCACGCAAGGCAATACGATCAGCGTTTTTCACAGATTCCGTGAGCTGATCTTCACTGACAATGTTCATGATAGGTACTGGCCAGAAAAGTCCGTTAGACAACTTCATATCTGAAGCGACACTGATAGACTCAGCGATATTCATGTATTCTGTCAAAGGAGTGAAGTATCCCGATGCAAGCATGACGGCTGATGCAGCTGCACCTGATGTTAGCAGGACTGACGGAAGTTGTTCTGCCTCTTTAACCAATTCGGCGCGGTGCGCATCATCCGATACGTAAAGCGGGGTTAAGGTTTCAGCTCCATGCGGTTTAATCATTAAAGTTCTCCTTTTTATCTCAATTGTAACCTAAGTTGCTACCTATTATTTGTTGGAGGGGTTTCTAACCCCGACTGATAACAGAAAATAGAAAAACAACGAACTTTGATGCGAATTGTCATAAATCGGGGTTAGAAACCCCTCCAACAAGAGTATTCAAAAGTAGGTGGTAACTTAGGTTATTGTAGTGCAATGCAAACAATCTTCCTGTTATTCCTCTTCAGCTGCTTCAATCTGTTCTACTATGCATCCATTCCATATCCAATGCGTATGTTTTTTGTGAGTCTGTATTCGCTTATTGGGCGTGTAAATCACAAGAACAAGATATCCGTTTTCCACTTCAACCGTAGCAACTTTTTCAACTAATTCGTTGTGTGGTGGCACAATGAGGTTTTTTATTATTGGTTTACCGTTTGCTAACATATTAACCGTGTGTGTTGCATCTTCAGGTGTTTGAAAAAAGTTGGTGACACGATATGTGCCGTTTGGTAGATCTATTCTGAAAGCAGCGTCTTCTTTCCCAAAAACTGCATCTCTTGTGAGTGGCGTTTGTTCTACCGATCCGTTAAACGCTGAACGGGGTGAAATCCGCCAGTTCTCTTTGTGCAAAGGATCGCTTGGATTCCACTCCGTATCCCAACCGTATCTTCCGCTTAAATACATTGTTTTCGGTCCTACGATATAGTAGTTTTTTTCTACCTCAGCACTGACTGGCTGCATATCAAAACGGATAATCAAGTTCCCGTTTTCTGATCTATCCCATAAGTTAAGTTGCGTTTCCTGTGTTTTTCTTTTAAATAGTTTTAGACGTTCTGTCTCATATATTATGTCATAATTGGGTGTAAGGTCTGCAAACATCTCCGTTTCAGGATAGTACCAAGCCACAACATAATCAGCGCGAATATAACCTAAACCGACACTATCTTTGTTATTTCGGTTTATAGGAAAGTAGTTATAGTTAGCCTCATAGTTTGCCATGTGAACAACATCATCCGCATAAACACCGTAAAAGGCAGTAGAATGAACAAAAGGTGTAACATATTTTATTGCATTCTCCTTTTTCATTATTTTTTCGCTATAGTTGTAATGTTCAAATTCGAACTCAGACTTGTGCCAACCTCCAGACCGATGGCTATAAGTTGTATGCGGTTCGATCATCTTAGCACCCGATACAAGCTCAGCAATCTCAGTTGAGATGCGTCCGTGGTCCAAAGCGGTTCTGCCGAAATGGAGTAAGGTGAATATAACAAGGCATGTTGTTATAGCATAACGAATGAATATGTGTATATTTGAGATTGGCCAAAACGGTTGTCCTTGTTGAGAGGGATCCTTTCCCAAATCAGTTGACTTTTCAACGCCTGGAATAATCAACCATGGAGCCAACATCAACAAAATGTAAATATGTATTCTGTCGTTAATCCACCCACCAGGTCCATAGCCCCACGGTGCTTTGATGAACATATAAGTAAACAGAAAAGCAATCAGCAAGAATACGTCTGTCTGCTTTATCCACTGTTTTTGAACGATTCTGTATGCAATAGAGATCACAATAGTAATACCCAAAATAACGAGTAGGAAACTGTTGGCTGAGAGATGCCAATCCGTAAAATAGACGATTGACTTAACCCCCCAAAAGTAATCCTTTATCCACTCCATGCCTCTATGGCTGCCTGTTGGATACCATTTCAAACTTTGTAGGTAGTAATCCATAAGCACAAAATATATAGGCACCATATAGAGCAAAAATCGAAAAAAGGGTTTGAGATTTACAATGAAGTGTTTGGTGATTTCTGTTACATTTTCCCGCCGAACCCTCCATACTTCTGCCAACGCCTTACTTCCCCATATACACCCTGCTGCAACAGAGATACCTAATACGACAAGTCCATAAGATGCAATGTGCGATAGGTAGGTGAGTAATAGCAAGACGTAAAGGATACACAGATGTTTTAACTGCATATTATCCTTGTACTTCCACCAGTAACC
The DNA here is from genome assembly GCA_012270795.1 of Candidatus Poribacteria bacterium. GTDB lineage: Bacteria > Poribacteria > WGA-4E > WGA-4E > WGA-3G > MSPOR6. The sequence continues at coordinate 2,983 of JAAXHO010000155.1, forward strand.
GAAACTGAAGAAGAAAAACGACATGCTGAGTGTAAAGTTGTAAAAACCCATATAAAGAAGGTAATTGTAAGCAAATGGAAACCCTAACCATGCGTACAAATATTTCTCTTTATTATCTTTGTTGACAGCATTAAGGAAATAGAAAAATGCAATTGGTATCATGCCGATAGCAATCGTCAGGAAGATTTTTTCAGACATGACAGGTGGAAAGATATACAGAAGTGCTGCAAGGGCGATGTGAGATAACCAGTTTGGAAAGATAGTGATATTGAGTTGCCACGCATCCCGCATCTTAAAATTTTCGTGTTGTGAATATTCTTTCAGCACTAAGGCGTTATATACGTGGCTTGGACCATCTTGAGAAGGAAAATATGCAAATATCCAAATAGGAAGAATATGTAAAATCAATAACACAACAAAAAGGTGTTTCCATGATAGGTTTCTCCAATTAAACATACTATTGCTCCGTAAAATCCGATTGGGTTATTCTTACTCAAGTTGCTATCTATTATTTGTTGGAGGGGTTTCTAACCCCGATTGATAACAGAAAAACAACGAACTTTGATGCGAATTGTCATAAATCGGGGTTAGAAACCCCTCCAACAAGAGTATTCTAAAGTAGGTGGCAACTTAGGTTATTCTTTTTTGTTTTCTTCATAGTAAAGGCAGTGTTGCGTCAAAGGGCACTGATCACACAAAGGTTTTCTCGCATTGCATATCTGTCTACCGAAATAGATTAGGTTCATGTGAAATGGATATGATTTTCCTTTAGGTATAATTTGAGGTAGTTCGTGATGTGCCTTTTCTGCACTGCAATTAGACAAAATCAATCCAAGACGTTTAGATATGCGCAAGATATGTGTATCAACTGGAAATACCTCCCTACCACAAGCAAAGGAGAGTGTGACAGATGCGGTTTTGATGCCGATACCTTTATGTTGACAAAGAAATTCTAATGCTTCCTCAGTTTTCATGTCATGTATAAACTCTAAGCATAACTCACCGTGTTCTGTCTTCAACCAAGAGAGAAAGTTTTTGATAGTCTCAGTTTTCTGTTTTCCTAACCCGACAATTCTGATTGTTGCTTCTACTGCATCCGCATCTGCTTGGAGTACATCTTCCCACGTTGGAAATTTCTCTCTAAGTTTTGCGTAACCCTTATCTCGACTTACATCAGTTGTGTTCTGTGACAGAATAGTTAAAATAAGACATTCCAAGACATCTTCTGTCCCATCCCATTCAGGAATCCCCTGTAAATCTTCAAGTGTATCTGATATGATTTGTGCTTTCTGATGTAAATCCAATTGTCTTTTCTGTCTCCTTAGTTTTCAATATTATATCACATACAGAAAAAATAACAATTCTTTTTATGTGAACCAGAAGCATTCAATTGTCGAATTTCGCTATTGTTGGAGGGGTTTCTAACCCCGACTCCAGATACCCAGCATGAAAATTCGGGATCAAGGAAGATACGTAAGTCCTGTTTCTATTTGTTTTATCATTTACCGTAACTATTTACATATTCTTGGATGGATTGCCATTCACGGTTTGCATGAAATAAAAAGGCACGCTTAAAAAAGCGCGCCTAATGAGTAGGATCAAGTTAATTTGCTAAAATGTTTCAAATCAACTTGATCCACTTAAATGTCAACGTGATCTACTTAAATGCCAGGGTTATTCAGTTTTAGGTTTTTCGGTCGAATTTTTAACATTTGCTATATACCCAGGCCGGTAGGTGCGGTTTCCTAACCGCACTGGATTTGGAACAAAAACCTTCATAGCGACTTTCCTTATATAGGGTTCGGTGCGGTTAGGAAACCGCACCTACCGGCCTGGGGTATTAACTTTCAGTAAATCTCAATAACGGAAAACCCTTAAAACTGAATAATCCTACTTAAATGCTATTGTCAACTACAACGTCAAAGATACTTTCGCTTTTTCATCAGGGTTCGGTTCTTCGTTAGTGATTGTGCCTTTAACGTCAACTTGATAGTTATCTAAGTCGAACTTATTATTACATATATGAATTAGATAAACTTCAGTTGTCTCAGACAATACGAGTTTATCTCTATATTCTTCTTTAAAAATCGTATCATTGTTTCCAGTTTTTACGGTTTTAAACTCTCCTTGTGCATTCTTTTTCTTTATGTGCGCGTGTAGGTAATAAGTGCCGTGAGGTGGTATTGGAGCCAAAACCATTTTCCCATCAATCCAGACCTTTACCCATCTTGGGATTGCTGCGACCATAGCACTTCCGGATAAATCGAGTGACCATTTTTGACCAACAGGGAGTCTTATTTTGTGTGCGTCTGCCCAATGCTTTTCATAACCATTATCACCGTGAAAAGAATGTGGACCGTCCTGCACTTGATCATGAGATTTACCATCATTGAGAAAAACCAAGGTCAAGAGTAAAAAAACACTGAAAAATGTCTAATAATCTTCATAATTATCTCCTTTTTTATTGAATTGTATAAGTTTATTTGTCTAACCCTAAAAACGAGTAGGGTTCTATGCCGACATCGTTATTATCCATGTCAATTATCTCAACACCCTCTGGCATATCACCTGCCCAAAACTGTTCTTTTGTAGGTTTGGGTATACTTGCTGGAGCCCGCCACCTTGAAATATATCGTATTGGTTGTCCGTTTTCGTCTTTTTGAACTATGCCGTTTAGATTTCTGAGTTTCGCATAACGAACATAAGCCCTGTTTGGATAATTCACATATACCTTTCCATTTTTAAAGACACCTCCCGTCCATGATGTGTCACCATCGTTCCACAATTTGATAAGGATGCGTTCCATGAGTTCTATATTTTTTGAGGGAGGGTCTGAACCGAACAACTCAACCGCTTGCCAAGTCGTAAGACCTTTTGCCAAAACAAATTCCTTTGACACATAAGGATAAGGTCCTAACCCGTGTGGAGAGTATTTAACGACATTGGGATCAAGTATCAATTCGGGTATATCCTCTGTTGATTCATCTACAGTTTCATCAGTAATTTTCGGTGTTATAGGGTCATCAACTTCTGGTACCGGTTCGTTCTGTTGACTTTCTGCTTTATCGGTTGGTTCCCATTGGCGTATTTTTTTAGTTTCATCTATTTCGCGTTCCACTTGGTTAGATGTCTTTATATCCTCTTGTATCACTATGATAACTAATGTAGAGAATATTATCAAAATGATAATACCTCCAGATATCCATTTATTTCTAAATAAATCGTATAACATTTTCACCTCATTTGTATAATACACCTGAAGAGTAGTATATTATTGAAAATAGGATTCATAAGATGGGAAGACCGTTCACACAAATTATTCAACGTGTTCTAATGGTTCAGACTCCCCACTTTTTAATTACAGAACTTACGCAGTTCCTCTTAAAGTCCCATTTATAAGGGGGAATGTATAAGTTCTGAATAATAACAGTTCTGTTGGTATTACGTTAACATGTCGGGGTTGATGCGCGTTTTACTACACGTCCACACCCTATAGTAACTTGATAAAAATGTGGAATAGATTCAAGGTTTGATAGGAATCTATTCAACTAATATATTGAAAGTGTCGGTTCCTTGCATATTGCCGCCGCTCAGATCCGTCGCATTCGGGATAATAACTAAAATAACGACTTTCTTAACTCCCCTTACCTAAAGGGGAATACGTAAGTCTCATTTTAGTAATTATCACGACTTGTGCTAATTACTATTCA
>JAAXHO010000214.1 GCA_012270795.1 Candidatus Poribacteria bacterium
CGACATCATTTTTTAGAAATGGTATAACTTATATTTCCTAAGGTAGGAGCGACCTCCTTGTCGCGACCGAGAGGCCGCTCCTACAGAAGATAGGGAAAATCGTAGTCGAAAACCCATACTACAATAGGACATTTTCGACCGTTGAATACCTATGAGAATTAATTTGACATCCATGTAAAAATATGTTAAAATACATACGCATTAACAGAGTTATTGTTCTTATCGCGTCTCTGCGGGAGTAGCTCAGTGGTAGAGCTCCACCTTGCCAAGGTGGAAGTCGCGAGTTCAAATCTCGTCTCCCGCTTTCTTTCAGGTGGCGTAGCCAAGTGGTAAGGCCGGAGTCTGCAAAACTCCTATTCGTCGGTTCGATTCCGACCGCCACCTCCATTACCCTCAAATCGGGCGGTTAGCTCAGGTGGCCAGAGCACTTGCTTGACATGCAAGAGGTCACAGGTTCAAGTCCTGTATCGCCCATCCCTCCTTTTTTTGAATTGAATGGTGGTATTTATTCTACGTTCGTAAACTCTAACCCATGGAGGCACTGTTAATGAAAATCAATCCGTTTCTTATTCCCATAATCTTTCTGGTTAATTTTTCTGTTCTATCAGTAACTATGGCAGCAGATGCCCCTGACAGGATACTTACAGGACATACAGACTACGTATATTCCGTTGAGTTCAGTCCCAATGGTGATTTGCTGGCGACTAAGAGTGATGACTCAACAATACGCCTATGGGATCCTCATACTGGACAGCTTTTGAGAACCATACATACAAATTCAGGGGGAGGTATTGCATTTAGTCCTGATGGAAAAGTACTCGCAAGTGGCGGTGGAGCAGAAAAGGTTGTAAATATTTGGAATCCAAATACCGGAAGACACTTGAGAAGTTTCAAAGCACATCACGACAACGTCGGCAGTGTTGCATTTAGTCCAAATGGAGAATTTTTTGCAAGTGCAAGCACGGATGGGATGATTCGTCTCTGGAAACCCAACACAGACCATCTTCTAAGAATCCTACATCCAATGAAAATCGACGGCATTGCTTTCAGTGCTGATAGCAGAATACTCGCAAATGGGGGTAGGGAAGATGCAAACATAAAACTATGGAATACCGAAACAGGAAAACTTATACACACGCTAAAACCAGACGTTCAGGATGTCTTTGATATCGCATTCAGTTCTAAAGAACACTTTTTAGCAAGTGCTGGTTGGAATGGATTAGATATGTGGGATGGTCACACAGGAGAATTAGTACGAAGTTTTCCGAGAGAAGGCGGAAGAATTATGTTGTGCGTTGCCTTTAGTCCTGATGGAAATATACTTGCATGCGGAAAGGACAGAGGGGGAATCAACCTATGGGATACAAACAACGGAACTCTAATAAGAAACCTTACTGGAGATGGACAAACAGTATATGATGTCGCTTTTAGTCCCGATGGACGACTCCTTGCAAGTGTAGGTAGTGATGACAAGATTAGACTCTGGAAAATTACACCCTTACAAGAAATTGTACCTCCGACATTCCCTGAAGGTCTAACCGGTCCAAACATAAAAAGATGGGCTGAGGATTTCAACAACGGAAATCTGGATTCGTGGACAAGCCGTGAACACCAACGTGAAAGAGTCAAATGGCAGGTAACCCATGGACAGTTGGACGTACAGACACAACCTTTCTGCAACGGCAAATTGAATCTTAATGATATTTTGGCATTTAATACCAATTACAGTTTTGAATTTACCGCATTTCCATTAGATGCTGAACAGTTACGTGTCAAACTGAAAATCATTGATACAGAAAATGCAAATGCTGGACTCTTTATCGGCAAAAAACCTGACAGTTTATATCATCAAGTCATGCAACAGGCATATCTATTCACAAACCATACCATCGGCGGACCCTATAATGCAACAAATTCTGGGGAACCGACTATCGGTTTTAACCTTACTGAAATAGATGTAGTGTTTGATCGTGGACAATTCCATCTCTATTCCGAAGGTAAATATATCACCGACTTCCGCTCCAGCCTCCGATCTATAGATTATGTTGGGATTGTTGTTTTTCCAAAAAGTTGTGGAAACAACGCTGCCGTAACTCTTGACGATTTTCAAATTTCCGGTCCATCTGTTTCCACTGTTAGAATACCAAAAGAAGAACCAGAAGACAAAGGTATTGATAAGCCAAATACAATTGATGGTGTTTGGGTTGAACGCTTTAATAATGATAAACTTGAGTCATGGACACAACCAAAACACGAAGCAAAAGAAAAGAGAGCCACCTGGCAACCGAAAAATGGGCTGCTGGATGTGTGGATTCAACCAATTCCATCACATGCATTAATACAAACATATCAGTTGAAATTTACCGATTTTCCAATTAATACAAAAGAGTTACGTGTTAAGGTCGATGTTCTTGAAACACATAATGCTAATGTTGGAATTCTTATCGGTCAATATGACGCGGACGGTAGAGGAACGTATCATCGCACCTATAAATTTCTACACAAATCAATTTGGCATGCAATAGATTTGAAAGAGCCACCAGATATTAAATTTGAAAATCTAAATGATATAGAAATTGTCTTTAATAGTGGACATTTTGAATTGTTGTCTGAGGGAAAACATATCCTTGAGTTTAAGGAACCTAACCTTCCTACAATTGATTGTCTCGGTCTTATAGCCTATACATCTGAGTTCCCGATTGCACATTTTGTAATGGATGATTTCATTGTATCTAATAGTACTGCTCCATTACCAGGTAGTTTGAGTGTCCAAGCTAAGGACAAGGCAGCTGTCCTATGGGGTGAACTTAAAAAGAAATAAATTCATACAAATAGGAAATTTGACAACCGTAGTCAACCTGATATGAAAATCATCGTTGCCCCAGATTCATTCAAGGGGAGTGTAACAGCACTACAAGCTGCACATGCCATAGAACAAGGATTACACCGCGTGTTTCCTGATGCTATCATTGAGAAAATTCCGATGGCTGATGGTGGAGAAGGTACAATCCAATCTCTTGTTGATGCAACAGGTGGAAAAATCAAAACTGCTCAAGTACTTGATCCGCTTGAAAACGAAATAGATGCCAAATTCGGAATACTTGCTGATGGTCAAACTGCTGTCATTGAAATGGCATCTGCTTCTGGACTAACACTAGTTCCACCTGAAAAAAGAAATCCCTTAACCACAACAACTTATGGGACTGGACAACTCATCCGTAAGGCATTGGATTTAGGTTGTAAACGACTCATCATCGGCATAGGGGGAAGTGCAACTAACGATGGTGGCGCGGGGATGGCAGAAGCACTTGGCGTGAAATTCACCAATGAAGATGGAAAACCAATTGAACGTGGAGGGGGTGGACTTAGAACATTAGCATCAATTGACATGACTGACCTACATCCTGCAATTGCTAAAACAGAGACAGTAGTCGCATGTGATGTCAACAATCCACTGACCGGTCCAAACGGTGCGTCCCATGTGTATGGTCCACAGAAAGGGGCAACACCAGAGATGATAAAGTTGCTTGATGCAAACCTTAGGCACTATGATGAAATATTGGCAAAAGCATTTGGACAATCCTATAATAACATTTCAGGTGCAGGTGCCGCAGGGGGCTTAGGTGCCGGTCTTATGGCATTCCTCAATGCTGAACTAAAACTCGGAGTCGATATTGTCATAGATACCGTCAATCTCAAAGAACGAATGAAAGATGCCTCTCTCGTTATTACTGGTGAGGGACAAATTGATTATCAAACCGCCTATGGAAAAACGCCTGTTGGTGTTGCTAAGGTAGCAAAGGCGGAAAATATCCCTGTCATTGCAATTGCTGGTGGAATTGGAGAAGGAGCAGAAGCGGTCTATGATGCAGGAATTGATGCAATGTTAGGCATTGTGCAAGCACCGATGTCCCTTGATGACGCAGTAGAGGACGCACAACGGTTGATAGCTAACGCTGCTGAACAAGCAGCGAGATTACTTGTAATTGGAAGAATAGTATAGGATTGAAATAAGTTAGGTTTATGATTCACAGATAGCCAATGGTAAGCACAGAAACCAACCTACGTCGCTCGATCATTTAGTTCCGAGCCAGACCAAGGTCAACGAGCCAGACTTCACCGCGGTTGGGTTTCGGCATCATTCCCCTCCGTTTCATCATGCATAACAAATAGGTTATCTGCAATTTCTGTGAGGGCATCATCAGTTAGCTGCGGGTAATCCATAAGTGTTACTGTTTTGATGATTTCAGAGGCAAGAGCATGTTTTTCTATTTCAGGTAGTGCATTGAATGCTTCCAATATGGTTTGGGATGCAGCGTTCATTGATCAACTCCGTATGCTTAGGTCTTAGAGTATATTATACCAAAAACATCAGAGAAATACAAAGCAATTTGTTGGTTTATAGGATTAGTAAAATGTTTCATACTTGACAAATATGCATTTAATGCTTGTCTACTTGTCTGAATATAGACTCTCAGGCGAATCCTAATGCAGACAAGTAAACAAGCACAAACTATCCCAACAATACCGGAACATCTTTCATAAAGTCATCGGTCTCGTTCTGCCATCTTTTTAGTTCGGCTGCCAATGTCTGGATACGATCTTGGTGTTCAGAAAGGTCCGAAAGGTTAGCAATTTCCCACGGATCGTTTTCAAGATCAAACAGTTGGAGACAATCTGTCCCTTTTCCAGTTTCTTTAGAAACATAATTACGTATAAGTTTCCAACGACCATCACTGACAGTGCGATGAATGTCCTTGTAGGCAGCAAAAACAGAATCACGAACTTTATCTACACAACCTTCCATTAACGGAACTAAACTGGTACCCTCAACAGTATCAGGACAGTCAACATCGGTTAGGTCACACACAGTGGGAAAGACATCGTAGAGATAGGTCAATTCATCTACTGTTACACCTTCAGAGACTCCTGGTCCTGCGAAGATGGATGGCACACGGATACTATGCTCATACAGATTCTGCTTCCCGAACAATCCGTGTTGACCGACAGCAAGTCCGTGATCAGACGTATAGATTACGATTGTATTATCCAGACATCCTTTTGCTTCTAACGTCTTTATCACTCTTCCCATTTCGTAATCTTGACTGCTGATCATGCCGTAGTAATCGGCAATATGTTGTTGTACTATCTCTGGAGTGCGAGGAAACGGTGCTAACTTTTCGTCTCTTATTCGCATCTCTCCGTTGTCAAATGGGTGTTGAGGATAGAAGTTCTCTGGTAACGGTATATCTTCCGGTTTATACATCGTAGCATATTCACCAGGAGGGGTTCTCGGATCGTGTGGTGATGTAAAGGAGAGATACAGGAAAAACGGATCGTTTCGGTCATAGTCCTCTAAGAACTGCACAGCAGCGTCTGTGAACAACGTTGAAGAGAACTTGTCGCCAATATATCTATCCTCTTTAGGATATTTGCCTGTCGGATCGAAATCAAAAACCGGCACTTTATATTGGTTTCCCATGCCACCGAAAAATATCTTAGCAGCATCGTCAAAACTATTTGAGAAAGTGTTTCTATCGTTGTGCCATTTGCCACTAAAGAATGTCCGATAACCTGCTTCTCGCATCACTTGTGGCCAAACTGCCAAATCAGGGTTTATCTGATTTCCACCACTACGGAATAGATTCGCACCTGTAAGAACTGCTGCACGACTCGGAACACATACAGCACCTACAAGGGATCCCATTATATGGGTTTTTCGGTAGGTTGTCCCACGTTCCATTAGGGAATCCATCGTTGGTGTTTTCACCGTCGGGTCACCCATACCTGCAATGGCATCCCATCGATGGTCATCAGCGATCATAAATACAACATTAGGTCTTGAAGACATATTTCCTCCTTTAATTGGTTGTCGGTTTTATGTTAGAAAATACTTTTTTGTCTGAACCAGGATTATCAGGATTTGTAGACTACCAGGATTACCCCATCAATACTACCAAAGTGGTCTCATCGGGTCCAATCGTTCCTATAGACAAACCCAAGATTGTGGCAGCAATCGCCCACAAAAACAGATGTGGAATCGACTGAGATTGACAGTTAAAGAATTCACTTAAACAACAGGTTTACGATGTGACACATAAGGCGGTTCCAACATCAACTTCTGATCTTCCTCAGACATCAGGTTAAGGAGTGCTTCGTCATATCTTTCTCGTCCCCATGAAGCATGCCCAGGAGAATACTTGAAGAGAATGGAACGGCGTTGATGTGAAGCAGTCCACGGCAAGGTGCCATGCGTCAACGCTTCTGTAAAAATGACAACATCTCCTGCCTTCTGATGCACTGGTGCCATACATGTCTTATTTTCCGCAACAGGACGGAACTGCGGCGGACACGGATAGTTACTCTTATGACTACCGGGAATACAGCAAAAACCTCCGTGTCCTGGCAGCATGTCAGTCAACGCCCAAGAAACAACTGTTAAGCCGTTATACATCCTATCATTTCGGAAGACGTAATACTGTGATGGATCGTAAGGTGTGCCACCACCGTGGAGTGTGCCACCGGGGTTTCCATCTTTCATCAGGATACCGTAAACGTGGTCAAGCCGAAATTTTGGACCGACGATCTCAGCTAAACACGGCATTATACGGGGATGATTCAGAAGATTGCGAAAAGCTTCGTCCTCCCATTTTAAGAAGCCGCCAAATCGTTGCGAATGGATGTTATCATCAGCAGGATCAGGATAGTCTTGTGCATCAATCAGTGCATTCAATTTCGCAAGTTCATCTTCACCTAAGACCCCTTCAATGTTGACATAACCCCACAGGTCAAACAGATATTTTTCTTCAGCATTCATAAGCCAACTCCATTGCTGTTATTGTGAACGTTTGCCATCGTAATATTTGCTGGCAATCTAGAAGATTATGCTACGTTCATTGGTCATCTCTATTGCTACTTATTGATGTGGTGAGCGCGAGGTCGGTTCAAGACGTGTTACAACGATTTTTGATCTATCAATGAGTTCCCCTACACGCGCAGAGATTTCATTTACCCAACGTTCATCTTCATAAACCGCCGCGTATAGTTTTTCACGTTGTTCTTCGCTTTCAAACCGTCGTATCCAGACGTAAAGGTCATCCTCCTCTTCACCAATGAAACTACCGATAACAACCATACCTTTAGATATCTGGAACGGTATCACCGTTTCCTCCATGTATTTCACCCAGTTTTCATGTTGCCCGGGTTGCGTTCTATATTGACGTAATTCAAAAAATGCCATAAGCGTCTCCTTTTTAATGTTAATGAACTTTACCTTTTTTATGGAAGATCACAAATTCAGTCTTCTGGTTTCTACTGACTTCTCACCAAATTGCAATGCACCTCCTTTAGTAACCTTTGATTTGCATCTACTGGTTCAGACAATAAACAATTTCCTTAAATTGCCTACCTATCATCCCCCAGTCTGTTGTTCAAGCGGACATCGTTTAGGATGTCATCCCAATCCCACAATAGCACAGTACCATCTTCAGACCCACTTGCAAGTGTTTTCCCATCGGGTGAGAAGGTTAGCGTATTTATCGATTCTGTATGACCATAGAGTGTTAGCAGTTTATTTCCACTATTGATATCCCATAACAGAATCTGTGCTTCACAGAACCAATCATGTAAGAGATGGTCTGATTCGAGAAAAATGGTGTTATCAGGAGATATTGTATGAGAAGTATTATACAGAGTTGAGTAAAATGCACCTATCTCCCCAATAAAGAGCGGTTCTTCTGGCACACTCAAGTCCCATAAAACAACATCATTACTATGATTACAGGCGAGTATATTGCCATCAGCAGAAAATACACTCGGTTCACCTGTACCGAGTGTTGTGAGTAACTCTTGTTTTTGCACATTCCAAATCTTTGTTGGTTCGTTAAACCATCCACCTGTGACAAGGAGCTGGCTGTTGGGTGAGAAGAGTATTGCGTCATTTTTAACGTCAATCTGAAAGAGATCCTTCCCATTTCTCACATCAGATATGCTGATCTGGTTATATTTGCGTCTTGCAATATATTTGTTATTCTGTGATAAGACGATGTCTCTTGCGGATATCTGTGTGGGGAGTTCTTTACCAGTCAACACGTCCCATATCCTAAAATCCCCCGGAATACGCTGAGATGAAGCGTATCCATCATACTCTGTTCCCTTTATATTGAAAACTATAGGATTCTCTAAGGGTTTACATGCTAACAGCGATGCGTCAGGTGTAAGCACAACTTGTTCAGCGACGATTTGTGTGTCGGCAGTGAAAGTTGAGAGTTGTTTCAGTGTGGTTACATCATATTTTTGGACGGTGCCGTTGAACATAGCACATGAAAGCGTAGAACCGTCTGAGGAGAACGCTATTGCCTTTACCGATTCTGTGTGTCCAGTAGCAAAGACCTTCATTTCTTCTCCACTGTTTGCATCCCAGAACCGTATTGATCCATCAGCACTGGCACTTGCAAACGTTTTCCCATCAGGTGTGAATGTCAATGCGACAATTGTATTCGTATGCCCTTTGAGTGTTGCTAATTCTTTGCCATTTTCCGTTTTCCATAATCGGAGAATGGCATCAGTATCCCCACTTGCGACTGTATTGCCATCTTTTGATAATGCGACAGAGGTAACCCACCCTGTATGTCCTTTCAACGTATGTCGTTTTTTGCGGCGTTTCACATCCCACAAGCGTACCGTCATGTCTTTGCTGCCACTTGCGATATATTTTCCATCATAAGAGAAGTCTAATGCAAGAACATCTGCCTTTTGTCGTTTGTTCTTGTCTCCGAAGGGTCGCCATCCATCCAGGAAATGGGAGTGTCCTTTTAGTGTTGCGATTGGTTCCTCTTTAGATGTATCCCAAATATTAAGTTTATCCTTATGTGTATCTGCAACAAAGGTGCTGCCATCATAAGAGATTGAATATACAGATCTATATGCGTAGGCATCTATGTCTAAGATAGGTGTATTACTACCAGTGGTAATATCCCAATGTTTTACATTCCCGTTATTATTCAGACTAACCAGTGTATTGTTATCTTTAGAAAATGCTAAAGCTGTAACCGCGTATTTCGGTTTATTATTTATCCTACCGCTATAGGGGACTGGAATGGCGGGTAATTCTTTTCCATTCTGCAGATTCCATATCTGTATCACTGGGTTTGAGGCACCACCACACGCAAGCAACTTACCGTCATGGGAGAAGGCAATAGCATGGATTTCAGCAGTTATTTTGCTTCCAAAATCCTGTTCTTTTCCAGTGTTGACGTCGTAGATTATCAAACCGACATCTGTACCAACTGCAAGGTGCCTACCATCAGGTGAAAACCGCATAACATTGATACCCCCTTTGCCGAGTCGTGCTTTGGCCGATGTAGGGAGACCGGATGGCGTTTCGTGCCGTTCATAAACATAACCGAATTCGGGGGTTTCTCTACTCTGTCTATTTGTTGGTGGTTGATGTAATGCTGGATTATGATTCCGAATCGTATCAAGCGGCGTAAAATCTTGGACAGGATTCTGTTTTACATTTAGCTCTTGTAAAGCAGTGAAATTTTCAACAACACTGATGTCTTTGATGGCGTTATATGCAAGACCTAAATGTGTCAGTTCTGTTAGTCTGGCAAGTGGTGAAATATCAGCAATATTGTTCCCACCAAGGGATAGTGCGTTAAGCTTCGTCAGTTCTGCAAGTGGGGAAATATCTTGGATTTTATTTTTATGCAGTTCTAATATAAGAAGTTCGGTCATGCCATTCAGGGGTGTAATGTCCGATATTTTATTGTTATGCAGGCGTAAAGTCGTAAGATTGGTTAAGTTCGCAAGGGGTGTGATGTCTGATATTTGATTGTCTTCAAGTCTCAGTTCAGTCAGATTGGTTAAGTCCGCAAGGGGTGTAATGTCTGTGATGTAATTTGCATAGAGCATCAGATTTTCAAGTTTTGTCATACCAGCAAGTGCGGAGATATCATTGATTGAACTGTGAAGTAATAAAGATGTCAAGTTCGTCAACCCTGCAAGGGGTGAGGTGTCTTTCACAAGATTGTGGTATAGATTCAACGCTGTAAGGTTTGTCAATCCGGATAGAGCGGATATATCGGTGATGTAATTATCGTTTAGGTTCAGTTCAGTCAAGTTTTTCAGTTCAGCGATCGGTGCAAGATCGTCTATGTGTACTTTGCTTATGGTTAGTTTTGTCAGTTGTGTTAGACCCGCGATTGGACTGATGTCATTAAGATTCTTGTTCTCTACAAACCACAGAGATTTGAGGTTCTTCAAATTTTTGATGGGAGTCAGATCAGTTATCGGATTATTCCCGATATATAAAGCCTCAAGATTCGTCAAATTTGCAAGTGGTTTGAGGTCACTTATGCTATTATAACTAAGGGTCAACCCAGTGAGATTTGTTAGCTTTTCCAGTGGTTTAATGTTGGTGACACTGTTGAAAGAGATAACTAAGTCCTCTAACTTTGTAAAGTTTGAAAGTATGGAAATGTCTTCATTTTCATAATTGCCAGATATCCTAAAGTCTGTAAGTCCAGTTGCATGCTCTAATCCTTTTAGACTTTTTATTTCATGATAGTATCCTATTCTCAATTCAGTTAATTCCGATAGTTCTTTCTTGGGGATCGGGTCAAGGGGACTTAGTTCTAATTCATGTCTTAAGACTTCTGCCAATTTTTCATCGGGTATATTTACGTATTCTGAAGATTGTTTAGCTTGTGAACAACTCATCAGAAGGCAGATAAACAGAAATGACAATAATATTCGTTGTGCCATGAATTTGCATGCTCCTTTAACTTTGAGAACCAGTTTCATTTAAACCAATTCCGTTTAAACTGAGATTAAATTATAACCTATCATAGCCATAACCGTTGCCAGTAATTTCATAGAGTGCGGATGCTGCTAAGAAATGGATATCAGCATCAGTATCTTCTAAGACCGTTTCCAGAATTTGTGTGCTACTGCTGTTTTTTGCTTCCCCTAACGCTCTTATTACATCAATACGAAGGGCACGTTCAGTTTGGTCAGAATGCAACTGGGATAATAGTGCAATGAGTGCTGAAACCCCTTTATCTGTAGCGATTTTCCCGAGTGCACGTGCAGCATCTCTTCGGATTTCTATATGGTTATCTGTGTTATTCATAACTTCAACCAACGGATCAGCCGTTGATGCATCAGCAAGTTCGCCTAAAGCTTGTGTTGCTAATCTCCTGACATCTTTATTGTCCTCATTTTGTCCATTTGCGACGAGAATAAGGTCTGGGACTAATGCGATTGTTCCCGTTTCCCCGATTTTTCGTGCAGTGTCTTTTCTGGTATCAACATCTGAATCAGCAAGTGCCTCCCTGAGCTCAGGAACATCAAGTGACCGGGTACGTCCTAATGCAACAGACGCTGCATTTCTAATCGACTTTTCTTCCCATTTGTCGTCAATGCGAGTTTGCATCTTTTCAGCGATGAACTCAGGTAGGTTTAGTTTTTTCGCAGCACCGACAATAACTTCCCAACTCCAGTTTCGTTTCCTATCATTTAGTGCCAAATTCCGCCTGTTTCCCGCATCTTCAAGTGCGACAATATACTCTGTATCGTCAATAATGCGATTAGCAAGCGCGAGCGTTGCTTCCGGTCCCTCAATTACCCCCAATGCTACCGCAGCTTTTATACGGGGTGAGGTATTTGCTAAAGCAGCGGTGCTTGCATCTAATGGAATCCGTTTATCCTCCAAGATAGCAATTAGACGAGGAACTGCATTTATGCTTTTTAGTTTTCCCAGTGCAATAATTGCATTGTTGGAGATATTACCAATTCGATTGTCAAGTGCGCGGAGGAATAGATCTTCAGAAAATGGATCTCCAATATTGCCAAGTGCAGTGACAGCCGCAGCACGAATGACATCCGTTTCTAATTGGTTTTCGACCATTTCACTCAATTTTGTTACTGCTTTAGCGTCCTTGATACTGCTCAAAGCTGCGATTGCCTGCAACCTTATAGCACTATTACTGTCATTGAGTGCTTCACGGAGTGCTGGTGCTGCGCGCTCATCACGAAGTGCGTTCAATGAGGATATTGCAGCAGCACGAATAGACACAGATTCATCAAGGTTTTTGAGAATAGAAATCAACGGTTCAACAGTTTTTCGGTCTTTAAATCCACCAAGTCGAGTAACTGCCTCTTTTCGTATAATAAAACTTGGACTTTTCAACGCTTCAAGAATTGTGTCCAATGCTGAACTGTCATGTATGACACCCAGCATATACATGATTGCCCAACGAGTCCATTCATCATCCACAGATTTTAGCGCGTCAAGTAGGAAACCGGTTGTCGTTGCATTCCCGTTATGGATAAGAGCACCGATAACTTCATTTTGAACCGACAGAACTTCATGACCGTCTTCAAAACTTCCAAGCCCTTTTTTCACAATGTCAACTAACGCTTTGTCCACAAGCGAAGGATTTATTTCTCTGAGTGCTTTAGTGGCCTCAAGACGTGCGGTTTCATACTTATCAGTTCTAATTATATCAAGTAAAGGATCCGCACTTTTCTCTGACTTAATTGTTCCTAAAGCAATTGCAGCCTCTTGACGTACTACACCCTGTTTATCCTTTTTTAAAGCAGTAATCAACGCATCTACTGCGGCATCTCCTCCGATCCTACCAAGTGCCCATGCAGCACTACGTCGCACTGTTGCTCGCTGATCGTCTGTCAATGCATTTACAAGGGGTTCTACTACAGAATTCCCTTTGAAAATACCGAGTGTCCGTGCAACTTCACTACGAACAAGACTGGGAATAGGCTTAAGTTCTCCCCAAATCCTATAATAGGGACGGGGATAGTCTGCTGTCCACTCAATTTCCAATGAATCAAGGTGGGTTCGCAATGCTTCAAGTGTTTTATACTTCCGTTTCATGTGCCTTTGGAAATCGGAGATAGCATCATACTGCATAGACAAAACCCAAAACAGCACAGGTAAAGTATCTGTGTCTTTAATACGACTCAATACTTTTACAGCGTTTGCACGGATAACAGCACTTGTATCATCGCTTAGGATTAGCAATAGCATGGGTTGGGTTGCATTCTCAGGTTTCATCTGCCACAGAGCATTCATTGCTGCAGAACGTACAGTTTCTCTACGGAGTTTATCCATTGAAATTGCTATCAATTTGCGGATCGTATCCTCTGAAGATACATTAATTTTTCCAAGTGCTTCGGCTGCGTTTGTCACCGTTGTATCATTCCAACCAAGAACTGCAGTAAGTGCATCTATAGCTGCGTTGTTAGTCCCTCTTGCTCTCATGTCACCCAAACCTTTTGCAGCAATCGGTTTAACTTCTTTGGAGACTTCACCAGTTAATATGTCAATAAACGGTTGTATTGCACGCCGATCGCCGATGCTACTCAGTGTATTTGCTGCCTCTGTTTGTATAGATATTACATCAGCTTGTAGTGCTTCTATGAGTACAGGAACTGCTAATCCGCGCATGGCAATCAAAGCAGAACGAGCTGCACCTTTTAGTTCTTCATTCGCAAGTAGTTGAATTAAGGGTAACACAGCAGCTTCTGCTCTGAGTCTCCCCAAAGTAACAATTGCCGCTGATTGTACTCTCAGGCGGTACTTCTTCTTCCAAGGATCGTCTATATACGCACTGGCAATGTAACGGTATTGGTCGGAATAACCATTGTCTTCATCTGGGATGACACTTCTTCCACCTGTCTCAAGTATCTTCAATAGTGTGTCAACTGCTGAAAGTCCAATTCTATCAATTGCATCTATTGCTGTATTTCTCACAAAACCGTTAGAATCTGCTAACAACTTCACCAAATCATCAATAGCTGCTTCCGATTGAAGTTTGCCAAGTAGTTTCGCAGCATGCATTCTAACTTGAGCATTGTTGTTCCTTGTTGCTAATTGAAGTACTGGTACTATTTTGGGATTCGGTTCAAATTCCGGTTTGCAGAGTTCACCTATAGCAACAATGGTACTATATGCTACATCAGGAGTTTCGTCTGTTTTGGTGAGAATTGTTATGTATGTTGGAATTAGTTTATCGGCTTGAATTTTGCTTAATTCTTGGATAGCAGCTTTTCTTATATTTGGGTCCTGATGTTGGGTAGCATTTTCCTGCAGTGAGGTAATATAAGATTCTGTTACATCTATATCGCTTTGGAGTTTCTGTAATAGTTTTGACGCTGAAATGCGTGCTGATGGTTGATAGCATTTTCTTGCTTCTAACAGTCCCGTCACGACGACAGCATCAGTTCTTTTAACCAAATCCGAAAGAAGGGTTGGACTTTTTTTGACTGCCATTGCAAGTGAAGAAGCTAACAATCCTGAAATAGCGTTCCGTGACCGAATATGTCGTTCCTGTCGATCAAGTTCATCTGAATCAGGATCCTCCAATATTGAAATTGCATTGATCTCTGTATTTAAGGATTCAAGATGGACTAATATTTGACCAATGGCTTGATGCCAACTGTTTGTGTCTGTGTTGTTCCGTAACAACAGTAATCGGTCAAGATATACCGCTTCCTGATTGTCGGAATCGTTAGCGCGCGAATTTTTCACTGAAATTTCCGCTGCAGTATAATCTCCTTCAACGATTGCCTTCCGCGCTGACAGTATGTCTTTATCTTCTTTAGTTCCACAACCAATGAGAAAGACGATACAAAGGATGAAATGAATACAGATAATAGCATATTTTTTCATAGAATATTCCCTAAACAATCTCAAGTATGATTGAGGGTGTCAGATATACGTGGTTTTTACTGACATCCGTTATAATACCATTTCTAATTGATAATGTCTCATTAGTTGCAGAAATACGGTAGGAGCGACCTCCAGGTCGCGACCGAGAGGTCGCTCCTACCGAAGAGATGCCCCCAAACCAACAATAACAGTGGAATTCCTTAATGAGACATTATTTTTTAGAATTGGTATAACCTATTTATTACTTAACTCCACCGTTACCTTTTCTATGCCATGGATACTTTTAATATCAAGAGTCAAGTATGATGTGTCTTGTTTATCTTGAAGAAACGTTTCAAGTGTTTGAACATCAATAATTTCTTGCCCATTAATAGCAATGATAAGGGCGTTACGTGGAATATTTGCATTGAATCCGGGGGAATCTTTCTTAACTTTTTCAATGATTATACCACGATCTTCCTTACTTAGATAGGCATATCTTTGAAAATTCCATTTTCTAATTTTCGCACGGCTAACCCAAGCGTTTTCCAAGAAACAGACTCCGTTTCCACAGAACGCCCCACTAATTCAGGCATCATCTCATCAATAGTCACATTGAGTGTGATTTCCTGTTTTTGCCGTAGTACCTTAATGGGATATTGCTTACCGATCTGGCATTCCGCAACCATCAATCTGAATCCATAAAGGCTTGGCACCTTTTCCTCATTGAATTCAATAATGATGTCGTTAGCTTCTAAACCGCATTGAGATGCGGATGTGTCAGATTCTACTTTTGTGATTTTGATACCTTGTGATACATTTTGCATATTCGCATCAATGTAGCCACGGATAACTCTCCCATGTGCAATCAACTGATGTCCAATCGTTTTCGCGAGGTCGCTATTAATCGCTAAGGTTGATCCCTCTCCCGGGTTTAGGGTAGCGATACCAATAACTTCACCATGAATATTCAGTAAGGGACCACCGCTACTGCCTGGGTTAATCCAAGCATCTGTTTGGATATAATTATTATGATATTGAAAGAGTTTTGTTTCTTTCGGGTGAAAACAGCGATCTTTACCACCGACGATACCAGCGGTCACAGTTTGTCTATAACCTATCGGATCACCGATAGTAATAGCAAATTGTCCAACCTGAACCCTTTTGGATTCCGCTATTGAGAGAAACGGAAACTTTTCGTCGCGTTCAATCTTTATAACCGCTATGTCAGTGTTCGGATCGCTCCCGACCACTCTTGCATCAAACGTACTACCGTCGAATAATCTTACCTTGATACTTTTTGCCCCATTTACTACGTGCTCATTTGTTAAGATATGACCATCTTTCTGAAAAATAAAACCGGAGCCTGTAGTATTGTTATTTTTTTCTTCATCTTTTTTTATAGTAAGACTAACAACAGCAGGCTTACTCTGATCAACGATCTTAGTAATAGCGTTTTCAAAAGAGTTTAATATCCCAAAATCTGTGAAAAAAAACGGAGATACTTTTTGATGATGTTCATAATAAAATTGCGCCTATTCTCTGGCAATCTCCAATTTTGTAAGATCGGTTACAGCATAGACAAGTTTTGCAAGACACGTTTATCACTAACCGCATCATTTTTCAAAGAAAATGTTAGCGAGCCCAACTCAACCCACTCATCAACGATGGCTGCGAAGCTAATAAATATCAGCATTCCGGCTATCATAAGGTCTTATGATACTATTTCCTTATCAGCATTTTTCGTGTCGCTATAAATTCTCCTGCTATCAAGGTATAGAAATAGACTCCACTTGCAACAGGTTCACCAGCGGAATTATGTCCATCCCAATGTGCAGATCGCGATTGCATGCGATATGTTCCTGCAGTTTGAAAACCGAGTGATAACTTACGGATTAATTCACCTTTCAGGTTAAAGATATGGATGTGGACATCAGTGTCTTGTGCTAAGTCATAAGGTATCCACGTCTCTGGATTAAAAGGATTCGGATAATTCGGCAACAAAACCGTTTTTTCTGGTATAACGCTACTAAGCAATGCTTCTAAGGCGGTGATACCACGCTGGAGCACATCAGAGTCAGTGTTCACAACGCGTGCTTCAGTCAACCATTCATCAATGTAGTCAACATGCTTCGGTGGAACAATTATGGATTTTGGTGATGCAGCTATGTTACTGGATTCAGTGAAATGTGCAGCAACGATGAGTAAGTCAATGATGTTAACATTGCCATCCTTGTTTACGTCAACTTTAGGATTTTCCAGGGACGATTTACCGAAGTTATTTGAGATTAGAATTAGATCTTGAATATCAACAATACCATCATTATTTGTATCCCAGGTTAACGTCTGTGGGACAGAGATATGCCCTGGCACATCTGGCAAAGCTGCTTGCCAACCAGCCTTTAGTTGATCACTAAGCTGCGCAACAAGTTCTTTGTTTTCTGAGAGGTTTGCGATATTCACTGTTTCATTCGGATCAGCGTAATAATCATAGAGTTCCTTTCCACGTTGTCCATTGTTCCCCCATTCGGTGTATCGGTATTGTGCTGTCCGTATGGAACTCCCTCCGCCTCCTCGGTCAAGCTGACTAAAGGCGGTAGCTTTCCATGGACGCGTCGGTTCCTCAATGACAGGTAACATGCTTATACCTTCTAATTGGGGGGTATTGGAACTTGGCACGCGTCGCACAGAGTCGGAAAAATATCCACCAACTCAACCAAGGCATCAGTTTTCGTTCCTGGGTGAGTATTTCCTGGTACGCTAACTATTAATGGGGAACGTAGGGATACTTCAAAAAGCGTATTTTTGCGCCATGTTCCATGTTCTCCAAGATGAAACCCGTGGTCACTGCAGAAAGTAATAACTGTATTTTTATCTAACCCCATTGTCTCCAGTTGGTAAAGGATACGTCCTACTTGCGCATCCATAAAACTTGTTGATGCTGCATATCCCCACATTAGCTCTATTGTTTTCTCCTCAGAAATCGGAGCATCGCCATCAGGGATATCCGCATATTCCCTAATATCGTTCCGTGGGTGTGGGTTTATAGGTTGAACATCTGTGAATATTTCAGGATCATATAATTCGTAATATTTTCGTGGAACATTATACGGAAGATGAGGTTTATGGAAACCTACGGCAAGGAAAAATGATTGGTCCTTTATTTCTTTTAGAATATCTATGGTTGCGTTTGCAATTTTACCATCCCATAGATCTTCATCATCTACATCAAGTGCTTCCCAAGAAGGGGTAATGGATTTAATTATTGTCCAACGTTGATTCCAAATAGGTGCACTCCATGAGAATTCATCGTCCCAGGTAGCAGCATGAGCAATTTTCCCAACGGAACGAGTATGATAACCATGGTATTTAAAATGTTGAGGAAGCGTTATTACACAAGGTAATGCCTCTCGCCATCCTATAGTATTACCGTATACACCAGTTGTGTCAGGTCTCAGACCGGTCATCATAGAAACACGAGATGGATTACAGAGCGGATATTGGCAATAGGCACGATTGAAGAGTGTGCCTCGCTTTGCTAAGGCATCAATGTTCGGCGTATGCATCTCTGTATGACCGTAACATCCGAGCAAAGGGCGTAGGTCATCAACAATTATGAACAGGACATTGTATTGTCCTGATGCATTTGCGTTAAGTTTTGGCAATAATCCCGTTGTGAAGGCGGCAACACCTGCTTTCAAACCTGTCGAGAGAAAATCGCGTCGTGTAAAGTTTCTTGAGAAATGTCCTCTATCTGTCCGTGTTTTTTCCATCAATTATCCTCCGCGAGAAATTTATTTGATAATCATCATTTGCCGCGTTGCCTTGAATTTGCCAGCTTGAAGTGTATAGATATAGACTCCACTTGCAACAGGTTCACCTATTGAGTTACGTCCATCCCAATACACTGCACGGGAAGGTGTTCGATATGTGCCTGCGACCTGATGTCCCATCGCTAACTGTCGGACACGTTCTCCTTTCATGTTATATATGTCTATTTGAACATCTGCATCTGTTCCTAAGTCGTAAGGTATCCATGTTTCTGGATTGAATGGATTTGGATAGTTTGGTAGAAGAACCGTTTTTTCGGGTATAGCGATTTCAAGTAACGTTTCTAAAGTCGTAATGCCCTGTTTAAAGGCTTTCGTGCCGTCATCTACTAAGTTTGCCTGTGTGAGCCATTCTTCAATGTATTCAACATGCTTTGACATAAGACCGTTTGAAATTTGCGGTACTGCCTCATGTGAAGATTCTCCGAAGTGCGCTGCAACTAAGACCAAATCAAGAATGTCAACACTGCCGTCCTGATTCACGTCTGTTTTCGGGTTTTTAGGCACATCTGCACCAAAATCGTTAGCAATGAGAACAAGGTCTTGTATATTCACAGTTCCATCGTCATTTATATCCCAAAGTAATGTTTCTGGTTTGGGCGTTATTTCTTGCATCTCTGGCAAAGCCTGTTGCCATCCTTCCTTTAGTTTCTCACTAAGATGTGTGACAAGTTCAGCATTTTCTGGGTGATTCGCAATGTTGACAGTTTCATCTGGATCAGCGAAATAATCGTAAAGTTCTTTTCCATTTATCCCGTTGCTTCCCCATTCCGTATATCTGTACTGTTCAGTTCGCATAGACATACCTGTTGTTCTTCCTCGTTTCATCGTGCTAAAAGTCGCAGTTTTCCAGGGACGACTCGGTTCCTCAATCACAGGCATCATACTCAAACCTTGTAATTCTGAAGGTATTGGTATTTGACATGCGTCGCATAAAGTAGGATATATGTCAACGAGTTCCACCAATGCGTTTGTCTCATTAGGTTGTAGTCCAGGAACACTGATAATCATGGGAGAACGGAGGACGATTTCAAAAAGTGTATTTTTTCGCCACGTTCCATGTTCTCCCAGATGGAAACCGTGGTCACCAACAAAAACAATCACGGTTTTTTGAGATAGACCCAGTGCATCTAACTGTTGGGTAACGCGACCAACTTGAGCATCCATGTAACTTGTGGATGCAGCATACGCCCTAATCAATTCTAATGTTTTCTCATCGGATATAGGTCCTTCATCTGGAATATCGGCATAAGCTCTAAGACCATCTAATTTGTTATTTGCAATCTCAGGTGCGTCAATGGGAAGCGTAGTCGTTGCAGGAAGGGAGAAGTCTTGTAAAGTGTAGAGATCGTAATATTTCTTCGGGGCATAAAGTGGCAGGTGTGGTTTCTCAAAACCAACTGCCAGGAAAAATTGTGAGTTTTGTATTTCATCTAACACCCCAACAGCTTTGTCAGCGGTTCTGCCATCTGATAGTACGTTATCTTCAACGTCAAGGGCTTGCCAAACAGGTATTTTTATAGGATTAAAGGGAATCCATGGTGGTAACCATGAAGGCACACTCCATGAGTATTCATCATCATGGGACGATGCGTTATGACCAATTTTGCCGACAGATTGTGTATGGTAGCCGTGTACTTTAAAGTACTGCGGAAGTGTTACTGCATGAGGCAATTTATCACGAAATTCGTCTGCATTGAAGAACACCCTTGTAGTGTTAGGTCTTAATCCAGTTAACATTGATGTGCGGGATGGGTGGCACAATGGATTTTGACAATATGCCCTGTTGAAAAGCATACTGCGTTGCGCAAGATTGTCAATATTCGGTGTGTGCATCTGTGAATGACCGTAACAACCCAATAAGGGACGTAAGTCATCTACGACAATAAGTAAGACATTATATTTGTCCTGAGGGTTTGCGTGTAGTTTGGGAAGAAGTCCAGTGGTGAACGCAGCAGTACCTGCTTTTATACTTTTGGAAAGGAAATCTCGTCGGGTAAATGGTTTTGAGAATGATTTATGTTTCGTAGTCTGTCTCATTAATTATTTTCCTATTTTGTTATTACCATTTTACGAGTTGCTTTCGTTTGTCCTGCGCGAAATGTGTAGAAATAGACACCACTTGCGACAGGTTCACCAGCGGAATTATGTCCATCCCAATGTGCAGATCGCGATTGGGTGCGGTATGTGCCAGCAGTTTGAAAACCGAGTGATAACTTACGGATTAATTCACCTTTCAGGTTAAAGATATGGATGTAGACATCAGTACCTTGTGCTAAGTCGTAGGGTATCCATGTCTCTGGATTGAAAGGGTTAGGATAGTTCGGTAACAGTACAGTTTTCTTGGGAATAACACTGTGAATCAATCCTTCTAAGGTAGCAATACCGCGATCATAGACATGGGAGTGTTCGTTAACTTTGTGTGCTTCAGCGTGCCATTCTTCAATACGGTCAACATGTTTCAACAGAACAGAGGTAGTTTTGGGAGCGGCTGCTGTGTAACTGGATTCAGTGAAATTTGCTGCAACAATCAGCAAATCAATGATGTTAACACGACCATCGTTATTCACATCTACTTTAGGATTGTCTAAGTTCGTTTTACCAAAGTTGTTAGAGATAAGAATTAAGTCTCGAATATCAACAACACCGTCGTCGTTAATATCCCAAGTTAGCGTCTCTTGTTCGTAGGGTTGGTTATAAATATCTGGTAGGGCTGCACGCCATCCTGCTTTTAATCGTTCACTGAGAAGTGCTACGAGTTCTGCGTTTTCTGGGAGATCGGCAATATTTGTTTCTTCGTTTGGATCAACATAATGGTCGTAGAGTGCTTTCCCAAACACAGCATTTGCCCCCCATTCAGTATATCTATATTGATCTGTGCGTATGGTCAGATTTAAATTAGATGGGGCACCTTGACTAAAAGTAGCACTTTTCCATTGACGTTTCGGCTGTTCAATAACTGGAACCGTGCTGATGCCTTCAAGGTCTGTTGGAATTGGCAACTGGCAAGCATCACATAACGTTGGATAGATATCAACAAGTTCAACAAGCGCATCTGTATTGGTGCCGATGTGTGCTTGCCCGGGGATGCTAACAACCAGAGGTGAACGGAGTGCAGCTTCATGAGTAGTTCCCTTGGCAAATGTGCCATGCTCACCAAGATGAAACCCATGGTCACCTGCTAAAACGACAACTGTCTTTTCGGTTAGTTCAAGTGCGTCTAGTTGATCTAAGACGCGCCCTACTTGTGCGTCCATATAACTGGTAGATGCAGCATATCCCCGAATCAACTCTAATGTTTTTTCTTTAGACAGCATACCGCCTTCTGCGGGAATATCCGAATATACTCTCATCTCATGATGGGAATGTAGAATTACATCTTCAACATCTTCAATAATTTGAGTGTCGTACAAGTCGTAATATTTTGTTGGCGCGTTGAAAGGCAAATGAGGTTTATAGAAACCAACGGCGAGAAAGAACTGATCATTCCGCAGTTCTTCTAAAACTGCCATTGTGTGTTTTGCGACTTTGCCATCTCTCAATTCATCGTCTGAAACATCAAGTGATCGCCAAGATGGAAGATTAAGATAGGGTTCAAATTTAGGAGACCAACTTGGAGCACTCCAAGACCTACGATCCGCAAATGGACCATGAATTATTTTACCTATTGAACGTGTATGATAACCGTATGCTTTGAAGTATTGTGGTAAAGTAACCACATCAGGTACTGTAGTCCGAAAATGTGTGTTATTATCTTGTACGCCATTTGTCTCCGGGCGCAACCCTGTCAGTATGGAAGCACGTGAAGGGTTACAAACCGGAAATTGGCAGTAGGCACGGTTGAAAAGTGTACCACGTTGTGCAAGTCTAGCAATGTTAGGTGTATGCATTTCTTGATGACCATAACAACCTAACAAAGGGCGCAAATCATCAACTATGATAAATAGGACATTATATTGTCTCTGAGCTTTTGCAGAGAGATTAGGTAAAAGTGCAGTTGTGAAAGCAGCGGTCCCGGCTTTTAAACTCGTTGAAAGAAAGTCTCGTCGCGTGAACAGGTGTTTTTGCACGTGCGATTTTAAATTATGCTTCATTAATGCATGATTCCCATACTCTGAAGTAGATCCGTTTTGCCAACAAATTCTGAATAACTATCACCCATTATACCTTAATTTTGCCATTGTGTCATGGAAAATATGTGCAATACTTGAATTTAATTCAAACGGAACTCTGGGAGGTACAGGATGTAAGGTATGATAAGCATAATTCAGGAATGTTTTGTCCAATGATAATTCGCAGAATTCACATAAAGATAACAATGTTTCCTCAGGTGCTGTGGTCAACTCTTCAAAACGAACTGTGTAAATACAATCTGGGTAGTTTTGTATTAGATTCAGACCTTCATGCATAGTCAATACCCATTCAATCGCTGCTCTGTCCAAATGTCTATCACACTGTTTTATATCCTCAACCACATCTTTCAAATCATCGGCAGTGGAAACAAGTTGATCCACTAACAGATGCCACTTACGGTCATTGACCCCCCACCAATCGTGTCTCTCACCATTGACTTGAACACCGAGTCGTTTTGACCAATTCGCAATTGAATGGCAGGTGTCCCAGCCGTTTCTAACAAGAAAGATAAAACGTGCATCCGGAAATATAGCACGTACAAAATCTATTCTGAAGATCAATTCCGGATATTTATCCACAAGCCGTTTTGAACCTGTTACAGATAGGTATGCGCCAAACATTTGGGTAGCACGTTGGCGTATCTCGTCTGTTACCTCTTCTGCTTTCAAGCGATATTGAGCATGTTCACGGCTATAGTTTCCGATGATGTCTTCATTTGGATAGATGAGATGCCATATTGCTTTCGGTTCATTTAAATATCCGACATCTTTATGCATGGATAGGACTATCCCAAGGATTGTTGTACCACTACGTCCCGTGCCGAGGATAAAAATAGGTTTGTGAACAGGTTGAAATTGTCTATGACTTGTTGCAGCTGCTTTCAGAAGTGAAAACATGACTGGATTTATCCATCTACCTTTTGTTGTAATTGGTCGTCCCTCAAACAGTGCATAACTGATGAGACGGGTTATTGCTTTTATCGGACGCGTTTTGATATAATCGGAATTTATTTGAGCAATCATGTTTTCCTATAGATTAATATTGAACTAAAACCGTCTTTTTAGAGTTTCACGTATGTTCTTTATTCTGTCAAGATTACAAAGAAATGCTAACACTAATTTTATAGGAAACGAAAGGATGTTTATTGTTAAACCAAAGACGTTTGGACGGATTGAGATAGGCATATAATTGTGCTTTTGCATCAATGTTCCATTGAGTTTTTGGCTGATGTATATTTCCGATGAACTGAGGTTACTGACATTTTTATTGCTGTCATTCCAGTTTCCAGCGCGTTCTGGGTTTATACCAAGTTGTCCTGGCTTATCGGTGTTAACTGAAGAACCCACTTGCGGCACTTGGAGCAATGACTTATCGTATTCAATATCTAAAAAGTTGCATAAACGCGAAACCGTGGCTTCGGGATTTTCAAGCAGTTTTTCAAAGTAGATCGTCATAACCCGTGCATTATCAGTAAACCTATCTGTAGTACTAACGGCAGTGTGCCAAATTTTGTTAATCGTAATAGGGTGATAGTTGATCCAATCCCGCAAACTTTCCTTTATTGGCATATCAGAACCTCCCAAAAACCTGCGTTTCCATTTGCGTTTTTGTGATAAGAGTACATCCCGCGGGTCGCGTATCATATTTATGATTTTTGCGTTCGGATAGTATTTTAGGATTTCATCAATATAAAAGACATTGCGCGGAGTCTGATCACAAGGAATGGTTTTTCCATGCAGGGAAGCCTCGTAACTAAGGAACTCGGAATAGAGTTCTGCTGGATCAATTGGAAAATTTGTCAACGTTTCACAAAATGTTCGTGCATCTTGTTCAAAACTTTGAGCATTGCCGTGTGTACGATAGCCTTCACGTTGGATACAGAACAATTTTGCAGCTAATGTTTCTGCATCTGGTTGATTTAATTTCGTTGATACTGCGGGTGACCAAAGCTGTCCAAAAAAGTGGAGTTCACCAAAGGTGAAAACGTCAAAATGATTCCCCAATATACGTCCCATCATTGTAGTACCACTACGACTGTTCCCGACGACAAATAGCATTTTAGCAGAATTCACTTGAGAACCTCAATTACACCGAAACTGTTTTTTGGAATTAATAACTCTTGTGCTTTCCCCCTCCATTCTTGTAGACGCACCTCGATTTCCCCTGAACCTTCCAACTCAGCATTACCACCGTTCGTAGCCTTTAGTCTTTCATTTGCCACAAAACGATATGTAATATCCTTCTTTAATCGTTTTCCATTAATGATTATTTGGGGGTTAAGTTCTTCACTGGCACGGTTGCTGACAAAAATGAAAAGCTGTTGTGTACTGCCAATTGTCTGTGTCTGAATGCCGTCCATCATTTGTCCTTTATAGTCTAAGTGTCCTTCAAGCAGCGGTACATTTGCATTATGAACTGTGAATTGTGTATCAGCTTGTGAAAAAGCAGCACCGATAAGTTGGAAAGTGTAGTAGACGGTGCGACGTATTGTATCTCCGTAGTCTGATTCTGGTTCACCATCATATTTCCAAAAGGAGCGTTCTGAAACAGGAGTAATTCGAGAAAAGACAGGGAACCCTTTGCCGGGGCCTGTGATCACATGAAAATTAGCATGTGTAATTTTCGGTGTATTTAGGATTTTGAGAAAGAAATTACCAGCATACATTGCATGGAGTTGTGTGTTCGCAACACGGTTAGCAGGATTCGCAATATTCCATTCTGTGATCCACATCTCTTTATCTGGGAATAACGTTTGATAGTATTCCATAGCCTGATCAAAATCGTGGTGTATCCATCCGAATAAATATCCACGCATCTGTTCAATATCCACATTACGTGTAGCTTTGTATGCATAGACGTGAACAGAGAATGCATCATACCAACTTGATGCTGATGGCGTATTCAGGTTAGCCAAACCTTCATCCCATTTACGTTGGGGTGTTCTTATTAGGAAACCCTCTTTGTGAAATGCAACTGGTGATGCACACACCGATACCTTTATGTTTGGATCAACTGCTTTCATCGCTAAAGCGTGCTGCCTTGCTTCTCTCATGTAGATTTTGGCTGTAGGGAATTTGTTAGCATAATGGGGAAGATAATGCTCATTTCCGAGTTCCCAATATTTAACATTATATCCTTTATTTTTCGCATAACGAACCCATTCGGCACTCTCTTCGGGACTACCTGTCCATAGATTTACCATGACAATAGGTGCGATATCTAATCCTTGACATAACCGCATGAAGTCGTCAAAAGAGATTATGCCGTTCCGACGTTTCTGTAATCTGACGAAGTTCCCCCTATTGCGTTTGTTAAGTTGTGGACTCAATGTCGTCTCCATTTCATCTCTAATAAACCCTTCAGTTTTCCAGTGATAGAAATTGCCGACAGTTCCCCCTGGAAACCGCAAAGTCTGTGGTTGAAGGACTTTTGTAAGTGCCACAAAGTCTTCATCAAGGTAACCGTAATCTCCACTCATCATGTTCGTATTGAAACCGTGGAGTTCTTTTCTTAATGGTTTTGATGTCTGCATGTTAACCTCTAAGCGGATTGCTCCTTCCAAATAAGCTCTTTCAACACATCCACGTATGAGGACTACAGATAACATGCTAATGGCTAAACTGATGCATATCAGGAAAGTCATTGAAGTAAAAGATTTCCATTTCTTTGTTTGATCTTGATTCATAAGTCTCACAAGCCAATCTTTATAGTTCTGTAGGTTTGTAGGGATGCATCACTTGCAAACATGAGTCCTGCACACAACCAAAAATAGAACCCGTATCCTCTGAATTCAAGTGTCCGATTAAAAAAGAGCAGGAATACAGTCACAGTTACTAAGCAAAGCATAGCCATCGCGATCTCTTTTGTGTATTTGCCGACTGCGCGTTTGTAGATACTTAATGCAGCCATAAAGAGACGGAGAAAAATTAAGGCAAATAATCCTAAACCTAATAACCCATAGAAACAGAGGATAGCGACCCAATACACATCTTTAAATCCTTTTTTGCTTAGGACTTTGAGAAGAAATGAACGTTTGCTCATATTGAGTCTTTCAATTGTAGTGTTCTGATCTGCACCATATCCTAAAATAGGTTTGTTTGCAAGGACAGTCGGGACATTTCCGATGAGAGCACCGAGTCTCTGTTTTTGTGCTACGCGTACATAAGACCCAGAAAAAACACCCGTAATATTCCCGACCATACCGACTTTTGCTTTGCGCGGGTTAACGTATTCCAATCCAAATGGGTTCACAATTGCCAACAAAATTCCAAAAATGAGTATTATTGCTAATGCTAAACGTAGTGCTTGCTTCCAACCGTATTGGAAGAAGTACCATGCGGCACAAGCCAAAATAGCTGAAAAAGTTGCGGCGCGGGAATAAGATCGGGCAATGAACATTAACAATATCGCTATACCGAGTAGATTCAAATATTCTAAACGTTTTATGCGGGACAAAAAGATGGTTAGTATAAGGATCATAAAGACCCCATAAATGACAGTATCGCCTAAAGTACCGTAGATACTGCCGATTTCTCGTCCTAATTCCAACAATCTGTACTCTTTTGTAAATCCACCAACTTCAAGAGTTGATGCACGCGGTAAGAAGAAGTCGAAGGCACTGGGTCCGCCAACCCACTGTATCATACCCACGAAGAGTTGGACGACACCTACACACAATATAATCCGCAGTAGAGTCCCAATTCTTTTTTCAGATAATGAAGAATTTGCAATGAGATAGAAAAGGACAATATATCGAGCGAACGGTCTGATATTGTAAAGACTTCCGATCAGTGGTGAACGGTTTATCACCATTGAAAGGAATACTACGAGGTAAAAGCCAATAACGGGTATATCAATTGCAGTTTTGACAAACGGAATTCCTTTGTAGAGTTTGTGGATAACAAGTTTTCCGAATGCTACGTAGATTAGCATTTCACCTATGAATCTTAAATAGGAATAGACGGTGTCACTTACAGGTAAAAACTTAAGAACAAACTCTTCAAATGCGAAATAACCTGTGAGAAAATATATTATTGACATTTTGGATACCAACCAAATAAGACGATATTTTTATTGTCTTTAAATGGATTCCTTATGGATATTCCAATGTGTTAAATTTTGTCCTAATAATTCAGCCAATTGTTCGTTATGCGGTTTAAAATAGTTGGCTAATTCAATGCGCGTTTTTGGGTTTATTGGTGGCGGTGTAAAAGGTTTGTTGCTTAAATCCAAAATGGTCTTTCTGATCTTATGCGCTGCAGATGACGGGACGAGTTTACGGATTGCACGCCTGAGTGGGTTGTGAGATGCAAGAAATTGAGTAAACAGATAACCGAATTTTTCTGAACGTGGCATCGCTGCTTGATTGTGCTGCAGTTCTGCATTCGGTTCAAAATCCTCGCGAACACCGAGCAGGTTAAAGATACGTTTGCATACTGCAATAGCATCGATCTTTAATTCATCTGTCAAAACGCAACTTATTTGCCCTTCTCCAAATTGTGTTATCAGATTGTTGATATGTGGATAGTAGGTGCTATTGAACTTATAGACACATTGCCTCCATTTAAACCAATCTTCATCAAGTCGGTTTTTCTCTGCTGCAAGTGCCTCTTCAAATGTTTTGATGTTCTCCCATCCTCTACGACGTGCCCACCAATAAGCAGAATAGGCGCGGGCAACCGGTTCACGCAAGAGAACAACGAGATGAATCTTCGGATTGTGTTGATAGATTCGTTGCATAATTTCAGGTGAGTGCATCACCATGACATTTTTGGCGATGAGTTTATTGTCCTCTGGACATTGAGCAAAGTATTTCGCATAAGCCGATTCGTAACCGCGTGTATACTCATGGTCTTGTAAGAAAAAAGTCATCTCAGGCTGCGGATGCGTATGGATATCGGGGTGCTGTACTAAATAGCGCAACAGTGAGGAAGTTCCTGATTTCTGTGTACCCACAATCATGAGTTGAATTGACTTATTGGCCAAACTGAATCTCCTTGTAGTAAGGTAATTATTTGGACACATGGATCAGTGCCCTTGCAAGGCACCCCAACAGTGGGATGTTTTATTTATTGAATATTTTACAATAAATAAAAACGCAATCAGTCGTTTTGTGGTTAAAAAAACTATTTTTTATAATTTATTGAAAAAAGATTTGACTCCATTTAAATTTTATTATATAATAATTGTATGTGAACATTGATTTGCAAAATACGTATACCTTGTTCAGGATAAAAACAACCGCTGAATGCGGTATGGAGCTGTGGGGAGTCGAACCCCAATCTTCCGAGCGTCAACCACGATTGTTTTACCGATTAAACTACAGCCCCATATCTTACATTCAGCGGTTTTTTTAATTATACGACAATTCCCACCGAATTACAAATTATTGAGACAATCAGAGGTATTCAATTGTTGAGTTTTGCTATTGTAAAATCCTTACCTTATACGTGTAAGTCTTCCCTTCTTTTCTTTGAAAATTGCATCTCCCACTCCCAAAATTTCTTATCCCAAATAGGAAAAACTTGTTTTTATCTGTTCTATTGTGTTAATGTAAAAGTATCCCATGGTGGCATTTTACCGATTAATTCTGCAAGATTTTGCACATCGTCCTTGTAATAATTGATTAATTGATTTCGTGTATCTTCTGACATGTTGACGTTTTCGGTTGGACGTGTGTTTAAGCGAAGATAAATCGGCTCAATTGTTCGTCTCAACAGTCTAAAGGAGTTGTGTATCATCGGTTTGTCATGTGTCCATTTACGTAATCGGAATCGGAAGTCTCTATATTTTTTATGTACCTCTGAGTTTTTCATCGTTTCAGTCCGATTCGTGACTTTAAAGACAAAATCCTCATAAAAACTTGCATCTATACCTGCGAAATGACACAGATTTTTGAGAACTGTTAAAGGATTTGCTGCAAGGTCTTCATAAAAGAGGATGTGTAAACGTGAGGGTTCAAACTGACTATAATACTCCTTCAGATAAACCGAATAGCATCCTTGTTTGAGTGTTTGCCAATACTGTTCGTGGATAGGTTCTCCCTCAGCGTCAACGTTGTCAGTTTCTAACTTGCCATCCGCGTAGTCAAAGAGTAATTCTACATAGGTATCAAAAGTAAAGTCTTGTGGTAATTTTCCATCCTGTTTTGCAAACCGATACCATGAGATCAACCTTGAAATAGGTTCACGCAGACTAAAAACTAACTTTGCATTGGGTAGAAACTTTGCAATTCTATCAAGCGCGTGTGGACAATAGAGATAATCTGGCGTTGATTCAAGTCGAATTTGATCATCTTCACATTGGGGAAACAGTTGGTCATATTCCTCTACATCACCGGTAAATCTATATTTTGATGGCAACGGGTAATCAGTGTGGAGAAAGAAACGTGTTTCTTTGTAGGTGGCACCACATATTGATGGGTGATTAGCAAGATATATGAATAAGGATGTGGTTGCAGCCTTAGTTGTTCCACCTACAATCAAATAATGGTAATCACATACCTTTTTTGTTGACATCACTTTAATAAAGAAGCACCAGTTTTTCCAAGTAAATATGATAAATTTACAACAGCAATAACAGCAGTGAGTGAAACTGCTAACGCGATACCAGTTAATCCCCAAACACTGACCAATCCTAATGCCAAAGCAAAGTTTAGCACAGCCATTGTAACCATATTTCTAAATATAAATCCAAAAGCTTTTTGTGCATAGAGCCCCGCATTTAGAACGGGTATCAAGCAAAAAAACACCGTAGCGAAACTTAGACATAATAGGATGTGGGCGATCTGTTGCACAGATTCTTCAGCAAACTTATCTCCATATAGAACCTCTGCTATTACTGATGCCCCGAATAGAAACAGCAGCATAATAGGAACTGCAATATATATCACTGTTCGTATGTTCCCAATGATCATTCGTCTGAACTTTTGCTTGTTTTCTTCGGTGTTATCCTCTGCCATATCAGGTAAACCTGTTGTAGCAATACTAATGCCTATGAGTGTCTGAATTGCAGAAAAAATACGGAAGGCACTGTTGTAAAGAGTAATCGCACCTTTACCAAGTTTTCCGACTAAAAACACTTCAACTAACAACCGGGCAGTTATCTGTCGGATTGCGAATCCCAGAGTAGGCAAGGAAATTGTGTTTCTTAACGAACGGAACACATCGCCTGATACCCATGTCAGCATATACGACTGTCCTGCACGATACGCACCGAAAAATAACCATACAAAGTATGCCAAAAAACCACAAGCGTATCCTACAGCGACATAATGTGCAAGGTTTTCATTCCCCGATAGAAGAAGGAAAACTACAGTTGCTATCCCAGGTGGAAGGGCGTTTCGTAATGCGACCGTATTAAAATGTTTCTGACTATTTAGAAATGCGCCAAGAATCGTACTTGCAGATCCGAATACTACCAATGGTGCAGTCAATCGCAAAATGATTATCATTTCGGATTGGGCTTCAATAGAACTATTTGGTAACACAATGATTGCAATCCAGGATGCAAACACCTCTATTAGCAACATGAATATTATGCCCACACAGAGCGATAAATTCAAGATGCCGTTTGTAAATAATTTGAAATTCTCTCTGTTTTTCTGCCTCGCTTCATTTATGAATAAAGGTACAAGGCTAAATTTTGCACCTTCTCTGATTACAATGTCAAATAACAAAACTACTTTTAGGGCTGCAATTAATGCATCCGCTGTTTCACTTAAACCAAGATATCTTGGAATTAACACCGCATGAAAAAGCAGGCTTAATCCCATTCCAACAGAGGTAATCACCATTACCCAACGAGTTGGAGACTGCCAAAATTTAACTATGGAATTGCGAAATTGGTTCATTCAGTTCATAATCCACTTAATTTTTCCATGCATCCGGTAAGTTTTGGCTAATCTCAATTTCGTTAAATTCAGTTGGAGGACGAGGTCCAACAGATTTCGCCCATGTTGCCATTTGATGAAGGCCTTCTGCTAACGGAACCTGAGATGAATTGCCGAATATCTTTTGAAACTTTTCATGTGAACAATAGGCGTGTTTAACTTCATCCCTTGCTTGAAAATGCTTTATAGTCACTTCCTTTCCCATTGCAATCATGACGAGTTCTGCTAACTTATTGACAGACACATGTGTATCGGACCCTACGTTGAAAACTTCACAGGATGTTTCTGGAATAGCCACGCAGCGAGCGATATGGGGTGCGACATCTGCAATATGTGTAAACGCGCGAGTCTGTTCGCCGTCACCGAAGATAATCAAAGGTTCACCTTGCATGATCTTGTTCATGAAAATGCCGATAACATTTCGGTATTTGTCACTGATATTTTGCAGCTCACCATAGACGTTGTGTGGGCGGAAAATGGTATAATCCAGGTCAAAGAGTCGTTTAGAGACAACGAGTTCCTGTTCCACAGCATATTTTGCAATGCCGTAAGGGTCTTCAGGCATCGGTATAAGTTCTTCGTGCATCGGCAGCTGATTTTCACCGTAGACCGCAATGGAAGAGGTGAATACAAACCTTTTAACATTGAAGTTGACTGCGGCATTAATTAAGTTGACGCTACCGATAAGGTTATTTTGATAATTGAACCGTTTGATGAAATGACTCAGCCCTTCGGCGGCATACGCTGCGAGATGATAGATATAGGAAAAGTTGTATTTTTCAAAGAGTTGATTTATTAACTCAACATCAAGGATACTGCCTTCAATGAAAGTCGCTTCGGGGTTAACATTTTCACGGAATCCGCCGCTGATGTCGTCAAGTACAACAACTGTATGGTCACCGTCGCGGAGCAGTTCGTTGACAACGTGTGCTCCCATAAAACCTGCACCACCGGTAACCAATGATGTCTTTTTCATTTCCTTTGCCTTTTACTTTAATACGACAAGTCGTTTTGTCAGTCTTGTTTTTGGAGTCACTAATTCGTAGATATATACACCACTTGCAACTGCCTCCCCAGAATCATTGCGGCCATCCCAATATGCGGCTTTGCTTCGGTTAATATAATATCCTGATGTCTGATGTCCAGAAAAAACTGTTTTCACAACCTTACCAGCTGTATCATAGATACGAATAGTAATTTCAGCGTCCTCCGCAAGTTGGTAAGGTATCCATGTCTCAGGGTTGAATGGGTTTGGATAGTTTGCATGGAGTTTTGTTTTGATAGCTCCATTAACCGGCATTAATAGTTGTTTAAAAAACCGTTTCACTAATTCTATTTGTGTGGAGTCGCCTTGCATTTCTTCAATTTTTAGATAAAACGTATAGAATAGTGCGATGTCGTTTTCTGTCAACGATGGGAAGCGATTTAACATTGCGCTTGCATTGGCAACGTTCTGATGTTTCTGAGACGGTGCGGCGTTACTATTCTGGTTTTCCTCAATAATCTTGATAATCCAAACCACATCATCAAGGTTTACCTCTCCATCTTTGTTTGCATCAATTCGCTCGTTTGAGGGAGGAGACTCTCCAAAATGTGCAACGACAATAAGGAGGTCAAGTATATCTATATGTCCATCCTGATTGACATCGCCAGGGTGCCGCGTTTGGACACCATTTTCAACAACGTGCAATACCTGGTTAACTTCAATGTCGGTCAATTTTTGAAATATCCCACTGGGCCAATAGATTGCCAATTCGCTGACTTTCTCATTCTGAGCGAGTCCAAAATGAATCCGTTTTTGGTCTTGTTGAGCCCAATGAATTCCACCACCGTTTTCTCGTAATTGGGTTTTGCCACCAGGTGTTGTTGCAAACAGCCGTGCCCCGATACCGTCCCGATTTGAGACAGTGCCTTCCAAGTCAACCTGCAGCCAATTGTTGCCACTATTGATATTGCGAAAGAGTTGATCAGGCCCCTCACTAAACGGGTATTCACCTCTACCGTTTGTGACGAAGATATCAAGATAACCGTCCTTATCGTAGTCTGCGACTGTAGCACTCTGTCCTCTGCCTTGTCTGCTTCCAACTATCCCACTTGAACTGGCGCGTTCTATGAATGAACCGTTTCCAAGATTTTCATAAAGGTGGTTTGGTGGATTTTCACTTGTCCTTGAACGAACAACATAGATATCAATATCCATATCATTATCAAAATCGCCTGCAGCAACGCACCGCCCATCTGAGGATATACCGGGACTACCCAATGCCGATGAGACATGGAAAATGCTCCCGCCATTGTTAATCAGAAGACGAGATGGGGGTTGTTCCTTTAGGTCTGTTGAGGAAAAGTTTATTGTCTCTATTTCGGTTATAGGTTTAGACGATTTAATTATGGCAGTCACAGGACGTTTATGAGATAAAAGTGTCCATTTTTGGGTCTCTGGTTCATAGCCTACGTAGATGCCAAAATTCTCATTTTGCGGACGCGCCTTGAGACCAACAACTTTCGGATCATCAGGAGATAGCGTAACTTTAAATGTAGCAGCTCTTAGAGTTGGTTGGACTCCCTGAAATTCACCATTCTGAAATGCTGTCACTTGATGTCCCGCAACACCGATTTTGACTAACGAAAGCCGAGGGCCCCACTCTGAATAGATTTCATAAGATACATCCCCTGCTGTTTTAAAGCTCAAACCTTTTTCTGTTTCAATGCTTCGCAGATTCAATTCCAACTTGTTAGCATCTACCTGTCCAATAAAGGACTGGTAAAGTCCGCGAGCAATAAAGATATCTGAAAGTAAATCTCCGTTGAAATCTGCAATTACGGCATCCTGAACGGAGTAACCGTTGGGAATCGTCAAGTTTTCAGTTATATTTCTAAAAGGTGTAATTGATGTATCAAGTACTACAAGAGGGTAGCGATGATAACTTACAACCAAATGCATCGTTCCAGCGGGGGTTATACTTGCCAACTGTGCTAAAGCTACGTTATCTTCAAGAGAAAAACCTGCCTGATCACTTTCATTTTCAAATCCACTTACTGTTTGACCAAATAAGGCAGATTTCACCAAGACTCCTTTACTATCTTTTCTGGTTATTCCAGTAAGAAGAACATCAAGCTTTCCATCGCCGTTCCAATCAAACCAGAGAGGAGTTCTCCCCCGTAAAAGTGGGTAATCTATGCCAAGTTCAGCGGCACTTTCAATCAGCATACCGTTCTCATTGATGTAGAAATGGTTTGCATGGTTGTTGTGTGCGCCAGTGCTTAATCCACCGCCACTACCGGATAAAATGATTAAATCTTGGTCCCCATCGTTGTCATAGTCTGCCCATGCCACACCGTGTGTATCTGCATGAGGATTCGCATCCCATACGACATCAATAATGTCTGTGAAAGTACCATCACCGTTGTTACGATAGAGACTCGGTTTGTGTCTGTGGTTTGTCACCCATAGGTCAAGATACCCATCTCCATCAAAATCCCCCCACGCATTTCCCCAGCTTTCCCCGATACGTGTGATCCCCGCTTGATGGGAAACATCTTCAAACTGTATTTCACTTGACGCAGTGGACAGTAGACATAAAATGAACAATAATGTTATGAAATTTCGCATTTTTTCTCCTTATATATTCCGTAAAACATCTTTACGGAAACGGTTTGAAATTACTTCCTGATGACCATTTTTCTTGTAGCGGTGAAACCATCAGCAGAAAGCGTATAGAAATAGATTCCACTTGCCACAGGCTCCCCAAATTCATTATTTCCATCCCAATATACCGCGCGAGATTTGTTGTGATATCTTCCAGCAGCGGATTGCCCTAATTCTAATGTTCTTATAAGTTTTCCACCAGCAGAATGTATGGAAATTGTAACCTTTGCTGGTTGTGCTAACTGATACGGTATCCACGTTTCTGGGTTAAACGGATTTGGATAGTTTACCCCCAATGCTGTTGTCTTCGGCTGAAATTCTACAGACATAAACGTTACTAACAACTGTTCCAAAATAGCTATCCCTTTTAAAAGATGGGGTTCTTTGCCATCAAGCTGCTTTGCAAGCTGGATCCACTTCGTAAGTTTTTCGGCAGTAAGATTAGACCTTTCTATAGAGTTTTTACTGAGTACGGGTGCTGCTGTAACAGAACCAAATTCCGCTGCGACAAGAAGTAAGTCTATAATATCAACATCACCATCGCTGTTGACATCTGGATAAATGTTATTTTGTGCAAGAGCGTTTAAGTCAGGATCATTGAAGTTTGATGCAATAACGACTAAATCCAAAATATTGACCACCCCATCGCGGTTCACATCCTCTGGTTGCGTAGAGGGCAGTGTTTGATGGGCATCGTCATATTCCACTAAGTCCCCTATCAATCCTGCAATTGGAGAAAAATCTGAAATACGGTTGTTGCTTAAATCAAGGTGTGTCAGTTCTATCATATTCATCAGCGGTGATATATCCGATATTTTGTTATCGTGAAGATCTAACATTGTGAGATTTACCATATTTTCCAATGGTGAAATATCCGATATTTTATTGCCATCAAGATCTAATATTGTGAGATTTACCATATCTCTTAGCGGCGACACATCAAATATTTTGTTATCATCAAGATCAAGGTCCGTGAGTTGTATCATATTTTTCAGTGGGGATATATCCAATATCGTGTTGTTGTGGAGATCCAATATTGTAAGATTCACCATATTTTTCAGTGGGGATATATCTGATATTTTATTACCATCAAGATCAAGTTCAGTGAGATGTACCATATTTCTAAGTGGTGATACATCTGTGATATTATTGCCATCAAGGTCTAACACCTTCACATGTGTTAAATTCTCAAAAGGTGATAAATCTGATATTTCGTTATCGTCAAAATCGAGTTTTCTCAATGTTTTTAAATTTCTTACAGCAGAAATATCAGGTATATTGTTGTCATGAATATCCAACACTACCAATTTTTCCATGCCTTCAACTATTGAAATATCCGAAATTCCATTACTATCAAGATCAAGGTTTTCCATCGCCTTCATATTTCTAAGTGGGGACACATCAGCAATCATATTATCGGAAGCATCTAAGTGAATAAGTTTTGTCATATTTCTGAGAGGGTACACATCAGTGATCAAATTGCTGTCAAAATCTAAGTATGTGAGATTAGTCAAATTTTCTATAGGTGACAAGTCTGAAATTCTATTAGCTTCCATATCGAGTTCTGTCAGATTTGTCAAAACACTGAGTGGGGAAATATCCGACAAAGTATGGTTGTAACCGATATGCAAATATAAAAGATTTGTCAAAGTACTAAGCGGGGAAAGGTCTGTTATATGGTTACCTCTAATGGATAACCTTACCAATTTTTTCAAGTTTTTTAGTGGTAAAATACTGGAAATTCTCTGGTTGCGGCTAAGGTCTAATACTAACAAATTATTTAGGTTTTTTAGCGGTGTCAAATCTGAAATACGATTAATTACAAGTTGGAGAGAAATAAGATTGACAGCATGCTCAATACCACTTAGATTGCGAATGCCGGATTCAGGAGCATCAAGTGATTTTAAATTTGCCATTTCTGTTTGCGTAATATCTGCCCCTGCTTCTTTTCCCAGAGCTAATTCAATAGCAGCACGGAGACCTGGATCTGGAATATCGACCGTCTGACCTATGGCTATCCCATCAAGTCCTACCAAGAATGAAAACAAGCAAAGAATTAAACTGAAGACATTGGAAAACTTACAATGCTGACGCTTAAGATTTGTGT
Source organism: Candidatus Poribacteria bacterium (assembly GCA_012270795.1). GTDB lineage: Bacteria > Poribacteria > WGA-4E > WGA-4E > WGA-3G > MSPOR6. The sequence continues at coordinate 37,285 of JAAXHO010000214.1, forward strand.
CTGTTGATAAAGAAATATTCAAGCGATTCTACCTCCAACGTTTTAAAGATAGAAAAAGACTGGAAGAAAGAACAAGAGACAACAAATGTGTTCTCTATCTAACTTCCAGTCAGGCATTACTATGCATGATGAAACATGATTGCTAAACTGCTTAGTTTGCAGCCCCTGGAGTTGCTATTACAACTTGGAATTCACCAGTACCATTCGGAATACGTCCGAAAGAAACATCCGTCTCTTGCTCTTCAAATGTAACACTGTCCAGGACCGTATTGCCCTGAGTATCTGTATCTACAAGCATGACCGTTTCACCGCTTTTTGAAAGTTTGAAGTTAGCATGCAGCCCTTCATTAGCAGTTTCGTCATCATGATCTTCATCTAACCATACAATTAAATATCCATTCGCTGGAATCTCAGTGCCTTCAGGAAATTGCCATTTTGTTGGATTATCCTCTTTGTCGGAAAGATACATCCCTGTAAGTGTTATTGGACTTTCAGTGCGATTATATAACTCAAGCCAATCGTCATAGTCCCCTTGTGGATCAGGAACGGTATTGTCGTTATCTGCCATTAGTTCATTAATTACGACAAAGGGACCATCCATAGGAGGATCTATTATTGGGTCTGGTGGTCTTGGATTCCGTGGATCTTTCATCACATTTGACGCATACTCACACGACACAAACATTGATGTGCAAATTAAGATAAGTAGCATAGTAACTTGAAATTTTACCATTTTTTCTCCTTCAATATACGGTATTAGTAAATGTTATCTTTTACAATGTAATGTTAAACCTGCAATAATAAATCGCAAAATTACAGGACCATTTTAGCAAAAAATGGAAATTAATAAAAATGGAATTTTACTTTATTTTTATTACAAAACCATTTCATAAATGTTAAATATTTTCTGATAGTGAATATCAGCATTAAACTCCGTTTCCATTTTTTTACGTCCTGTTTTTCCCATCTCAGCAGCTTCGTCTTTATGTTCAAACACCCATAACAATTTCTCTCGTAGTGCCTCCGTTCCTGCCGAAGGAACGAGAAATCCATCTACACCGTCAATAACGAGTTCAGGAATGCCGCCTATATCCGCACCAATCACCGGTTTACCATAGGCAAAGGATTCTAACACAGACATAGGACAGTTTTCATACCATTCAGAGGGTAAAACAGTGCAGATGCTATTCAAAATCAATTCTTGGAGTTCATCTCCCTGTTTAAAGCCTAGGAGGTGAATGTGATCACATTCATTTTGTTCCACAATACGTTGAACTTCTGGCATCGCTTCACCGTCACCAACGATATAGAGTGGTACTTCTTTCAACGGTGCAGCAGCTTCTATCAGTGTCAAAATCCCCTTACTCCGATGTACTCTACCAAAATAGAGTATATATTCACCTACAGAGAAATTCGGTGTAATGTCAGAAACATCTGTAAAGTTATGCACAGTAGATATTTTTTCTTCAGGAATCCCGTATTGTATCATCTTTTTCCGAAGGAAGTGAGACACAGAAATGAAGTGATCAAATTTATCAACGCAACCGAGGAGACGGGAAACATAAGACTCAGTAACGCTAAGTGCAGTGCGTGCAAGTGAACCTCTATTACACTTTTTCGGCAGCGCACGCCAGAAATGTTTGCCTTCACAGTCCTCACAAATCTCATCGTTTGACAGATGACTATAGACAGGGCAGGTTAATTTATATTCGTGCAATGTTTGAATGAGGGGTATACCCGCATTCTTCAGACTTCCCAAAATGGAAGCAGTTAATTTGCCGTAGTAAATATGGAAATGTGCAATATCTATATTTGTCTTGTTCAGTAACTTATGAATTGATTTAACAGCATCGCGTGAATACAAAAAACGTAGCAGGTCAATTGGTCCCGGATTGTCAAAATCTGCTGCCCGCGGAAAATACGGAGCCCATTCAGTCGGTTCATTTTTTGGACTCGCTGCGGTGAACGGAATTACCTTGTGTCCATGTTTTTGTAGCAGTTCTCCCATCGTAAAGAAGTACCTATCGGAACCGCCGCGAACATAGTGATTTTGGGAGACATTCAGAATTGTCAACATAATCTTTCACTCCCGTGGACCAGCTTCCTCAAAACGCGTTTCGGCAATTGGCGTATAAGTGACTGTACCAATAGGTTTCGTTATAATATCTGTGTCCGCAGAATCCAAAATGACCCTTTCAATCTCATTATTAGCAAGAGTTCCCCACCAATTATCTGGTATAGCAAGGTCAAATTTTACATTTAACTTTATAGAGTAATCGTTTTTTTCAAAGTTATTATGGCGAATAATAGATTGTACATTCTCACAGAAAATTCCAAACTCATTACTGTTTATATTATTATATTGAATTTGGGGGCGATTTTGCCGTTCTATAGTACTTATACCGATCTCATTCTCAAGAATATCATTATACTGGATTATTGAGTCACTACCATCTAAAGCGAGGGCAGTTTCATTATTGCGAAGTGTGCAATCTAACACAGTGGGAGAAGTTGTCTTGATATCAAGTGCGATCTGCGCGAATTCTATGACTGTACCTCTCAGGTAACTTGTAGCATCGCGCGTAATGTCAAAGAGGATACCCTTCCAATCTCCAGGCCTTGGATGGGTGTTATTTGAGGTTAAATATACAAGTTCGTCTAATATTGTCTGCGTCAATGGCGTTCCAACCTTTAGTATTGCCTTGAGACCTGAGACCTTGATTTGTGCATCACGATCAAATTTGACAACCGTACCAGGAAGTATTTCAAGCGTAACTTCAGCGGGAATCTCCAATGTCCCATGCACGATGTAAGTTCTATCTGGCTCCCACGTTTCGTCTCCAGAAAGACGATAATTGCGTAAGACTAATTCTGAATCTTTATCAGAACCGTCAATATTAGAGGTTGAATCTTGGCATCCGCTTATTGCTAAACCGATACCAAAAATTATCAAACAAAAGAATGCTATAAAACGGATAATGTTCATGTTCTGGTTTTGTTGTAAAACTCCCATGTTTTCTTCAATTAATGCAAGTTCGATCAATTTGAAGGGTGTGTAAAGTTTTTGGCATGTGTCTGAACCAAGACTTACAGGATTTACAGGAATTACAGATTTACAAATCAACGGTATGAATCATGGCGAATTCCATGCGCGCATTCCCCGGGATTGGAGTTGATCATCAAGTTCCCCACTTAGGCGAAACGTCTTTTGTATATAGCCAAGGCAGTTTCTATTTGGAATGGAACTCAACTGCATCAGACTCTAATCCCGTAAATCTGATAATCCTGAAAATCCTGGTTCAGACAAGTGAAAAAAACTTTACTCACAATTCATGCCAAAAACCTTACACACCCCAATTTGAATGTAATAGATAGACAAGGTTTCAAAACGCATTTACAACCTTGGATCCACTGTTTCACTTTCAAGAGCTAAAACCCCGAAAACGCACTCATGAACCTTAGAAATGGGTTCATGGTTTACGAACCTTTCAAGTGCTTCTATACCTAAAGCGAATTCTCTGATGGCAAGGGAACGTTTGTGTGATAATCCTCTGTTTCGGAGACGTTCTAAATTGTGTTCTAAAGTATATTCCGGTCCATATATGATACGAAGGTATTCTCTTCCGCGACATTTGACTGCCGGTTGGGCAAGTCCACGTTTTCCTTTGACAATGAAATCCAACGGTTTGATCACAAAACCTTCACCCCCTTGTGCGGTGAGTTCTTCCCATTGACGAATCGCAGCAGCTTCGCTATCTTGATCAGATAGGTCAACTATGCCATTGCCAGTTGAGAAGAGCAGGTTATCGCCAGCACATTCACAAAGTTTTGACAGCATTTGCATGTGCCACAAATGGTCTTTATCAATAAATACTGCCCCTTCTGCAGCCAACAGATGAAACGGAGCGAGTCTGAGGTCTGTAATAGACAGTACTTGCCAACAGTATCGTTGATAGGCATTGATGTATTCTTTCGCTGCAATAGTCCGTTGACGGTACCCATCTAAGAGACCATTTAGTTGAACCCCGCGTTTTTCAGCAGTTTCTAACGAACCAATCACATGGTCTATAGCAACACGTGCAGATGTCCCTACCGGTGCATACTGTTGTCGTAATAACTCTTGTGCCTTTACGGACCAAGGCATCAGTTCACAGTCAAGACAGAACCACTCCGTTTTCAAGTCCTCCCAAAAACCAACTTTGTCTGCTGCTGTTTTAACTTGTGTCAGCAGCTCATTTTCTAATGCTGCATCGTCAAAAAAAGGTCTGCCAGTACGTGTGTAACATATACCAATTCTATCTTCCGCAGAACCAAAACGTGCCTTCGCGACTTCAAAGGATTTGCATACAATGACAATAGTACGTGATCCCATGTGTTTCTCCTGCCAGACCACTTTGGAAACACCTTGATTCCGATAATACTTAAAACCTTCAGCAGGATGTTCAAGTAAATTCGGTTTCGTTGTCGTCTCTGTTGGAGACATGGTTGGCGGCAGATAGATAAGCCATTTTGGATCTATTGCAAAACGACTCATCACCTCAAGTGCTGCGATGGTGTTTTCTTCACGAATAGTAACGTTGTGATTTAAGCGAGTGCTAATAACGCGCTTGCCTATCACATCATTTATATCTAAGATGCCTTCATCTTTTTGTAAATCTGAAGATGTTTGTTTTTTCAGCAGTGGTTTTGCAGGTTCATAATAGGTCTTGCGCGCCGGAACCGAAACAAGTTCTCTTTCTGGGTATCTCAACGCAGTCAATTTCCCACCATAGACACAACCAGTATCCACATTAATTGTACGATTTATCCATTGCGGTTCAATCACGGGTGTGTGTCCGTAAACGACAGTCGCACTACCGCGATATTCCTCCGCCCAATTTAAACGAATAGGCAATCCAAATTCATCCGTTTCTCCTGTGGTTTCCCCATAAAGCGCGAATTCACGCACGCGCCCAGATGCTCTGCCTTGTAATTCCTTTTTCATACCCGCATGTGCTACAACAAGTTTCCCGTTGTCAAAGACATAGTGACTTATCATGCTTTCAATGAATTCTGCGATCTGCGTCTTAACTTCTTCGGACTCGTGTTCCAATTGAGACATAGATTCTGCTAAACCGTGTGTCTGTGTTACATTTTTACCTCTAAGGGCACGGGCAAGTTTCACATCATGATTGCCAGGAACACAAATACCCACACCAGTATTGTGCATCTCCATGACCAATTGAAGCACTTCAACAACCTTAGGACCTCTGTCAACATAATCACCTACAAAAATTACCTTTCTATCTTGCGGATGTTTAACAGACAATCCTCCGTCCGGCAGATTAGATAATTCATAACCGAGTAACTCAAGCAATTCAACAAGTTCATCATAGCAACCGTGTATATCTCCAATGATGTCAAAGGGACCTGTTTCATCTGTGCGGTTTGTCCACAACGGTTGACGCTCCACTTGTGCCGCTTCTACCTCTTCTGGAGTTGACATGACATACAAGAAATTGCGGAAACCTTCGCGCTTAAGAGATCTGAGTGATCTACGTAATTGACTGGTTTGATTCCGCACAACATGCGATTTGAAATTTCGGTCAGGACGCACTTCGTTCCTCTCATGACAAAGTTTTGATGGCATGTTCAACACAATTCCAACAGTCAAATAGTGATATTCACGTGCCAATGCATGTAGTGTTTTCCTTGCGTCGACTTGAACGTTTGTCGCATCAATCACCGTCAACTTTCCTGCTGCAAGACGTTTTGCGGCAATATAATGTAGCACATCAAACGCATCTGTCGTCGCAGACTGATCGTTTTCATCGTCAGATACAAGACCACGACAGAAATCAGATGAAAGGATTTCTGTAGGTTTGAAATGCTTGTGAGCAAAGGTAGACTTACCGGAGCCAGAAGCTCCAATAAGGATGACAAGCGAAGGGTCAGGAATTCTTATATTCATTTTCTTAATAAAATCACTTATTTAGGGATATTCTCACCATGACTTTCTCGTTTAAACACAGCCATCTGCGTGGGAGAACCAACAACTTCATCCGTATCCCCGATAGGATGAAACGAAACATCATAGCCAAATCTTTTGGAAACATCTGATGCCCAAGATTGAAATTCTGCGCGCGTCCATTCAAAACGGTGGTCTCTGTGCCGAAGTTTGCCTTCAGGTAGATTCTCAAATTTAACGTTATATTCCACATTAGGCGTTGTCAACACTACCATTTCAGGCGAAGCAAACTCAAACAGAACGCGTTCAAAAGCAGCAAGACGCGGCACATCCAAATGTTCAATCACCTCTACCACTGCAGCAGCATCATAACCTTCCAATCTCTTGTCTCTATAGCAGAGGGAACCTTGCATTAACTTAAGCCGTTCTTTCTGCTTCTCTGGCATACGATCATAACGCAACCGCTGTTGGGCAATTATCAAAGTTTGATGCGATACATCCATACCTACTATTTCTTCAAACTGTTTTTCTCTCATGAGTTTTCGCAGCAATTTCCCTTCGCCACACCCTAAATCAAGAACACGTTTTGCCCCAGACTGCTTGATCACTTCAACCGTCCGCTTTAAACGGATTTCATTCAGACCGATACGTTGTTCAATTTCCGCTTCTCCTTCATGAGTCTGTTCCTCAACTTCTTCTATCTCTTCATCGCGCAATTGCGTAAGTGCTTGACGCGTAAGTCTTCGTTGATGTTTCAGATAGCGATTAACAATAGTTTCTTGCTCAGGATGATCAGGAAGCCACTCCTCACCGTGTTTCAGTAGTTTCCTAATCTCCGCTTCGTCAACCCAATAGTGTTTATCATCGTCAAGGACAGGAATTAGCACATATAGGTGTGTGAGGAGTTCGGACAGGCGGCACTTAGACTCCAGTGTGACGCTAAAGTAGCGGCTATCACCCCAATCCGGATACTGCGTATCTAATCCATGTCGTTCTGTCCGGACAGTATAACCAAGGGGTTCAAATAATCGCCTAAGGTATTTTTCTCCACCTCGGCAAGGTAACGTGGACAACTTGGCAGCTAAGGGTATCGGTGTGTCTGCAAGTTCCGGTCGTTCTTTGCTCTTCCCAGACAAACTACTTCGAAAAACCTTAGCAATTGCAACGCTCATAAACGAGGAGGCAACATAAGATCGGTCATTGACATATTCGGCTAATGCAAAACTATCCCGAAATTGTCCACGATTTTTACGCACAAGTCCAACAGAATCAATTTCAAGCAGCAAGGCTGCTGTACATCTATCTGCATGCGCTTCTGGATAAAAAACGTGTGCTTGTCCGTAAGCAAGACTAAAGGTGTGAAGTCTATCAGGATGTTTGTGTAACAGAAACCCGAGGTCTGTCGCAGGAGAATAGGTCGTTGTGATTGTTAACAGCATTTCTTAGATGGTATAAATTAGATATTATTAGATTTCAATTATATCTTTTATTTCACATATTGTCAAGAGATATGTTGCTATCCACATTTTCAGATTTGACTATATCCAACTTGTGTGGTATATTAAACCAATCAGATACCTAAATAATACCATTTCTAAAAATAAGATACCATTTGGCGAAATGTTATGGTAGGAGCGACCTCTGGTCGCGACCGTGAGGTTGAGCTTAGAAAAGAAAGTCTTTAATCTGAAAATAACTTATGAATTCCTAAATGACACATTATTAATTCGAATTGGTATAAGAGAGTAAATAAATGTATACACCACAATATCCTGGTCCCAACGAAGTCCTACTTGAAGCACAGGCAAGAGTATGCACCGGTCCCCACCAAACCCGTCCGTTAGGAAAGAAAGAAAATGATGGACCGCAACCTGATGCTGTCCTTGAAACTATTCTAAAATCACTTGATGGCAAATTAGATGAAAAAAATATGGTTTCAGAAGCACAGATAGGCGCGTTTTTTGTTGCAATGACGCTACGCAAGTATTTTCCAGAAGCAACACAATGGTCTCAAGCTGAGAAAGCAGCATTCCAAAAATACCATCATGCATTATTGCTCCGGCTTCCCAAAGAAGTTCAATTCCTTTTGAAACCGGAACTTGGATATGTTCCATCAAATCCAACCGAAGCGTTAGTTGTCAAAGCACTGGAAAAGATTATAATAGCCAAACATTTGAGTTATGCTGAAACACGGCAGATGTGTGAAGCTATCCTCACAGATGATGTCAAACCTGCCCTCAAAGCTGCAGCACTCATCGGTCAACGGATGAACCGAGAAACCTACGAGGAGGTGCGCGGCTATCTTGATGCATATTTCGGTCCTGAACAGGTCACACCAATTGATGTGGACAGTCTAACACATTTCGGTCAACCCTACGATGGGGCAACACGCTATTTTCGTCCAATACTTTTTATCGCCGCTGTTCGGGCAGCTTTGGGAGAACCCTCACTCCTTCACAGTGTAGATATAATGCCGCCTAAGAACGGTGTTACCGAAGAGAACCTTTTACAAGCACTCGGTGCCAAAACCGACCTATCTCTTGAACAGGCTGCTTCCCTCATTACAAATAAATCAGTTGGTTTTGGTTATATCAGTCAACGAGAATATTCACCCGGTGCTTATAATATACGTGAACTACGTGTGCATATCATGAAACGTCCGCCGTGGGCAGCAACAGAAAAGGCACAACAATTCTTTGCTGCACGCCGAATGAACTACATGGTAATCGGATATTATCATATCGGTTATGAAAAACCCTTACTTCAAATGGCATTAGAACGTGGTTTTCAGGGAGCAGTAGCAATAAAAGGTGAAGAAGGGACCAGCCATTACGCACTCCGTCTGGGAAAACCCTCTACCTCTGATAGAATGGCAGTCAACTATTCGCAAGGTTTCCGATGTATTAAAGGAAAACGTGAAGACTTTGCTTTGGATATTGATCCAAAAATTTATGGATTTGAATATAAACTCAACCCGCGTCCTGAAACCACCAGCGCAGATGCCTTCGTCAAAGCAGGTATTGGCGCGTTATCAGGTGAAAAGGGACATATCTACGACAGGATACTGCTCAATACAGCGATGATTGATTACCTGTTAGGAATATGTCCAGACCCGCATTTTGCCATTCAGCGCACAAAATCTGTTATGGATGACGGCAGCGCATTGAAACATTTGCAAGCGTATGTTGCTGCAAGCCAAGAAGTTTGATTATTCAAACAAGTAAGTTTTAAAGTCCGATATATCAACTACTATATACCAGAAGCATTCAATTGTCACGAAGCATCTTTCTTGGAAAACATTTCAACAATAGAATACCAATAATTTATACATGATTTCTATTGTTCTTAAAACAGAAAACACAACACAAAAAAACGACAAAAAAACCATTTAGTTGTTTTTTTCAAAATTTCGCAAATTCCAAAAACATTCATAAACCCATACCACAACACGCTCGAGAACACTCATGAAAAAACAAGAAAAACACAAAAAAACAACTAAAAAATTCCACGATGAAGACAGGATACAAATCGAAAGCATTCAATTGACGATTAATCACACCCGTTAACAATAGGATGTTTCTGTAGATGGAGAAAATTGGGGTTGAAAACTCCTACCACAAGAGTACATTTTGACAATTGAATACCTCTGGTTCACTTACACAATTAATTGAATCGTACTACATCTCATGTTACACTATATGTCGTTACAAAACGAATACGATTGTTTTGACACCGTATACAACCTTTCCATTCAGGAGACTTTTTATGAAATGTCTGTTCAAGGCAGTTCTTACCTACAACAAACTTGTGTTGACTTTACTCATACTTGTATCCCTTTGCTCAATTGCATCACAGGAAACCAAAGCCGAAAAGGAAAATAATATGGAAGAAAATCGAATCAAAATATACACGAAAAACCCACGTTACTGGCAATACAAAGGCGAACCAATCTTGCTAATTGGTGGCTCAGTTGAAGACAATCTATTTCAGATACCCAATCTCAAGGAACATCTTGAACTATTGAAATCAGTCGGTGGTAACTATGTGCGGTCTACTATGGGTTGGAATGACGAAGGAAATATACCCCCCTTCGAAAAAGTCGGGGAGAAGTATGACTTAAATCAATGGAACGAGGAATTCTGGAACAATTTTCGGAACTTCATCAAGTGGACACACGAAATGGACATTATCGTCCAAATTGAAGTCTGGGCAACCTTCACATATTACCGAGAATCGTGGGCGGAAAATCCATTCAATCCAAAAAATAACAGCAATTACACCGCAGAAGAAACAGGGTTACCTACTGTTGTAAATAGTCATCCTGTTGCAACACAAAACAACTTCTTCTGGTCTGTCCCCAAAGAACGCAACCAGAAAACCGTCCTGAAATATCAGGAAAAGTATGTGGATAAACTTCTTGAAGAGACACTTCCTTACGGACATATACTCTACTGCATGGACAACGAAACTGCCGTGACAGCTGCATGGGGTGAATACTGGGCAACATACATTCAAATAAAAGCAAAAGAAGCTGGACGTGCCGTTGAAACAACTGAAATGTGGGACCCATGGGATTTGTCCGATAAGAAACATAAAGCCACTTTTGACCATCCCGATACCTACTCCTTTTGTGATATATCACAAAACAACCATCAAAAACGACAGCGGCATTGGGATAACGCACAGAAAATTCGTACTAAACTCTCTCCTATTCGTCCCATCAATAACATTAAGATTTACGGTGCTGATGGTGGACGTTTCGGCAGCACGCAAGACGGTTTAGAACGATTTTGGCGAAACATCTTCGGCGGATTTGCATCCGCACGGTTCCACCGTCCAGATAGTGGGGTAGGACTGAGTGAAATCGCACAAGCACACCTCAAAAGCATGCGAATGATCACTGACGAAATGAATGTATTTGAGTGTGAACCCAACAATAACTTGCTTTCCAACAGAGAAGAGAACGAAGCTTATGCCTTCGCAAACCCCGGAGAAGAATATGCTATCTATTTCCCAAAAGGTGGCGAAGTTGATCTAAATTGGATTGTTGACAAAAGCATAGATGCTAACACAGTAACAATAAAATGGCTCAATATCCGCAAAAGTGAATGGGCATCGGAACAGGAAATCCCCTTTAGTGATAGCATAACATTAGCCACAGAAACCGAAGAACATTGGGCAGTTTTGATTCAATTAAAATGAAATGAATTCACAGAGGGATTCACTTGCCACAAAACATCTTTGTTGGAGGGGTTTCTAACCCCGATTTCTACTGCTGTGTATCTCAAATCGGGATTAGAAACCCCTCCAACAACGAAACCCGACAATTGAATGCCTCTGAATGTATTCACAACCTTAAAGGGAATCTTATGAAAAATCTGTGGAGACTACACTTAGTTGTAAAAAAAATCGTGTTAGTTCTACTTATATTCTTATGCTCAGAAGTGGCATGGGAGACCAGAGCCAAAAAGGATACAGAGATGAAAAAAAACAGAATCCAGATTTACAAAGAAAACCCACGTTACTGGCAATACAAAGGCAAACCCGTTTTGCTAATCGGTGGTTCTGTGGATGACAATCTATTTCAGATACCCAATCTCAAAGAACATCTTGAGTTATTGAAATCTGTCGGTGGAAACTATGTTAGGTCTACGATGGGATGGACTGAACCAGGCGATGTGCCCCCCTTCAAAAAAGTCAGTGAAAATATGACCTAAATCAGTGGAATGACGAATTCTGGACGCGTTTTCGGAACTTCATCAAGTGGACACACGAGATGGATATTATCGTCCAAATTGAAGTCTGGGCAACCTTTAACTATTATAGAGATTATTGGGAAGTCAACCCTTTCAATCCCAAAAATAATAACAATTACACCGCAGAAGAGTCAGGCTTACCCACTGCCGTTAATAGCCATCCAAGCGCAGCGAAAAATAATTTTTTTAGAGCTGTGCCGAAAAAAAACAACCAAGAAATCGTCCTGAAATATCAGAAAAAATATGTGGATAAACTCCTCTCAGAAACGCTTCCTTATGGGCACATACTCTACTGTATGGACAACGAAACTGCAGTTACACCTGCATGGGGTGAATACTGGTCAACGTATATCAAAAAACGAGCAGCCGAGGCAGGACGTTCCGTCGAAACAACTGAGAGTTGGAATCCATGGGAAGTAGACCATGAACAACATCTAAATACAAAGGAACATCCAGAAATATATTCATTTTGTGATATATCACAAAATAATATGCAGAAGCAGCAGACACATTGGAACAACGCACAGAAATATAGATCAGAACTTTCACCGATCCGTCCCATCAATAATGTTAAGATTTACGGTGCCGATACTGGGAAATACGGGACGACACGTAATGGGTTGGAACGGTTCTGGCGAAATATCTTTGGTGGATTGGCAACAGCGCGGTTCCACCGTCCCCCCAACGGACTCGGTTTAAGTGAAACTGCACAAGCAAGCATTAAAAGCATGCGAATGATCACGGACGAAATGAATGTGTTTAAGTGTGAACCCAACAATGAACTACTCTCCAACAGAGAAGATAACGAAGCTTATGCATTCGCAAATCCCGGAAAAGAGTATGCCGTTTACTTTCCTAAAGGGGTTCAGTTGATCTTGACTTGAGTGTTGGCAAGAACACTGATGTAAACAGAATAAGAATGCAATGGTTAAATATCCGTAAAAGTGAATGGAAAAAAGCAGAAGAAATCCCTTTCAGCGATAGTATCACATTAATCGCACTGACCAAAGAGCACTGGGTGGTCTTGATCCAACCAAGATAAGATTACTTGTGGGTTTTTTCTTGACTTCTTAAATGCATAAGTCCTAACTATTTAACACGAAACGAGAAAGGAGACCTTAAATAATGTTTAAATTAGCACATCCCCAGGGGCAACCTACGGGGATAGTTTGCAAGACTTTATCATATCTGAATATCGGGGTGATGGTCATGGTACTATCGTTTGCTGTCATCCTCAGTAGTTGTGAACGTATACAGAAAATAGGCACAGTAGGGGGTGAAACATCTCAAACGACAGCACTGACAATTACAGCTGGATCCCACGGTGGTAGTTTTACACCCTTCGCGACCGCAATCAGTAATATCGTGATGCAGCATGAACCGCAACTAGTCCTAACAATTGAAGCCTCGCCAGGTTCTGTTGAAAACACACGGCGGGTCAACGATAATCCTGATTATCTCGGAGTGGCTTTTAGATCAGAGGTATATTCAGGATACCACGGACAAGAGGTATTTGCTGAAGAAGGACATAAAACGAATATCCGTGGAGTAACCCTGCTCTATATAGCGTATGCACAGGCAATAGTCCTTGCAGATAGTGACATTCAGCATTTTGCTGACTTAGCAGGTAAAAAGATTGCCAACGGTCAGCTCGGTTCTGGATCCGCAAAGACTGTAGAACGTTTGGCAATGTCAGTCGGTATTTGGGACGAAATCACACCGATCTACAAAAGCGGAACCGAAGGTATTGAAGCACTTTTATCCGGAGAAGCAGCCCTTTTTCAATGGTTAGTTAGCGTTCCGAATAGCACAATACAGGGATTCGCAGAGACTCATGACATTAGGATGCTTGATCTGGACATGTCTGCACAAGGATCTCAATTTTATGAACAGTATCCATTCTACCTACCAGGCAGGCTGCCAGATGACGCTTATGGCGGCAATGTAGAACCTGTAAACACACTTTTGATGCCAACACTACTGATCGCTCACAAAGAGATTCCCACGGAAGTCATCTATACAATCTTAAAACGGGTCTATACGCAAGAAGGGTTGCAGTCTATGATATCTGCCACTGCCGGAGCCGCAGCAGATATGACCATTGAAAACACATCAAAAGCGTTTGGTATTCCGCTACACCAGGGTGCCTACCAATTCTGGCTTGAACAAGATGTCTCAATTCCTGAAGCAGCAATGCCAGTAGACTAACACCATTTCTAACTTATAGTCAACGTTGAAATTATTGGGACATTTTTGTAGCACAAACTTTTAGTTTGTGCTACAAAACCCCTGGTAGGTGCGATCCTAACCAATGCAGAATACCACACGGGGAATGCCATATAGCATTCATACCTGCCAAATGCCTAAATGGCATTTGTAGCGTTGATTTGGGGGAATGCCTAAATGGCATTCATACCGTTGATTTCTTGATTTGGCGTATTCTGCCGAATGCCCGATTAATTCTAAAGTCTACAATATGTAATACAGACGCATTCCGCATTGATAAGGGAGTAGGGGGTAAATAGACAGATTTTGGGGATTATGATCCCACATTTCCAGACGCTATCGCTATGGGGATCTTTTCACCTTATCAAGTAGACTTTAAGAATAAATGCGTCTGTCATGATTCATCAGTTATTTTCATTTTCTTCAATTGGTAGTTTCAACTCTGCCCGAACCCCTTGGCGCACCTTTTCGCAGATCCGCATGGCATTTTCAGCATCTGCAGCAGTGGGAGATTGACCCACATATCGCGTGTCCACTGCATGTTTGGATAATACTGAAAGATCTGTTTTCCAAGAACGCCAAGATGGTATTGGCGGTAGAATCAAGTTTAACAATTCATCTAAATTATGTGTCCTTGGAACAGGGATATTATTTTCTTGGAGCCAGGCCTTCAGATATTTTTCTGCACACTGCTGAGCATGGAAACATATACCGTTCCGCATCGCAAGTTGTTCTCGTTGAATTAATCTTGCTATAGCATAATCTTCCTCAGCTAATTCAACCCACTCCGAAGTTAAAGGATTCATATCAGTATTCTCTTTTTTATGGGGTTTAAAATAAAAATCACCGGATTCATAAAGCACCTGACCTTTTTCAGTGACTTCTCGAAGAAACCAATCGTTGTGTGAGACGCGATAAGCGATCTCTTCTGGTGAACGCACAAGGATGTCCAAACTGAATCGACATGGAATACGTTGACGTATTTCTACTGCTTGGTCTCGCGTTTCCGAATTTGCTATCGGCATCACGACTAACAGATCAACATCCGAATATTCAGACGGCATCCCATACGCGTATGACCCAAAAAGAATTACCTGCAACGGGGCAAATTCACGTACAATATCATCACACGTAGCTTGAATGTCTTTGCGACTAACCATTTTTTCACCTTTGTTCAGTTTGTGGTCTAAACTTGCATACAATTCATCAAGAAATCGGTTTATTTCTGGTTATATTATACCATTTCTGATATAAAATGTCTCTCTTTTGTAAGGTAGGGTTATTTGGTTTTCTGTATTTTGGCAGATATTCATAACATTCGTGAATTAGATGCGTAGGTCGGGTAGAGCGTTGCGAAACCTCACACATTTTGTTCCTGTCGGGTTTCGCAACGCTCTACCCGACCTA
>JAAXHO010000297.1 GCA_012270795.1 Candidatus Poribacteria bacterium
GTGATGCCATCGTCACAGCGGTGCCAGGTGTGACTAATGCTGCTGATGTGACTGCCGAACACCTTGCGGCAATTACCTCACTTTCCATAGTTAACCAAGACATTCCACTGCAATCTGGAGATTTTGACGGCTTGACTTCACTGACAGAACTACAGTTGGATGCCAATTTAATCAGCGATATATCTGTCCTTGAACATTTGACCACACTGACATACCTCCATTTGTCTTACAATACCATCAGCGATATATCTGTCCTTGAACATTTGACAGCACTGACATACCTCGATATATCCTACAATAACATCAGCGACCTATCTGTCCTGGAAGATTTGACAGCACTGACATACCTCGATATATCCTACAATAACATCAGCGACCTATCTGTCCTGGAAGATTTGACAGCACTGACAGAACTCCATCTGATTGGAAATCCGATTTCAGATTACGATTTCCTCCGCCAATTAAAAACAGATAATTCTGATATTACTATTGATCTTAATTCTACTAACAATCCTCCCCAGTTCGCGGAGGGAGATAGCACAACCCGTTCTATCGCAGAAAACGCGGCATCCGGTACAAACATAGGCGATCCTATCTCTGCTACAGATGCGGATACCGATGATACCTTGACCTATAGTTTCGCCCACTCTCGTTTTGATAACGTGCCTGCATTCTTGTTTGATATTGACTCCACTTCTGGGCAGCTGCGAACCAGGGCAGACTTGGCTTTTCAAGCAGGGATATCTTACACGGTTATCGTCGATGTTTCTGATGGCAATGGCTTGGATCGCATCACCGTCACCATCAATATCACGGATGCTGTTGGTGCTGCCCCATCTGTTGAAACACCTCCTGTGATCTCTCATAAGACCGCACTTCTGACCAACTTCCCCAACCCGTTCAACCCCGAAACGTGGATACCGTATCAGTTGGCGAAGGATGCGGAGGTCACGTTGACGATTTACGATATGCGCGGTGTTGTTGTACGGGAACTGAAGTTAGGACATCAAACGGCGGGTGTGTATACCAGTCGTAGTCGTGCTATCCATTGGGATGGTAGAAACAGTATCGGTGAGAAAGTAGCAGCAGGTGTGTATTTCTATACACTCACCGCAGGCGATTTCACCGCTACGCGCAAGATGTTGATACGGAAATAGTATCATAAGACCTTACGATAGCTGGAACGCTGATGTTTATTAGCTTCGCAATCATATTGGGTGAGTAGCGTTTTTGCTTCTGTCTGAACCAGGATTTTCAAATCAAGAAATCAACAACTTTACACTCCCCTTATTGTAAAATTTCTTGACACTTTTCTACTTTACATGGTATTTTTAAATATCCTAAATCTATTTTTAGACGAGGTAAGAACTTGAGTATTGTTGTTCACGTCACGCACGAAGCCATCCAAAAAATGGGGGGTATCGGTGCAGTATTAGAAGGGTTGCTAACAACACGCAGCTACAACGAAGGGGTGGAGCGCACCTTTCTCGTCGGTCCACTTTTTTCTGGTGCCGATTTAGAAACGTTGGATTCAGTGTTGTATCACGCAGCAGAAGGTATGCGAACAACACCACACGCTGAGGCACTGAGTGATATTGAAAAGACCTACCATGTGGAAATTGTCTATGGACAAAGACGGTTTGAAAGTAAAGACCCCCAGATTACTATACTTGCAGATGTTCTGTTGATCAATGTTTCTAATAGCAATGTAGAGTTAGCGGGTCAGTTCAAGTGGCTACTCTATGAACATTTTGGCATTGAATCAAGTCGTTACGAAAGTCAGTGGGAATTTGAGGAATATATACGTCTTGCAGAACCTGCTTATGATGTGCTACGGGTACTCATCGGTGAAGAAACTAAAACCCCAGTGTATATTATATCACACGAGTTTATGGGGATGCCGCTTGCACTCAAAACGCAGATTGAACGGAAAAACGGAAACGGCGCAGCAAATATGCGTACTGTCTTTTATGCTCATGAAGTAGCAACAATACGACCCATCGTCGAAGGACATCCCGGGCATGATGTGCGTTTTTATAATACGTTAAATCAGGCAAAAACAGAGGGAATGTTGATCCGAGATGTGTTCGGTGATCCGTTCTGGTATTATAAACACGCATTGATTGACAAAGCACACCTCTGTGATACGATCTTTGCTGTCGGTGATCTCGTTGTGGATGAACTCCGTTTTCTGGCACAACCGTTTGAGGCGTATCCTATCAATCTTGTCTACAACGGAATACCTGCGTTTGAAATGAGCATGGAGGATAAGTTAGAGTCAAAAGCTCGCCTTCAAAAGTATGCGAGAACGCTTCTTGACTATCGTCCCGATTATGTTTTTACACATGTTACACGGCTTGTCAAAAGTAAAGGATTGTGGCGTGATCTCCAAGTCCTGACACATTTGGATTCCCTGCTTGCATCCAATGACAAAACTGCTGTGCTATTTATACTCTCAACAGAAATCGCTACTGGTCGTCCGCACGAGGACATCCGTGAAATGGAACGCGAATATGGTTGGCCTGTCCATCATAAAATCGGTTATCCTGATTTGATCGGTGCTGAGATTGAATTGAATAACGGCATCTCTGCCTT
The DNA here is from genome assembly GCA_012270795.1 of Candidatus Poribacteria bacterium. GTDB lineage: Bacteria > Poribacteria > WGA-4E > WGA-4E > WGA-3G > MSPOR6. Next base: position 2,596 of record JAAXHO010000297.1, read on the forward strand.
TAATCTGCAGTCTAAAGCTATTAAGGTTGTTTTTGTCAATCAATTTGGTTGGGATCAAGCGTCTTGTGGTACGAAAATGCCTATGGATATGGAGTTTATGGACATTCGTAAGGGAAGTGATGCAGAATTTGGTCAGTCAATTTATGAACCTTTCGGAATTGCACAGGTGGAACCGCTCAGTTTTGGTGCGATCTGTGTTGTTAGCAATGTCTGTGGTTGTTGCGGTTTCATTCAACGTGCTACAGACAACAACGAGGTGCCAAATGTCGTTATCGCTGACTATACCCACCTGAATTCGGCTCCGAAGTCGTTAGAAGATGTCTTGAACATCGGTTTGGCGGAACGAACACAGATTGAAGTTGAGAATAGCCGTGACATCGCAGCGAAACTGATCGGTCGTCTACCACGAAAACAACGTGACGTTGAGGATATGATTAAAGAAGGCTATGAGATTGCCTCCCGTATGAGTTGGGAGGTCGTTGTCAAGGATTATTTCTTACCTGGATTAAAACAGGCGTTATAATGTCTTAATTTGTTTAATTGTAAAGGAACTAACGTGTATGCAAAAAGTACGTGATTCTAATGATCTAATGCCACTGGCTCCAGGTGAGAAATTGATGACACCTGAGCAAAAGTTCTTCTTTGATCTTCGCGGTTGGATTTTATTACCATCAGTGTTATCAGAGTCGGAAATAGAAGAGATGAAGATGGAAGTATACGCAGGTGCAAAACACAGTTATCAAGGTGCACTCCAGAATTTACTTGACCATCCTGCTATTGTAGGTATTCTAAACGAAATACTTGCTGATGAACGATTTATCTTTGACGATTGCTACGGATTTCGATGTGAGAATTCCATCACGACGGTCAGGAAACCTGGCTGGACTACTTATTCTGATAGAGGCACTGCCGTACCGCACGTCGTGCGACCTCCACAACAAGCAAATGCAATGCGGTATCAGGTGGCAGGTGGAAAGATATTCGCAGGACTCACACGCGTGATTTGGGAGCTTGAAGAGGTGAAAGCTGGACAAGGAGGCACTACTTTTCTAAGTGGGTCTCATAAAGCACACTTCAACTATGGCGGACCGGACCCAAACCGTCCGAATATTAGTGAATCTCCTTGGGAGGATAAAATAAAGGGTATGATGGATGACTATAGTTGTCCTCCTGGGTCGGTGCTTATTTTCACTGAGAGTGTTATACATGCTACCAACAACTGGACGAACCCCGACAATCCGCGCTGTGCCGTGTTTAATTGTTACAACTCAATCTGGGCGCAATGGTTTCGATTGAATCTAAGTCATGAAATAATAGAAAAGATGCCAGAAAAACGCCAATCCTTATTCCGTGGCACTTGGGCAATAGGTGGTGGTCCTGGTGGAAACCGTCAGTATTCATTGGATAATACGACCAAATAATTTTAAGACTATTGAAGGAGATATAAATGTCAAATGAAACGTTAAATGATGCACCTGTGCCAATGACTGAAGAACAGAAGTTTTTCTTTGATCTGCGTGGTTGGATTCTATTGCCATCAATATTATCTGACTCGGAAATAGAAGAAATGAAAACGGAAGTATATGCGGGTGCACGGCAAAGTTATCAGGGAGCACTTCAGAACCTCCTTGACCATCCTGCTATTGTAGGTGTACTCAATGAAATCCTGTCTGAAAATCCTTTTGTACACGATGATTGCTACGGATTTCGGTGTGAAGGATCCTTTACCACTGTACGAGAACCCGGTTGGAACAAGTCTTCACGAGGTGACAACGGCTTGCCACACGTTGTGCGACCACCCCAACAGGCGAATGCGATGCGGTATCAGGTTGCTGGCGGAAAGATTTTTGCTGGATTGACGCGCGTTGTTTGGGAACTTGAGGAGGTGAAAGCAGGACAAGGCGGCACCTCTTTTCTGAGCGGATCGCATAAAGCACATTTCACCTACGGCGGACCCGATCCATACCGTCCGAACATCAGTGAATCCCCATGGGAACAAAACATGCGTGACATGATGGAGGACTATAGTTGTCCACCGGGTTCTGTAGTTATATTCACGGAGAGTCTTGTGCATGCAGCAAACGACTGGACGAATCCTGACAATCCGAGATGTGCGGTTTTCAATTGCTACAACTCTATTTGGGCACAGTGGCATCGGTTGAATCTAAGCCATGAGATTATTGAAACGATGCCACCGAAACGACAATCGTTGTTCCGCGGCACTTGGGCAATTGGGGGTGGTCCTGGTGGAAATCGTGCGTATTCTTTAGAGAATAACACTACGTGATACTGATTGTAGGCAGAAATTACTAGACCGGATACACACTTTAGATAACATTAAAAAATATCACAATTGGGTATTTTTTATTTAGACAAGTACTGTCCATACGGCATGTATTCGGGCAAAGATATTAACCTGATAAGTTTGGTTGTCACTTTCTACAGACTACAGAAAAACCGCTGTCATTCTGTGGATTGAACTTACCAATTTCGCGTTTTTTGTAGAAATCAAAATCTGTAAAACCAGCAGTCACAATACAGTCCTTGAGTTCGTCTGGTGGTAGGTGCATATTGAAATAGTCGCACCTATAATGTATCTGCGTTTCCAAATCTATCCTAACCCAAATACATCTTTCCCCACCTTTATGCTTGTCATATTCTGCCATCTCAAGAACAAGTATGTTTTTCTGGATCTCGCTCAAATCAACCATAGGAAATTGCTGTTTTCTTATATGAGGGTTTGAATGAACAAAATACAACCTACCATCTGGCGTTAATTTATTATGAATTTGTTGTAAGAGACTAACTAAACCTGCCTTTGATGCATAGAAGAATGAACCCTCAAAGAAAATTACAGAAAACGGTTGTTCATAAGCCATTTCATTGTAATTGCCTAAGACATATTCAATTTCTAACTCTTCGCTTTGGGTAATTTTTTGTGCTTCGGAGAGAAAATTTGGGGACTTGTCCATACCAACAACCTGATATCCGCGTCTTGCAAATTCTCGCGTATAACTCCCAATTCCGCAACCGGCATCCAGTATTCTATCATTCTTGGTAAGTTGTAGAACCTTTTCATAGAATGAGAAGTACTTTCGGACAAAATCGGGTGCTTCAAAATTGTGTTTGGCATGTTCAAGATACCAAGTATCATACACCTCGTGACCAAAATCTGTTCTAAGTAATTGACAGTTTGTGGAATTCATTGTGGCAGAGGTCTCGGGCTGGTTTTCCATATCTTCCTGAGGAATAGCAACGTCTTTATGGAATGTATTAGGGTAGAGAAATAGTAAGACGTGGATACATAAGTTGCTATACCTTAATCTGCAGCTTTATCTTCGGAGGATTCGGTGGGCGTAGACTTCTCTGCAGGCGGTTCTGGATCAACGAACTTATACCTACCTGTTTTCCGCAATCTTTCACCTACTTCTTGGTAATGAGCGAGTAATTTATAAAGATCATGATCATATTTTTCTGAAATTTTCATCCGAATTTCACGAACTTCCTTGACAACTTCGTTCGTTTCTGGATTGAGTAAATCAATTTTCTTACCCATTTTTTGCAGTACCTCCTAAAATATTATACCACATAAGATCCCAATTGTCAAAAAACAGGAATCTACACCGATTTATCCACCCTGAACTGCACGGATTATCTCCACAACACTCCCATCTTCAAGAATGAAGGTTTCCCACTTAGATTTCGGTATTACCTCTCTATCCACAGCAACAGCAATGCCTGACTTTAGCAGATCCATATTGAGTTGTTTAATCAATTCTTTGATGTTCAAATTCGGTTGAACCTCTTTGTCTTCACCATTTATACGTATTTGCATATTCAAACCCTATGTTATTTCAAAAACCTATTCAATTGGAACAATTCTATTGTGTGAGATGTTTCACCAGTAACAATCAAATTTGCAATCTCATAAGCAGTAATTGGGGTGAGTAAGATACCGTTGCGATAATGTCCAGTGGCATATATCAGATTTTGAATAGGTGTCTTGCCAAGTATAGGTGCGTTATCTCTGCTACCGGGACGTAATCCTGCCCATGTTTCCAAGATCGGCAATTCATATATACCGGGTACGATTTCCCATGTCCCGCGAAGCAACTCAAACATACCCCCTGCGGTGAGACGAGTATCAAATCCCATCTCCTCACTCGTTGCTCCAACGATAAGCCTATTATCTTCACGTGGAACTAAATACACCGAAGTGGGATACTTTGCCCGAACGGTGCGGATAACCGTTTTTATTGAAATGCCTCCCTCCATCTGTAATGCCAACATCTGCCCTTTGACAGGGCGTACTGGCGGACACATAGCATCAGGTATGCCCCCAATCTGTGCGGACCAACACCCCGCAGAGAGCACGAAAACATCACTTTCATGAATTCCATTTTTCGTCTGAGCTCCAATTGCAATTCCATTATAAATGACAATTTTTTCAACAGATGTGTTTTCATATAAGACACCTCCGCATCTTTGAAAGGCACGTTGTAATGCCATCAGCATCAATCTGTTGTCAACTTGATAATCGGTTGCGCAGTGAATTGCAGCGGTAACGCGCGAAGATAGCACAGGTTCAATTTCTCGCGCACGCCGACCTGTCAACCAATTCACATCTAAACCTAAGTTCTGTTGTGCATCAAAGAGGTGGTGTAGTTGCTGCGTATCATCCTCATCCAAACCGACTATTAGCGTGCCTTCAACCCGATAGCCGATGGACATATCAGCATCCGCTTCTAATTCATCAACCCATTTTGGATAAAGTGCTAAACTTTTGCAGCCTAATTCCAACAGTGCAGCTTCTTCGGTATGTGCTTCTGCAAGTGGTGCAAGCATCCCCGCAGCAGCCCACGACGCGCCACATCCGACAATGTTTCGCTCAAAGATAGTGACAGATACTCCCATCTTTGCAAGCTGCCATCCGATACCCAGACCTATCACACCACCACCGATGATGCATATCTCTTTATCTGTCATTTTCTCTTGCAGATTTCGCTTCCTCTTCTTCTTCAATTAAGTTGACAAATAGATCTTCTGCCTTAACCGATTTGGAAATCAACCCTTTTTCAAGTGCAAATTTCGTGAATGCGTCCCACTTTTCTTTGGATTGCACCTGTGTTGTAGTAAATAAATCCAGAGTATCCATGAATGCAAGTTTTTCTAATTCTTTGTTGGCATCAGGATTTGCCTTTAAAAACAGTTGCAATGCAGCTTCAGGATTCTTCTTTGTCCAATTAATCGCAGCCTGAATTGCCATCATGAGTTTTTTAGCGATTTCAGGTTTTTCTTTCAAATATGTATCATTTGTGATAATCACTAACTCATAATAGTCAGGTATACCGTGTTCCTCAAGCGGGAAAAAGTCTGCTTCCGCACCTTCCAGTTTCAGCATGTTGATCTCATAGTTACGAAACGGACCAATCACTGCATGGATCTGACCACTAAGCAGTGGTGCCAATATATTTGTCCCCACATTAATCAATTTGTAATCATCTTTCGCTAACCCAGCATTCTCCGCGATTGCATTAAATAGAAGCACATCTAAAGGCGCGACTGTATATCCTATTTTCTTTCCTTTGAAATCAGCAGGAGTCTTAATTCCTGTTTTCTTCAAAAAACTGATCGTGTTCAACGGATGATCAACAAGTAAACCAATGGATTTCACTGGTAACACCACTTCGCTTGCACGGGCAATCGTAACACTCTGTTGATAACTGACTGCAAACGGTGCTTTTCCCGCACCAACAAGTTTTATCGGGGCATTCGGATCCCCACCCCAACGTAAATCTACATCTAATCCATGGGCAGCAAAGATCCTTTTTTCTTGTGCAACATAAAGTGGAACATGATCTATATTTGGAAACCATTCCAAAAGCAAAGTTACCTTCTCTCTTTCAGATTGAGGCACTTGATAGCTCGCTTTTACATCAGCATCCACACCGACGAACATACTCCAATTTCCCCAAGATTGACTTATCTTCACCAACATCAAGTTATTACCCTTTTTTAGGTTACCTTGAAAGACATCATTATAACCCCCTGAACCTCGGTCAATTGGGTTATTATGTACCACTTCACCGTTGAGCCACACTTTTACAGAGTCATCACTGCCAACTCGCATTGTCACATTATTCTGAGCACTTGCAGATTCAAGCGTAATCAAACCATAAGCTGAATAATCTAACACTTCACCATCTGTCCAATCCAATTTCTCAAAAAGATCCGTAAGGTTATCAACCTCACCAAAGAAAGCATAAGTGTTTTCAAACCCATTGAAGCGAAGTTCACTGAGTGTCCACGCATATTTGCCAACGAAGTCACCAGCTATTGCCCCGTTATTTGCAACATCTATCTCTGTGATGTCACCGTCGCTGGCAACTGCAAGTGAATCCACATCGGTGGATTTCGCACCACCCTGACCTGATTCGGTGGGGGCGATCATCCAAAGCCAAGGACCGGTAATATACTCTTGAGCATTGCAAGGAAATACACAGAACATTGAAATCAAAAACAGTGTCAAGTAAAGAATAGAACAAAAACTCGTTTTCATCATAAAATCCTCCTATTGTTCGAGAATGAAGATTCAGTTTCTGACAGGTTGTGTGACTGTATTCTGAAACCGAACCCAATTATTGAATTTCATAGTTTTATAAAAATTTTCAGAACTTTGCATTATATCAATCTTAATAATCTAATACCGTTTCTAATTGAAAATGTCTCTTTTTTGTAGCACAAACTTTCAGTTTGTGCCGTTTTCCGTTTCATTTCTAATTAGGGCCGGTAATAAGAGAAATTAATAGAAATGGCATAATATCTTCACTAAAAATGAATACCTTATTAAATATCTGATATATTTCGCTGATGTTGTCGCCACGGCATCGCAAACCGTTCCAGCAATGACATAATTACAAACAAACCTAAACCCATCAACGTTAGGCAAAATATGGCAGCAAATACGAGTGTATACCGATGTTGTGCGTTTGCATACAGCATCAGAAACCCGAGTCCCGCACTTGCTCCAACCCATTCTCCTATTACAGCACCTATCGTGGAGATAGATATCCCAATCTTTGCCCCTGAAAAAATAAATGGTAATGCAGATGGAATCCGCACTTTCCATAAAATCTGCCAGCGCGTTGCATGAAGAATACGAAAGAGGTTAACCGTATCGGAATCGGCTGATTTCAAGCCTTCCATGGTGCTAAGCACTATCGCAAAAAACACAATTATTGCCGCCATAATCACTTTTGAGGCGATCCCGAATCCGAACCAAATCACTAACAGAGGCGCAATTGCAAACACCGGAACAGTTTGCGAACCAATGACATACGGATAAAATGCTCTTCCCAAAATTGGGAACTCAAACATTAACACTGCTAACGGAATGCCAACAAGTATTGCCAGGATGAACCCTAATAACATTTCTTGTAATGTCACCCAAGAATGTCTCAGCAACGATGCGCGTTCTTCAAACACAGTCAACATAATACTTGAAGGAGCAGGTAAAATGAAACGCTTTATGTCAAATAAATAAACTGCTGCTTCCCATATCCCCAACACTGCTAATAGGATTGCAACTGGTAACACGAATTTGCGTAACATCCATTACTGTTCCTAACAAAAAAACCGTCTTCCGTTCTCGGTATAGGAAACATGCCAAAAAAGGAAGCGGCTCGAAATCTCTATTTAGAGATGCAAAATTATAGAGAAAACTGATATTCTCCATAATTCCAAAGTCGCATAAAGTCGCTGGTCTTCTTTTATTTCCCTACGCTGGCATGATCCAGATCAGGTTCAATGGGTGTTTCTCAGCTCCCCTTCAGCGAAGAGCACCCCTTAAGTGTATTACAACTCTATTATAACACATATCTTGCATTATAAACAATGATAAAATTCGGTGATGTGCGTAAAGTTATTGTCACTTCTCTGAACCAGGATTTTCAGGATTTACAGATTACCAGGATTACAATTTCAAGGTTTTTTGATGAGCGTTTGTGTCATTTTTGAAATAGGATTTGATGAGAAAAATCCTGGAAATCTATAAATCCTGAAAATCCTGGTTCAGACAGAATCACGGAATTCGCGATGCTGTCTACCAAAAACTTGCCCCCAATTCGGTAATGTGCGCAAAAACTTTGCTATTATTCCCTTAAACATGTTAAAATAAAGATATAGAAAAACTAACTAACCAAAAATTTCGTGATAATGGGAAAACACTATAAAATTGCATTATTAGTATATATAAGTTTCATTCTGATTCTTATCTATATCATATTCAGGGTAATAGTAAAATACTCACAATACGGCTCAATCCCGGATACAATGGAGATGGTAGATTTCCAAGGCATCCTTTTATCATTTTTGGGGGCAGCCGTTCTCTGTCTAATCAGTGTTTTGTTGATCTTCAACTTAGCTCGGGCATGGGCAAAGGAACAACCAGAAAATACTAAAAACATCTTTCGCCTTGCATTAATTACCAACATAATGCTAATCGTTATCATAGGTGGTTTGGAAGCTGGTATTATCATTTTACGGACACTATGGACTATCGGTTATTTTTAGTTTGCATTTGTGTAGGATTTATGATATAATATCATAATTAATATATTGACAGGTTATTTCTGATCGTGGAAATAGCGGATATTCACATATTTTCAGGATCGGTATAAAATCTTAACAGAGTATAAACACAGAGTATAAACAATGTAAATGTAAGATTTAGAGAAGTGTAGGAAACATCGGGAAGTTTTTGGGTATATACCAATAGATGATCCTGCACTGCTAAGCATTCAGAACCAAAAACAACTTGGGGGTGTGAAAAATACACTATAGAGGCAGACGTAATCAGAAAACGAAGGAAAGACAGACACGTTCAAATTACCAAATTCGTGCTAAAGAGATTTTGCTGATTGACCACGAAAACAAGCAGGTCGGAGTCATGACACCACGCGAAGCAATGAACCATGCTGAAGAAGTCGGTTTAGACCTCGTTGAAGTCTCACCGAATGCAAACCCACCCGTTTGTAAAATCATGGATTATGGCAAATATCAATACGAAAAAAATAAGCGCGCAAGAGAAGCACGAAAAAAGCAGGCCAAGATCGTTCTAAAAGAGATGCAGTTCCGACCCGATACTGCTGAACATGATTACCAATTCAAAAAACGTCACGTAGAAGATTTTTTGAAGAACGGATGGAAGGTCAGAGCCACTGTACGCTTCCGCGGCAGAGAACTCCTTCACACGCAATTAGGGAAAAATATGCTGGCACGTTTGGAAGAAGATCTTGCTGAAATCGCTGAAGTAGAACAACCGCCAAAGATGGAAACCCGCGTGATGTCCATGCTCCTAACTCCAAAGTCTTCGTAGATTAGAGTCTATTATGTAGTTTTATACATAGACTATAACGCTGTCTATAGTAAACAGAATTAACTTGCATCACGCCGTCAGCAAAGGGAAATTGTAATGCCGAAAATCAAAACACATAAAGGCACAGCCAAACGTTTTAAATTTACTGCAAAAGGAAAAATACGCCGTAATCGCGCGTATGCAGGACACCTGTTCATCTCAAAATCCGCAAAACGTAAACGCAGATTGAGACAACCCGCACTGGTTCACCCCAGTAATGAAAAACGTTTGAAACGCTTGATTTATTAGGAGTTATAAATGCCACGAGTCAAAACAGGGAATGTCCGGCGAAAACGCCGGAAACGCATACTAAAGCATTCCAAAGGGTATCGCGGTGGAAGAAACAACCTTAAACGTACCGCTATGGAAGCCGTACAAAAAGGATGGAACCACGCCTACGCACATAGACGCACACGAAAACGCGATTTTAGACGACTTTGGATCATGCGAATAAACGCCGCAGCAAGACTGCACGGACTGTCATATAGCCGCTTTATACACGGTCTCAAAAACGCTGGCGTAGAATTGGACAGAAAAGTACTCGCTGACATCGCAGTCCACGACGCAGAGGGGTTTGGGCAGCTTGTCGCACTCGCAAAAGGGTAAATTCGTACGAATACATTCGCAAATAGAACTTTGATACAATAGGCTGTGAAGGGACAAAGTAGGTCGTTGATACCTCTCAAAAAGAGATACCGTGCCATCGGCTGGAAGCACGGTTTTGAAAGCAACAACTGAATTTCATCCTGGAGCCAAAAAAGCAAACAATGAAGCGGGCAGATTGGATCAATCTGCCAAGCAGGGTGGTACCGCGGAAGTAGATGCCTGTCGCTTTCGTCCCTAACTGTGTCTCAAACAAGATGCTGAGACAGCGGGACAACGTGACGGGCGTTATCTATTTATGGTGAAGCTTGAAAATAATTATAAACATCTTCTGTAGGAGCGACCTCTGGTCGCGACCCGGGGAATGCCATTGGGCGAATGCGCTTGGTAGAATACGCGTGTGGTATCCTACATGATTCGCCATGATTCATACCGTTGATTTCTTGATTTTGAGGTCGCTCCTACCTATGAAAGTGTGTAATTAATTCCATAATCTATCATATAAGGGAATTATGAAAGAGGAATTAGAAGCAATTCAAACAGAAGTATTACAAGCATTAAAACAGATAAATACACAAGATCAACTTGAATCGCTTAGAATAGAATACTTCGGACGCAAGGGAAAATTCACAGATGTCATGAAGGGCATGGGAAAACTTTCAAAAGAAGAACGCCCCATCCTCGGAAAACTCGCAAATGAGGTTCGTTCATCACTATCTGACGCATTTGAAACAGCAAAAACCGAATTGGATTGCAAACAACAGGAACAACAACTCAAAGCAGAATCTATTGACATCACACTCCCCGGAAGAAAACCCACGCTTGGAAAAGCACATCCTGTCATGCAAGTTTTGCAACGCACTGAAGAGATTTTCATGCAAATGGGGTTTCAAGTCGTAACAGGCCCTGAGGTGGAAACTGAACATTATAACTTTGACGCACTCAATACACCCCCAAACCACCCCGCGCGCGACCTGCACGACACCTTCTACCTAACAGATGGACACCTTCTGCGGACGCACACTTCCCCAGTCCAAATACGTGTGATGGAAAACCAACAACCACCTGTTCGTATCATTGTCCCCGGTAAAGCCTACCGCGTAGATTACGATGTCTCCCACACCCCAATGTTCCATCAGGTTGAAGGCTTGCTGGTAGATAGACACGTTACTTTCAGCGAATTGAAAGGGGTTTTGGTCTCGTTTGCACGCCAAATGTTCGGTGCCCAAACACAGATGCGTTTTAGACCACATTTTTTCCCCTTCACAGAACCGAGTGCAGAAGTTGACATCTCATGCACCGTCTGTCAAGGAAAGGGCTGTCGGAGTTGCGGACATACTGGATGGATCGAAATCTTGGGAGCTGGCGCAGTAGACCCAGAAGTGTTCCGCGCTGTCAACTATGATCCTGAACAAGTTACAGGTTTCGCATTTGGCATGGGTGTAGAACGAATCGCAAATCTACAGTTTCGAATTCCCGATATACGCACATTCTATGAAAACGATCTACGCTTCCTTCATCAATTTTAACACCTTGCTTTTTCTTGCTATTACGAAGGACTTATTATGAACATCACCCTAAATTGGCTAAAAAACTACATAGATTTTGATTTTGCCGCAGAACAACTCGCTGAAAAACTAACAATGTTGGGAGTTGAAGTTGAAACTATCAAACAACTCGGAGTAGCGTTAGACGGTGTAGTCGTCGGAAAAGTAATTTCCATCAAACCGCATCCGAATGCCGATAAACTTGTCCTCTGTCAGGTAGACATTGGCAAGAAGGATAAACTACAGATCGTCTGCGGTGCTCCGAATGTACACGATGGAATGGTCGCTCCTGTCGCAACAATTGGCACTGAATTGCACTCAGGTGTATTTATCAAAAAAACAAAAATACGCGGCGAAGAATCTTATGGAATGCTTTGCTCAGAGAATGAGTTGGGCATCTCTCCCGACGCAGCAGGACTTATGGAATTATCCCCAGAGCTCTCTATCGGCACACCACTTACAGAAGCTTTGGGTTTAGACGATACAGTATTAGAACTTGAGATTACACCCAACCGTCCTGATTGCCTGAGCTTGATCGGTGTAGCACGTGAGGTGCGAGCAGAAACTGGAAACGAGTTAAAACACCCACAGATTGAACTCAATGAAAGTGATACTGAAATACAGGATATCACATCGGTAACAATAGATGCTCCTGAACTGTGTCCACGTTACGCAGCACGCATCATAAAAGACGTTAAAGTCGGTGAATCCCCTGATTGGCTAAAACAACGACTGGAATCTGTCGGAATCGCCGTAATAAACAACATCGTTGATATAACAAACTATGTCTTAATGGAATATGGACAACCTTTGCATGCATTTGATTATCATAAACTCAATGAAAACAGAATCGTTGTACGCTGTGCTGCAGAAGGCGAAAGGATTACCACACTTGATGAATATGAACGCAAACTAACCCCCGATATGTTAGTAATCGCTGATGCTGAAAAACCTGTGGCTGTCGCAGGTGTAATGGGAGGGCATGAAACAGAAATCACCGACTCAACTCGCGATGTGCTGCTGGAAAGTGCATATTTTTCACCATCAAGCATTCGAACAACTGCTAAGACTATGGGATTAAACACAGAAGCCTCATATAGATTTGAACGCGGCGCAGACCCAGAGAATGTAATTCCCGCTCTCAACCGCGCAGCACAACTCATCGCAGAATTAGCTGGCGGCACTCTCTGCAAAGGTATTGTTGATGTCTATCCAGGCAAACGAGAACCTATTCAGATAACACTAAGACCAGAAAGGGTGAACTTCATATTGGGAACCGAACTTGAAGCAACTGAGATAGAACAAATTTTAAGTCGGTTAGGGTTTGGAATCGAAATGGTGCAACAAGAAGGTCGCGACCAGGAGGTCGCTCCTACAGAAGATAGTGTGTTTCAAATCACCGTCCCTTCATTCCGTGTTGATATTACCCGGGAAATTGATCTAATTGAGGAAGTGGCACGTGTCTACGGTTATGACAACATTCCCACCACACTACCAAAAGGGGACATTCCCGTACTAGTACCGAACAAACTCACCGAAGTCCGTAGACGTATCAAAAACTTTTTACTCAGTTCTGGTATGATGGAAGCAATAAACTACAGTTTCGTCCACCCAAACTGCTTTGAAAAGATTAGGTTATCAGAAGACAATCCACTTCGCGATGCATTAAAACTTCAAAATCCATTGAGTCCAGAGATGTCAGTTTTGCGATCAACGCTGATACCGAGTCTGCTAAATAACGCACAACACAACCATAACCATCAGATAAATAATATCGCGCTTTTTGAAATTTCTACTGTGTTCGTTCAAGATAAAGAACCCGCACGCGTGTCGGGAATCCTCGCCGGTGAAATCGGGGACGGTGTCTACGGGAATCCATACAAACATCCTGATTTCTTTGACATCAAAGGGATAGTTGAAGGTGCACTTGAGGTTTGCGGAATAACTGATTATGCATTCAAACTAACAGATGAACCAACCTTCCATCCTGGGCGTAACGCAGAACTGTTGTTAGATAGCAAACGAATCGGTATCCTTGGTGAAGCACATCCTGAAGTACTGGAAAATTACGAACTTCCTTATAAGGCATATCTCTTTGAACTTGACCTTAACGCACTTGCAGGTGCAACCGATTTTGCTAAACGATTCAAGCTAATCCCTATCTATCCAAGTATACAACGTGACCTTGCAATTGTCGTTGATAAAGAGATGCAGTCGGATTTGCCGATAGATATAATCTATTCTACCGGTGGGAAGCTCGTGGAATCGGTCAAACTCTTTGACGTATATGTTGGAGATCAGGTGGCAGAAGGTAAAAAAAGCCTTGCATACACAATCATGTATCACTCCGCAACTGAGACCTTGACTGATAAAGCCGTGAACGACCTACACGATAAGGTGATTAGAAAACTGAATCAAGAACTTAATGCAGAGCTGAGAATGTAGGTAATTGTCTGAACAAGGATTTACCGCACAACAAGATATATCTTGAGAAGACTCGGACAAAACCATTATGCAGGCACACCGAATTAAAAACCTATTCTCTGCAATCGCTCAACACTACGATTTCCTAAACTCACTACTAAGCCTGCGATTTGACCGTAGGTGGAGACGAGAAACGGTCAAAGTAAGCAGTGTCAAACCAACAAGTAAGGTGCTTGATGTCTGCACAGGCACAGGTGAACTCGCCCTTGCTTATGCGGACAAAATCGCACCCAGCAATTCTGTCATCGGTTCAGACTTCTGTTATGAGATGTTAGTCGTTGGAAAGGAAAAGGTAATTCGGCAAAATCGCCAGCACGTCTTTATTCCGATTGAAGCAGATACGCTTACACTACCCTTTCAAGATAACACTTTTGATATTGTCTCGGTTGGATTCGGCATACGGAACGTATCTGATCTTGAATTGGGCATAAAGGAGATGACACGCGTCGCTGTTCCAGGCGGTAGAATTGCAATCTTAGAGTTTACACAACCTGTCAATCCAGTGTTTCGCAGTATTTACTATTTCTATTTTACGAAAATGCTACCATTCATTGGGAATTGCATATCGCGCAGCAAGGACAATGCTTATGGTTACCTTCCCCGTTCTGTCATGCAGTTTCCCGACTGTGATGCATTGAAACAGAGCATGGAGCAGTCAGGACTGACAGACGTGCAATATTATCGGAAAACTCTCGGCATCGTTGCAATTCATGTTGGGATAAAGGGGTGAGAGCATCTCTGACCTCAAGCAAATATAACAACAATGTTATTTATTGTACTGATTCCTGACCACTTCTTTCAACCAAACACTCCACATGTGCAACGACAGATTCGGAGATACCCTCTAAACTATACCCACCCTCTAATGCAGATACAACATTACCCGATGCAATCTCATCCGCAACATCCAAAACCAAGTCCGTTAATTCAGCAAATCCCTCTGCAGTGAGATTGATATTCGCAAGCGGATCAAGGTAGTGGGCATCAAAGCCAGCTGAAATTAGCACAAACTCAGGTGAAAAAACCTGTATTGCAGGAATAAGTACATCCCTAAAAATTTCGGTATAGTCCTCATCACCACACCCTGGCGGCAGCGGGATATTTAAAGTAGTTCCACGTGCTTTGCCGCTACCCTTTTCATGTTGAGAACCAGTACCAGGATAAAGTGGTAATTCATGGATAGAGATGAAGAAAACCGATTCGTCTTCGTAAAAAATGTCTTGTGTGCCGTTGCCGTGATGCACATCCCAATCAACAATTGCCACCCTCTCAACACCGTGTTCTCTTTGAAGATAACGGGCTGCAATTGCGATGTTATTAAACAAGCAAAACCCCATACTATGACCGGGAGTCGCGTGGTGACCGGGCGGACGCACCATCGCAAAAGCATTTTTCACTTTCTTAGTTACTACTGCATCGGCAGCACACAGCACACCACCTGTTGAAAGCAGGGCAATGTCATAAGACTCATGCCCAACCGGGGTATCATGAGTCAGTGGAACTTCTGCTTCGCAAAACTGGCGTATGTGTTCGCTATATCCCTGAGTGTGTGCATAAGCAATCTGTTCAGCACTTGCGGGAGTAGGGTCAATGTAGTGTAGTTGCTCCCAAGCTTCACTTTGTTGGAGCGCATCAAGACTTGCTCTCAGCCGGTCAGGACGTTCGGGATGTTCCGGACCAGTGTCGTGCTTCAGGTAGTCTGGGTGATAGACAAATCCAGTTTTATGTGTCATGTGTTTTCTTCGTTGTCAATTAATCTGTTATCATTTTATACAAATTCACGGCAATTTTCAAATACTTTTTGATTTTCAGCGTCATTCAATCTTACGCGTAATTGTTATACCATTTCTAATTGATTATGCCTCATTAGCAGCGGGGTTCCGGTAGGAGCGACCTCCAGGTCGCGACCGGGAGGTCGCTCCTACCGAAGAGAGGCACCCCAACCAGCAATAACAGTGGAATTCCTTAATGAGACAATATTTTTTAGAATGGTATTAGTGATCCACTACTCCTACATTTGCATGACTTCTATAAAAACCTTGCCAAAAGCACGATAAACTGTTAATATCTACAAATGAAGAATCGGATTGGACAAGTTTTTACCCCTATTAAATGGGCAGAATGGCTCATCAATAAATGGAATATCTATGATGCATGGCTTGACGGCGCACATATCTGTGACCCAACAGCAGGACAAGGAGCGTTTGTCATAGCAATGCTGAAAATCGCGCAAAAAAATGGCACGCCTATTACTGCTGAACGTCTATCGCGTCTAACCCTCATTGAAATGGTCCCATCTCATCTTGATCACTTTAAAAGAAAAGTTCAGCAAAACTACGGTATTAATTTCCCAGCATCTCAAATCTATCGTCAAGATATTATCACAGAGACGCATGAACGTCAATACGACATCCTCATCGGAAACCCACCGTGGGCAAACTTTGGAGATTTACCCGAAGGTTACAAATCTCAACTAAAACCATATTTCATACAAGAAGGACTTGTTCAGGATACACAACAGACGTTGTTAGGTGCCTCTCGCGTTGATATAGCGGCATTGGTGTTGAAGGTTGTTTTAGGAAAATTGCTGAAAAAGAACGGAACAGGATATTTTTATCTTCCTACATCCCTCTTTTTTGGTGATGGCGCGCACGGTGGATTCAGAAATTACAAGGCAAATTATCGGGATTTTGCCATAGAGAGTGTCTATGAATTTACGACAACCAAAGTGTTTGATAGGGTTAGTACCGGCTACTGCTGTGCAAACTTCCAAGTTGATACAAAGCAGCAATTCCCAATAACCTATTTCAAGGAAGTGGATGGAAAATGGATAGAACATAAAACAGTACCGTTTAAAAATCCTACCGATCCGTGGCGAATAGTCGAAAACCTTGATGAAATCAATTTAGATGAAAACCTTGTAATTAAGTTATCTTCAGATCAAAAACCGCGCCAAGGTGTGAATACATGCGGCGCAAATAGTGTCTTTATCTTTGACGACAAACCTAAACATCTTCCTGAAGAATTCCTGTTTCCACTCGTAACAAAAGAGATATGGCGGCAAAATACTCCACTTCCTAACAAATGGATTCTGCTGCCTTATGATCAGGATACGGGAAAACCGCTATCTTGGGATCAGATCAAAAAAATTGACACATTGAGAAACTATCTACAGAACTTTCAAGGGACTTTACAGCACAGAAAAGGTTCATTATTGCGATCGTTTATGAAAAATGGAAATTGGTGGGCATTGCTTGGGGTTGGACCTTATGCTTTTGCACCATACAAAGTAATATGGCAAGCTTATGGAAAAAACCATTTTACACCAATCGTGTTAAGCAGCATCAACGGGCAGATATGGCAAGGTAATCAAGCGATGCACGCATTTATACCTTGCTGGCGTGAAGACGATGCCCATAGGATAAAGACAGAACTTGAAAATCCAGAGATTCCGATGCTGCTACGACAACTGAATGGGGCGGGAAAATGCAACTGGGCACAACCGGGAAAAATAAAAAATATTGTCCTTTAGTGAATTAGATGCGTAGGCGGGGAATGCCTTATTGGCATTCCCCGGGTAGAGCTTGCGACACCCGGCACGTTTCGTTCCTGTCGGGTTGCGCTTCGCTCTACCCATAAATCAACGGTATGAATGCTATATAGCATTCCCCGGGGGTCAATTTAAGAAATGAACCTCTTGTTGGAGGGGTTCTGCCCCCGATTGGACAGGTTTTGCTCAAGNNTTAGAAACCCCTCCAACAATATATAATACCATTTCTAATAAATTATATTCCATTAGAAAGACTTCTTTCCCCTCGCTTGCGGGGGGATAAAGGGGGGTAGAATGTTTACAACACCGATGCCAGCATAGATTTAAGTTTAACCAAACTCACGTTAAACGTACTATCGGACATCTTTGAGTGTTCCCCAGGTTGTTATACGTTTGCTGGTCGGAGTGATAACGCCCCGGAGCCGATACGTAGTAAGGATGCCACGCGTGCCTGAGAGGTCTATGTCCTCAAGGCGATAGAAATACGCGACATCGGGTTTAGCGGTTTTGTCAATGAATTGATATGTGTTTCGTTCACCCGTAGTGCCGGCACCTTGGATCAACTTGGTATTGATGCGTTGGAAGTTCTTTGTTGGAGAGATGCTGCGGTATATGTTGAACCCGCATTATCAAGTTCAGATTCCGTTGTCCAATTGATAACCACCTCACCCTTAACAAGCTTTGCTGAGAATTGCGAAAGTTCCACAGGCAAAGGTTTGCCACGCCGATACCCTGGTGTGCCGAGATCAAACGGATTTCCGTAGTAAATCCCTGCGACGAGTCGTTTTACGTCAACAGCCCGAATCCAACCGAGCCTTTCCATCCCTGAACGCGGCACACTCTCATCAAAACGGCGTATCAAGGAACTGCGAACACCGTTAATCAAGCTTTCTGGGAGTTCCCATGTCTGCTCGTCATCGCTAAGTGTGCCGATTTGGTCAATCAGGATATCTTCAGAATTTAGCAGTTTGAGGGAGAAACTGGCACTGGCAAAGCTTCGGATAATATCATTGACTATAATGTTTATCCTAATTCCTTCCCTACCTGCATCCACAAGTAAAGGGGCGAGTTGATAGACAGCATCATTTGAAAGATTGCCACCTCCTGACCGTCTACCTAAAGCAGTAACAATCAATCCTGCATGTTGTGGCGGAATGCGGAAGTCCGCATCGAATGTCACTGTTGTTTCCAATGGGGACGACCGTACTCTTTTTGGGGACGACCGTACTCTTTTCCAATTCCAATGGAGTTTCCATCCGCGCAGGTTTACTTCTGTGTTGCTATTGTTATAGACTTCAATCCATTGCGGTAATTCAGCTTCTACACCGCCAGTCTCATACATAAATTCGCTCAGCACAACTTGGTGAGTCGACTGATCGGGCTGCGTTAGTAAAGGTGTACCATCCGGGACAGTAGTTACATCAGTTACATTGGTAGTGATAGTTGGGTCTGTTGGTGTATCATCCGTGACAGTAGTTGTAGCGAAAGCACCAGCGGATACCAACGGATTATTTCCGGAAGTTGCTGTGACGGTAACATTGTACGTGCCAACATTCAGAAGTGCTGTGCGGGGAATTGTCAATGTAATATCCTCATAAGCATCTGGGAAAAGCACGATTTCGCTCTGATTTACTGTCGCAGTTCCAATATCACCGGATATTTTGAAGTGTATTCTATCAATATTGTTGCCGGCATTTGTTGCACGCAAAGTATAAGTTATGTCGTCAGCATCATCGGTTGTTGTCGTCTGCGTCAAACCTTCCAAACCCTTTAAGAAAAATTTAGCCACAATTACCGGACGGATTACATTGATTCTGAAACCAACGGATTCGGCAGCACCTCCTTCGGGAGTCGCGACGACTTTAAAATAATAACTTTTGTAATTAATATGCCAGTTTTGAATGGTCTCACGATCAGAGATGATGGTTATAGAACTGCGGATCAGAAATAGACTGCCAGGAACTGTTAATGTCACCTCCTCTGAAGCCCCTGGTGCAAGTGTTACTGAAGTTGATGACAAACGGACTTGAGTCGGATCTATGTTAATGTTGAAGCTGATGCCATCAATAGCAACCAGACCAACTGGTAGTGTTAAGTCCACCTTAAGATTAGAAGTTTCATTGTTCGTAATCTTAAGGGTAAAAGTTACATCACTCATCTCGTCTTCAGATTGTAGTATGCGTTCTTCTACTGGTAAGTCCTGAATGACACCCTCTTTAACTTCTAAAGACATGTCAATATTATTTAGGACATTAACATAGAAGTCTAATTTACGGTAAAAACCCGTAAAATCAAATAATGTGAAGCTAATAGTAATTCTGTGAACCCTTGATATCTCTGACCGCTTAAGCGTAATTGACACATCCTGCGTTCCTGCACCATTTATAGTAAGCGTGCTCAGGCTGGTTTCAATTGGATAAATTATATTTTTCAATACAGGATATCCATTATCATCTACACGATCTGTATAAACTACTCCTATCCCCGTACAACTTACATTTATATCGTCGTGACTATCTCCAGCCTCACTTGTAACGTGTACAGTGAATGTTATATCATCTGTATCTGTTAGGGTAGTCTCCTGGCTGGTATCACCTACGACTGATAATGTAACTTCAGCAGTAGCTCTCTGTAACGGCATCAAAACACATATTAATGATAATAGTATTAATAATAAGATAACGCTTCCTCTCATGATTTTAAATCCTCCATTGTTGAATGAGAGATCGATGTCCTCAAGTCTGAAAAGATCAGTTTATTTCGTAGGTCCAAATCAACGGTATGAATGCTTTATTAGCATTCCCCGGGTAGAGCGGAGCGAAACCCATAAATCAACGGTATGAATGCTCTATAGCATTCCCCGGGTGTCAATTTAAGGAACACAACCTCTTGCGGGGAAACGTTTTCAACTCCGATAAATCGGTATGCAAAGTAGTAGGCACGCTCCGCGTGCCGTATATATCCCTAAAGAATGTATGGCAGACGGCACGCGTAGCGTGCCTACTACTTTTAAATCAATGCTAAATTGACGCTTATGGGTTTCGCCCCGCTCTACCCGACTTACAGATTGTTTATTGAAATGTGATAAAATAAAGATATGAGGAATTATAATAATGGGCGCACATTGGAGTCCTTCTCCAATGCAATAAAAAAAGCCTGCGACGCACCAAAAGGCGCGTGCAGGCACAAAAGCGGCAGTCCCGCTAATACTTTCAAGTTTTTTTTCGCAATGTGTTATATTTAATGTGACGTGGGGGGGCTCAAAACCGGATGTTAAAACGACACCAGCAAGTGTTGTCCCAGTCCCATCTACCCGCAGACAATAGATAACTAAAGCCATTATCTCTAAATGATAATTGGTTTGTCGGTTTTTCATTGTCCTAAAAACCCCAAGTCTGAACATTAATACCAATTTTATTATTTTTATTCCATTCTTCCGTAGGTCGGGTAGAGCAACGAAACCCGACAGGATAGCCACAATCAATACATGTCGGGTTTCGCTCCGCTCTACCCGACCTACGAAAATGGTATATTATAAAGTAGAAATGGTATAAAAATAGACGGCACTTCAATATCATGCCTTGGTAAACACAACGAATGTCAATTTTGGGCTAAAAACGCACATAATTTATTGCACGTTCATATCCCAACAGTAATTTGATGAAAAATGTGGAACAGATTCAAAGTTCGGTAGGAATCTATTCAACTAACCTATAAATGAAAATGTCAGATCCGTGCATTTTGCCGTTGCTCAGCTCCTTCGTATTTGGAATTCGGTTTGTGTTTATGGGAGTAAAAATCTTACCAATATGGAAATCCCTGATATTTGTGTCAAACCGAATGTTGTAAACTATTATATAATATTGGCTGCAAAAAATGTCAACCAAAAAATTATATAATATCTAATTATGACATAATAGGTTTTATTAAGTCAAGTTAAATTATTAAATTAGGGTGTGTAAAGTTATTGGCATGTGTCTGAACCAGGATTTTCAGGATTTCCAGATTTTCAAGATTGGAGTTTGATCATCAAGTTCCACTCTTAGGCGAAACGTCTTTTGTCTACAGTCAAAGCAGTCTCTATTTAGAATGGAACTCAACAGCATCAGACTCTAATCCTGGAAATTTGGAAATCCTGTAAATCCTGGTTCAGACAAGTGAAAACAACTTTACTCACAATTCATGCCAAAAACTTTACACACCCCCCACAGGCAGGGTTATTCAGTTTTAAGAAT
>JAAXHO010000196.1 GCA_012270795.1 Candidatus Poribacteria bacterium
GTTGCCACCTATGTAGCACAATCTGTATGAAGATTAACTAATTAATTCGGTATTTTTCTTAGTCCCGTAGGGACGTTATGTTTATAAAAAACGTTGAATACACGCTACTTAGTCCCGTAGGGACGATATGTTTGTTACTGATCGTTGCGAATACATGTCATCCCTACGGGACTGAAGAACAATGTTCATGTTTCTGGATATTAACTTTCAGTCCATCTCAATTCCAGCAAACTCTTAAAACTAAATAAACATGATTAACATGCAAATTCAATTGACAAGAAGCTCATTAAATAGCTCACGAGTTGTTTCTGTCCACTTACCGTAGTCTTGTAAGAATGCTTCCACAGTCTGTGTTTCTTCAGTGTCAGCGTATCCAAGCCTTTTTGCCAAGTGTGCTAATTCGGTCCGTTGTGTTGGCAGTGCATCTAATGCGCGGTCATGCACTATCCTCAATGCGTTTTCAACACGCCGCAAAAACCGATATGCCTCTGATAAACCAGTGCGTTGTCTATCAGTAAGAACACCGCATTCTTGCAATCTGTCAATTGCAAGCAGCGTATTTGGCTCGCGGACAGTGGGCATATCTGTTCCATATTTGAGCTGCAGTGTCTGCACAGCGAATTCAATATCAACAAGTCCGCCATAACCCGATTTCACATTAGCAGCCGAACGCTGCGTTCTTCCACTTCTTCTGCGTCTTGATTTCGGTTTTCGTGCCGCTTGTGCCTCCTTTCGTTGCCGTGTATGCACAATTTCCGCGATCTCTTCTGATGTGATCGGTTGCTTATAACAAAATGCATGTGCAGTCTCAATAAATCGGTTACCAATGCCGTCACCATCACCTGCAACTACTCGCGCCCGTGTAAGTGCCTGACGTTCCCAGATTTCTGCAGCAGTGTCATAGTAATGCTGATACCCCTCCAACGGTAATGCAATCGCTCCCCCTGCCCCATAAGGACGTAAACGTAGATCAAGTTCATATATACTCATGCCGTGTTCACCCCCCAGTTGCTTCACGAACTCCAACCCCAATGTTGAAAAATACTCTGAATTTGGCATGCCTTCGGATGTCTTACCATCGGCAGAATAAACATACATTACATCCAAATCTGAACTGAAGTTGAGGTCATGTCCGCCGAATTTCCCCATCGCAATGACGGCAAAGGTAACAGGTGTTCCAGCCTCACTCAAGGGGACACCGTGCTGTTCGCGCAGTTGCGCGTCAATCTTTGGATAGAATACCTGCAATATTGCTTCTGCTAAATCGGAAAGTTCTTCGGTTGTCGTAGGCAGGTCAGCATTGCCAATGATATTCCTTAGAGCGATCCGCCAAATTTCATCATTCTTGTAACGCCTGAGTGCCCTTTGAACATGTGCATCATCAGTATTCGTCAGAATCTGTGACACCTCCTCCAGTTTTTGTGTGAGTGTTTTAGGGTATTCAGTAAAGGTCGGAATTGTTAACAGGTCGAATAATTCTGGACTTGCAATGAGTAAATCTGCAAGGTATAGACTTGAACCGCAAACACTTGTAATTGCCTCAAGTGCCCCTTGTCTTTCCATAAACATAGTATAGTAACTACTCTGCGCACCAACTTTCGCTGCGAAAGCATCAAAATAGCGGAGTGCCATATCTGGATCTGGGGTTTTGGCTAAGTAGCTCAGCAAGCTGGGGGCAAGTTTAAAGAATGTCCTTCTGACTGATGGAGAGAATTGCTGTCCCTCACTGCCATTGGCAAGTTGCTTGAGTAGACGATGTGCCTCACGTGTATTCTCAAAACCGTATTTTCCTAATTGCGTATGTATCACTTCAAGGTTGTCTTGGCTGAGCAGCACAGCAATATCTAACTGACCCGGTTCTTGAACGTCCATAACTTTTTCAAATATCTCACGAACACTGGTAACATGCTTTCTGTAGTCTTTGCGGAAAGTTTCAATTGCGTTTTCACGGTACCCCAACCTTCTAACAAGGTGATATTCTTCTTCTGCCTTAACTGGTATAGAGTATCGTTGCTGATCAGCTTCAATTTGTATACTGTTTTCAACCCGCCGCAAGAACCGATATGCATCTGTCAATAGATCGCTGTCGTTGTGATCAAGTAACCTATTTTCCTTCAAAACCGCAAGTGTCTTCAATGTATTCTGTGAATAGAGAGACTTTCGCTTGCCACCATGTATCATCTGAAGACACTGGACAGTAAACTCAATATCCCGAATAGCACCCGGACCGAGTTTGACATGCTTGTCAAGGTCTGACTTTTCGGTAACGAGTCGTTCCTCAATACGAGCCTTTGTGTTGCGAATATCAACTTTGATTTCATTGAGCGTCACACCGTCTAAGTATCGTTGGTATACAAACGGATGGATCATGCGAATGAATTCGTCCCCAAAATCTAAATCCCCTGCGACAGGCCGCGCTTTGATCAAGGCCTGGCGTTCCCACAAATCTCCCCAACCTTCATAGTAAGTCTCATAACTTTCCATAGAACGGATAATCACCCCTGCACTACTCTCCGGACGCAAACGGATGTCCACGCGAAACACATATCCATCTGCTGTCACCTCACTCATTGACCTAATAATAAATTCACATAACCTTGAATAATACTCAGAATTGTCAACCCCTTCATCGGTTTTCCCCTCATCTGAATAGACAAAAATAAGGTCAATATCTGAACTAAAGTTGAGCTCAAATCCACCGAGCTTTCCCATACCAATAATAGCAAAACGGCAAGGTGCTGTACCTTCTTCATTCATCGGGTTACCAAACTTTTGTTCCATTATTTCGTCCCTACCAATTTCATAGCAGTGCTGGAGTGATGCTTCTGCTAAATTGGCCATCTCCAACGTAGTGGTCTCAACATCAGTGGCATGAAGTAGGTCGCGCAAGGCTATACGGAGACTCTCACGACGCTTATACTGACGTATGATGCGAAGTTTTTGATCAATATCTCTATATCTGCCAAGTGACCTACTGAGTTCGTGATACATGATGTCACGGGTTTTCGTAACACCCATCACATGTGCATCAATTATGTCGTAAAAATAGATAGGATTGCGAATTAATATGTCTGATAGGTATGTTGATGCGCCAAAACACTTTATCACCGTTGGCATCAGAAACGGTGCATCGCGCAACAGATGATAGAGGCATTTACGATTGAAGATGCTAACTGCAAAGCGAGAAAAGTTATTTAATGCTGCATTAGGGTTAGGCGCGTCAAGACAGGTTTCTAAAAAATGAACGACAATTTCCGAAAAACATAATTGTATCTCTATATCATCGGTAAGAAGTTCTTGTAGTCCTCGCAAAATCGATTCGGTATCAACATATATACCACTATCGATCGTACTGTACAATAACCGATGAATTTCTTCTCTCTGTTGTTGAAGGAGTGGTAAGTCAACGATATTCATCAATGTTTCAGGCAGGAGACCCCACTGCTCTGGGACGGGGAGGAATGCCTGCTCCTATTTTATATTGAAAGTTTAGTTAACATCTTAAAATCAACTTGTTTCACCCCTGTAGTCAAAGGTTTAACCCGTGGAGTGACCACTTAGCAGGCAGTTCTCACAAGTCCCGATGTTTTAGCACGGGGTTATTGACCTTCAGGAACGGGTAATACATCACGTTCAACTTCATGCACCTTATTAGGATAAGTTTTACCGCGAATCCACATAATAGGTTGTCCCCTATACGAACCGTTGTGATTTGCCCATTCTGCCTGTGCACTCAGATAATGCGAAACATAACTACGTCTGAACCGCAGACTGTGGTTGTCTGTGCTTTTGTGTAAAAGATGGCTGTGAAACCAGACGACGGCACCGGGCGGCACTTCTACCGCGACACCGTCTTCGTCGCGTGCACCACGTGCCAACTTAAACTCTCGCTGTTGTGAACCTTCAAGATCGTCATGTTCATGAATATCGTGTTTATGACTACCGGGGATAACATACAAACACCCGTTTTCTCGGTCTGCAGGGTCAATAGCTGTCCATGTCCCGATGGTTGTTTCTGTGTTAAACCTATTTCGAAAATAGAATTTGTCTTGATGCCAAGGAAAACCGAGACCTATTTTGGGGGCTTTCCAGATAAACAGATTATTGATGCCGAGTATATCTGGTCCCATCAGATCAACGATTGGGTCGGTTAAACGCGGGTCACGCACACGGGCAAGGAATTCCGGGCAAAAACAACTCGGATGATGTATCTTGTGCATCGCATAGATGCCCTGTTCCTCTATCTTTCCATCCCTCACAAGTGCGTTCTGATCAATGTGTGCGGAAGGAAATGGACGTTTGCCGTCAACAATATCTTCTGCGACTTGACGAAGTGTGTCATTTTCTTCAGTGGTGAATACATCTAAACGGACGAGATAACCGTTTTCGCGCCAAAAGGAAAGTTCTTCTGCGCCCAAGCGAAAATGCCGTTCTTCAGGTGTTGATGGTGTGTTCATTATATCTCCTATTCTATTTTTTTTCATCATCGTGAAAATCTTTGAGTATTTTGTTCAAATCAATTGTAAAAACAGGAACATTTTTGATGATATTAACTCCGACTGGCAAGTTTATTGGCAAAAATACTGATTAGGCCTCCGAGCATAATATATCCGAACATAACTTCAAGTGTGACAAGGATGCGCGCGGAGTTATTGTCTGCAACCACATCCCCGAATCCTAATGTCGTAAAGGTAACGATGCTAAAGTAGAAGGATTTCCAAAATGTTAATGGTTCATCAACTTGGTCGCCAGTTGCTTGGTGAAATTGAGGCATCGCTTCCTGCAGCCAATCTGGAAACCACGTCGGTGCTTGCATATACACAAGTGAAAACGAAAGGGCAATCAGCAGTGACCAGAGTGCCCAAAGTGTGAGACTGCGCCCGTAATCTGAGCTCCATCGCCAAACCAACCCCCAAAACGGATGCTTTTCTTTGAAAGCGCGTATGAACTGCTGATCCGCCACGTAACGCTTGAAAAATGGATTCAATACCCCATTGATATCTTCACTATCCAAATAAAATTCTGTTGGTTGTTCTGGCTGATGGGTAAACTTGTTTCGCACCAATTGCCATATCGTGTCTGAATTATAACTTACGTTTTGATAGGATGCCGTAACAGCAAACCGTGCCGAAGTGAAATCAATTTTTCCGAGAAATTTTGAATGATTAAATACTGTGGTTTCAAAGAAGCGTGCCTGCATACAGTCTAACTCTTTGTTGAAAAATGCACTACTGAAATGTCCTGCGTCTTGGAATATAGCATTTCTGAAAACAGCGTTTTCTTGGAATTGTACCTCATTGAAATCGGCAACCTGTTTGAAACTGGTTTGCCGAAAGCATGCTTGCCCATAAAAGGTTGTTCCGCGAAAGAGAGCAGGCCCTTCAAATTTCGATTCTCCAAAGTCACAAGAATTTTGGAACACAGTCCCACGGAAGTGAACAGTATCTTGGAAAACGCAATTTCCAAAAAATACCTCTTTTTGAAAATCGTTTTTTTCGAATTTGACACTGTTTTTAAACGTGCACCCTATGCAAACAATTTCTTTATCTACCACAGATTGTTCACTGGATTCGGTTGAAAAAAAAATTGCTCCTTCAATAATGCAATTTGTCAAAAACACGCTTTCATAATCCGCTTGCAAAATTGAGAGGAATGTATCCGCATCAAGTGTCTGTTCGGTACCATGGTAAACTTGCATTTTAGCTCCAACTGTAGATACAAAAGTTTTTGTTTAGACAGATATTCAGTAGTTCAACTTTGAAGATGACACACTTACAGCGCGCGTCCATCAGCGAATGTTTAGGTTATGCCAAGATCTCACTAACAACCCTTGCTTTTTCCTCTACCCCTGTTAAGCGATGGTCAAGTCCTTGGAACTTATAGGTCAACCGTTCGTGGTCAATACCGAGTTGATTGAGTATCGTGGCGTTCAGGTCTCTGACAGAGACGGGGTCTTTGACGATATTGTAACTGAAGTCATCTGTTTCGCCGTGGACGATTCCGCTTTTGATACCAGCACCAGCCATCCACATCGTGAAACACTTCGGGTGATGGTCGCGCCCATAGTTGTCTTTTTTGAGTGCGCCTTGGCAGTAAACAGTGCGTCCGAATTCGCCCCCCCAGACAACAAGGGTGTCGTCAAGCATGCCGCGTTGCTTTAGGTCTTGGACGAGTGCAGTTGCAGGTTGGTCAATGTCACGGCATTGGTTGCGGATGTCATTCGGTAAGTTGCCGTGCTGGTCCCAACCGCGATGGAAGATTTGCACGAGACGGACATCACGTTCCATCATCCGCCGCGCAAGGATACAGCAGTGTGCAAATGTGCCGGGTTTGTTGACATCGGGCCCATACATCTCCTTGATTTTGTCCGGTTCCTGGTTCAAATCCGTAAGTTCAGGGACAGAGGATTGCATCCTGAACGCCATCTCATATTGTGAAATACGGGCATGCGTTTCTGGATCGCCGACTTCCTCATAGAGTTCTTCGTTGAGTTTGACCAGAGAGTCAAGCATGCGTTTGCGTGTTTTTTCGCTCATACCTTTCGGATTTGACAGAAACAGCACGGGATCACCTTGACTACGAAGCAGCACACCTTGATGCTCGGAGGGTAAGAACCCGGCACCCCAGAGGCGGTTATAGAGTGCTTGTGCGGACTTTCTGCCTGTCCACGTTGCATTCATGACAATAAAAGATGGGAGATTTTTGTTTTCTGTGCCTAACCCGTAACTCAACCACGCGCCGAGGCTCGGTTTACCGGGTGTTTCATCACCGGTACAAACAAAGGTGATAGCCGGGTCGTGGTTAATTGCATCGGTGTGTAATGATTTTACAATTGCTATGTCTTTAACCATAGTTGCGGTGTGCGGTAGCAACTCGCTAAGCCATACACCCTCACTACCGTTGTCGTGCTGTTTGAACTCAAAGATAGAGGGTGCTATTGGAAAACGTTTTTGTCCGGAGGTCATCGTTGTGAGACGTTGTCCCATCCGCACCGTTTCTGGTAGGTCTTTATCAAACCATTCACCCATCTGTGGTTTATAGTCGAACATGTCCATCTGTGATGGTGCCCCAGACATAAATAGATAGATGGCGCGTTTTGCTTTCGGTGCAAAGTGCGGCAACCCAGGCAACCCGCCTGTCTGTGGCACTGCTTGCTGTTCAAGGGCATTTGCTATGCTATTTGGCAGCAGTGAGGTAAGAGCTGCGCCGCCAAGTCCCATGGCACATTTGCCAAAGAATTGGCGACGTGTTGTTTCAGATATTCTTTAATCGGGTCCATTGTTTATCTCCTTTCGCGATGCTTGTTTAAGTCATCGGTGCGTTTTACTTAATAGCAGGTGGTAGTGAGATATCCAATCCCAAATCAGGAATCTGTTTTAGTAATTTTTGGAGTGGTTCCATATCCTGAATTGGATTGTCTCCAATAAATAAACGCCTTAAGCTTGTAAAGTTTTCAACAATACTGATATCGCTAATTTGGTTTCGTTCAAGGTATAAGAAATGGATTTTTGTTGCCTCAGCAATCGGTGAAATATCGTGGATTTGATTACCCTCAAAGTTTACTTCTTTCAAATCTGTCAATTCAGCAAGGGGTGCGATATCGCTAATCTGATTTATGTGGAGGTATAACCTTGTCAACTGCACTAAATCAACTAGCGGCTCTATGCTGCTAATCTGATTTTCCGAGAGGTCTAACCGTGCTAACTTTGCCAAACTCGCAAGTGGTTCTATATTGCTTATTCGGTTTTTGTGTAGATGCAACGATGTTAACTGTGTAAACTTGGCAACTGGGTTTATATCATTGATTTGATTTCCCCCTAACCCCATATATTTCAATTGTGTTAACCCCGTCAACGGTGTAATGTCGTTGATTTGATTCCTACCAAGAAAGAGTCCTGTTATCTGCTTCAAGTTAGCGAG
Source organism: Candidatus Poribacteria bacterium (assembly GCA_012270795.1). Lineage (GTDB taxonomy): Bacteria > Poribacteria > WGA-4E > WGA-4E > WGA-3G > MSPOR6. The sequence continues at coordinate 7,921 of JAAXHO010000196.1, forward strand.
TGGTTCTATATTCGTGATCTGATTTCCATTAAGCGATAAACTTGTCAACTGTGTCATGCCTGAGAGTGGTGTAATATCAGTGATTGGATTATAGTCAAGCTCCAATTCTGTTAAATTTGGCAATTCCGTGAGTGGTTCTATATTACTGATCTGATTTCTCCAGAGCCGTAACTTCGTTAACTGCGTCAATTCCGTGAGTGGTTCTAAATCTGCGATCTGATTTTCCCGAAGTTCTAAATACGTTAGGGACGTTAATTCTGAAATAGGTTTAAAATCACGGATAGGATTTTTGCTAAGCGACAGTACTTGTAACTGTGTCAAACCAATGAGAGGTCTAATATCACTGACTTGACAACCGCCAAGGCCTAAACGGATAGGATTTTTGCTAAGCGACAGTACTTGTAACTGTGTCAAACCAATGAGAGGTCTAATATCACTGACTTGACAACCGCCAAGGCCTAAATGGGTTAACTTCCTCAAATTAGCAATCGGTCTTATGTCGCTAATCGGGTTGTTAGAAAGTGATAACGTAGTGAGTTGTGTCAAATTAGCAATTGGACTGAGAGTGCTGATTTTATTATCAGAGACTTTTAAGACCTTTAATTTTGTCGCTTTTTCCAGTCCCGTTAAGTCTATTATGTTGTATTGGTAAGTAGTAAGTTCCTCTAATTCTTTCAACTTCTTTTCTGGAATCGGATCACTTGGATCTAAGTTGAGAGCTTCACGCACGACAGCGGCTAAGTTCGGATCTGGTATAGTTACATTTTGCTTAGATGAACAACTGAGGGAAATTATCGGTATTGCAAATAACGCACAAAGATGTCTCATAAAGTGTTCTTCCTCTGTATATGTTTTGAGTCATACCTATCATAACTGAGGACATTGCTGACAGGCGGTCTTATGAACGTTCCTGTCAGCAAATTTTTAAGGTTATGCCAATATCTCATTGACAACCCTTGCTTTTTCCTCAACGCCAGTCAACCGATGGTCAAGCCCTTGGAACTTAAAGGTCAACCGTTCGTGGTCAATACCGAGTTGATTGAGTATCGTAGCGTTTAGGTCGCGCACAGAAACAGGGTCTTTGACGATGTTGTAACTGAAGTCATCTGTTTCACCGTGAACGATTCCACCTTTTATACCGCCGCCAGCCATCCAAAGGGTGAAGCATTTCGGATGATGATCGCGTCCGTAGTTATCCTTTTTGAGCGCGCCTTGGCAGTAAACAGTCCGTCCGAATTCACCACCCCAGACAACGAGTGTTTCATCAAGCATGCCGCGTTGTTTCAAGTCTTGGACGAGTGCGGTTGCAGGTTGGTCGATATCGCGTGCCTGATTCCGAATGTTCTTGGGTAAGTCACCGTGCTGGTCCCAACCGCGATGGAAGATTTGTACCAAACGGACATCCCGTTCCATCATCCGGCGTGCCAGGATACAGCAATTCGCAAACGTCCCAGGGGTGTCAACTTCAGGTCCATACATCTCCTTAACTTTGTCAGACTCCTGTTTAAGATCAGTGAGTTCAGGGACAGAGGATTGCATCCTGAACGCCATCTCATATTGTGAGATACGGGCATGCGTTTCTGGATCGCCTACCTCCTCATAGAGTTCTTCATTCAGTTTGACCAGCGAGTCAAGCATCCGTTTCCGTGCTTTTTCGCTCATGCCTTTCGGATTTGAGAGGAATAGCACCGGATCGCCTTGACTACGGAGTAGCACACCTTGGTGTTCTGATGGGAGGAACCCCGAACCCCATAGGCGGTTGTAAAGAGCTTGCGCGCCCTTCGGACCGCTCCAGGTCGCGTTCATCACAATAAAAGCGGGTAGGTTTTGATTCTCACTGCCTAACCCGTAACTAAGCCATGCACCGAGACTGGGTTTTCCGGGCGTTTCGTCACCGGTACACACAAACGTGATAGCTGGATCATGATTGATAGCCTCGGTGTGAACACTTTTGACGATAGCGATGTCTTTAACCATAGTTGCGGTATGGGGTAACAATTCGCTGAGCCATGCGCCATCACTACCGTTGTCGTGCTTTTTGAACTCAAAGATAGACGGGGCAATTGGGAAGCGAGCTTGTCCAGAGGTCATCGTTGTAAGTCGTTGTCCCATCCGCACCGTTTCTGGCAGGTCTTTATCAAACCATTCACCCATTTTCGGTTTGTAATCAAATAGGTCCATCTGTGAGGGTGCACCGGACATGAATAGATAGATAGCACGTTTCGCCTTTGGTGCAAAGTGCGGCAGTTCAGGCAAACCACCAATTCGCGTTCCAGCTTGCTGTTCAAGTGCATTGACAATACTATTCGGCAGCATTGAGGCGAGGGCTGCACCACCAAGTCCCATCGCACATTTGCCGAAGAATTGGCGGCGCGTTTCAAGTTTCAGATATTCCTTAATCGGGTCCATTGTTTTTTCCTTTGCTAATGTCTACAAGATGTTTGGAATGTCGCAAAAAATAACACTGTTAGTAGTTTTAATTTTCTCCTTATCACTTTTTTAGTGAATTGTACCATATTTTAGTATAATTTGAAACATAATTTCAATGTATAAGGTAGGATGGGGTGTGTATAATTTTTGCACAAACATCCTAGATTCCTTGCACAAAACAGGTATATCAATTACAATGTGCATGTGTACACCATAGAACTTCTTACATCACAAAATCCTGATAAATGGGATACCATCGTCCTTCAATGTCAAAATGGCACTGCTTTTCACGGGGCAGCTTGGAGAGATGCACTTGATAATACTTTCAAGCAGCTTCAACCTTTCTATCTCCTCACCAAAAAGGATGATATGACAATTGGGGGAATCCCAGCCTTTGTGTTTCAACCGATACCCGGCATCCGTTTGTGGCATTCTATGCCGTGGAATTTGTTCGGTGGTCCACAGATCATCGATTGCGGACAACTAAACGCAAGAGAATTGATTACAACGGTAGAGAACTATCTACAAACGGCATCATCCGGAAAAGGATGGTGCGAATTGTGCTGGACACTTTCACCGGACGATACAAGACACTATGGTGATTTATTAACAGAATTTGGATATAAACGTACAGAACGTTTTACACACATTTTAAAGACAACCGAAGATATTGATACGATTTGGCAAGACTACAATAAAAGGGTACGAGGAGCTGTCAGGAAAGCACAAAAATCGGGCGTGGAAGTTATTGATACCGATAATGAGGAGGACCTATCCACATTTTATGAGATGTACCTGAACACTGTAAAACGATTAGGAGGGACACCAAAACCGCGTGGACTTATGAAAATGCTGCTACAGCGGGGAATTGCTAAACTTGCAATAGCAACATACCAAGACACAATCATTGCAGGATTACTCTATTTATGCTACAATCACACCGTAACCTTGTGGTGTGAAGCTTCTATACCTGAGTTCTTACAATACCGTCCGAATAATGCAATTTTTCACCATATTATCACATGGGCATGTAAAGAGGGATACGAATGGGTGGATTTCGGTGCATCGCCACCGGAGAATGCGGGTTTGATCGCGCATAAAGAGCAATACCGCGCCAAACGAACCGATTTCTGCAGCTATACAAAGGTTGTCTCACCATTTAAAAGGTCATTGTGGACACGGAGTGAAAGTATGCTCAGGAAAATATATACCTGGCTACAGTAGTTTTCGTAACATCAATCTATAGAAATAATGCAATACAGTCATATAAGGAATTCAAATTGTGAGTCAAAACGATATAGAAGAAAAGGATAACGAACTCATGAAAAAAACACTGTTTCTAATTTTTGCAATTGGTTTAGCGATATGTGTTATTCCACAAAACAGCATCACACAAAATACACAAGACTGGCATTTGCAGGGTTTGTCCGAGGGCGCGAAAGCGCGGATTGGTAAAGGCGCGATGACTGGAAGAATCGCAAGTTCCCATGATGGGAAACGTTTGGCTGTGGCTTGTAGCACTGGTATTTGGGTATATGATGCAGAGACGGGTAAAGTGCTTAGTCTGCTGGTAGGACATACGTATAAGGCTTTGAACGTAGCGTTCAGCCCCGACGGGTTGCTGTTGGCAAGTACAAGCTACGATAAAACTGTCCGTGTGTGGGATTCACGCACCGGCACTGAACTTTGGACGCTGCAAGGACATGAGAGTGTAACCACAGACGTAGCGTTCAGCCCGGATGGAAAAACACTGGCAAGCGCAAGTGAAGACGAGACCATCCGTTTGTGGAATGTGCGCACTGGTACACATCTAAAGACGCTGACGGGGCATATAGAGGGTGTAACAAGCGTAGCATTTAGTCCGGATGGGAAGACACTGGTGAGTGGGAGTGAGGACAAAATGCTGCGGCTGTGGGATGTGGAGACAGGGAAAACGATTCTGCCGCTTATAGGACATAGGAGTCCAGTCTTAGACGTTGCGTTCAGTCCAGATGGGAAAATGCTTGCGAGTGGGAGTCGGGACAAAACTATCAGGCTGTGGGATATGCAAACGGTTGATTCTCATCGGACGTTAATTACACATAGCGAAGATGTCTATAGTGTAGCGTTCAGTCCAGATGGAAAAATATTGGCGAGTGGGAGTCGGGACGACACTGTCCGTCTATGGGATGTGCAGACAGGAACACATCTACGGGTGTTGTATGGGCATCAGGTTGATGTGATGAACGTTCTATTTAGCTCGGATGGGAAGACGTTGATGAGTGGTAGCAGAGACAACACTGTGCGTCTATGGGATGTGGAAACCGGCGAAGAACTTCGGAAGATAGTGGAACGGACGCAAAGTATCCGTAGTATAGCGTTCAGTCCGGATGGGAAGATGCTGGCAGGTGGCACGCGGGGCAACACCGTTTATCTATGGGATGCACAGACGTGTGCTGTAATTCGGACAATGGAAGGGCATACCGAGCCTGTCTATAGCGTTGCGTTCAGTCCGGATGGAAAGACACTGGCGAGTGGGAGTTGGGACAAGACTTTGGGTTTGTGGGATGTCCAAACAGGTGCAGCACTGCCGCTGCTCTTGTCTGGTTCTGGTGGGGTCAGAAGCGTTGCATTTAGCCCAAATGGCAAGAAGTTGGCGAGTGCAATTAATGATGGCATCATCTATTTGTGGGATATGCATACACAAAAACGGATAAACATGCTGGAAGCGAAACAGAATAGTCAGGTCAATAGTGTAGCATTCAGCCCAGACGGTTCTGTGTTAGTCGCCGGGTATAATGGAGGCATTTCGCGCACCTGGGATGTGCATAGTGGTTCGCTGCTTTTGACTTTTAATGATAAGCTGGCGTGGAAAGTTCAGTGTGTTGCGTTTAGTCCAGATGGACAAACGATCGCAAGTGGCCATGAGAACAAAATTGTACGTTTATGGAATGCGGAGTCGGGTGAATTGCTTTGGACGTTGAAAGCGGATAAGTTACATCATCCCTATAGTGTAGCATTCAGTCCGGATGGCAAGATGTTGGCGAGTGGAGGTACTAGCAGCAGCATCCATCTATGGGATGTGCGCACTGGCACTCTTCTTCGAACATTGAAAGGGCACCAGAGTTCTGTCAGTTGCGTTGTGTTTAGCCCGGATGGGAAGACCTTGGCAAGTGCGGGTGGTAGCACTGTGTTGTTGTGGGAACTTGAGGTTGATAAATGAATTAGGCGGGGAGCAGGAAAACTCCGCTGAATTCCCACCAAAGGCTCATGAGGCGTTGATGCGTTCAGACAATCCAGCGCGTTTACAGAACGCGCCTACTATTAACCGCTAACAACTGACTGTCGATAACCAATAATTACACCACATTTAGTGCTAACTTATGCTATCATGTAGGTTAAAACGACACTCTTCCAAAAGGATGACTTTCATGCAAAAGACACTAATTTTCATTTTTGCAATTGGTTTAGCGATATGTGTTATTCCACAAAACAGCAACACACAAGATACACAGGATTGGCATTTACGGAACTTACCCGAAGGTGCAAGAGCACGGCTCGGTAAAGGCTGAATAAGAGGGAATATAAGCTATTCTCATGATGGAAAGTATTTGGCGGTCTCGTGTAGCACAGGTATTTGGATTTATGATGCACACACAGACAAACCACTCCAATTTCTCACAGGACATACGGACTTTGTTTTGATGACAGTGTTCAGTCCAGATGGGACACTGTTGGCAAGCGGGAGTGCAGACAGGACTATCCGTTTATGGGATGCGCGCACAGGTACAGAACTACGGAGGATGACAGGACATGTAGAAGGTGTTGAAGGCATTGCGTTCAGTCCAAATGACAAGATGTTGGCAAGTGGTGGTTGGGACAGAACCGTTAGTCTGTGGGATACCCCGCACTGGTGCCTTCATAATCGAGTTTAAAGCACATACGTATCCTATATATAGCCTTGCGTTCAGTCCTGATAACAAGACGCTGGCAAGTGGCAGTAGTGATGGCACTGTGCTGTTATGGGTTCTCGATCATGGTGATGCAGATTAGGTTTTGTAGATCGGGTAGAGTAGAGATACCGAACAGTATCATTTGAACACGGTTTTACAGGATTGCCAGATTAGACGAAAAAAATAGGAGGAAAAATGGAACGAAAACCAAATCTAATCTTTGTATTCGGTGACCAACACCGACAATGTGATGTCGGGTGTGCTGGCAACCCACAAGTGCAGACACCCGCTATGGATCAACTTGCACAAGAGGGGATGTTCTTTCCGAACACTTTTACCAACGTCCCGATCTGTGTACCTGCACGCGGATGCCTGATGACCGGCCAACACCCGCTAAGCCACAAAGCTGTCTCCAACGATTTACCGCTCCCGCTGTCAGAAACGGGAATCGCCCAGGTCTTCAAAGACGATGGATACGCAACAGGGTATATCGGTAAATGGCATCTCGGTGGAATGCCAAGAGATAAGTTCATTACTCACGAAATGCGGTTCGGTTTTGATCATTGGGTTGGATGGAATTGCCATCATAATTATTTCAACGCACCCTACCACGATTCCGATGGAAACAGACACCAAATTGAAGGATATGAACCCGATTTTCAAACGGATCAGGCAATCCAATACTGCCGAGACCATGCAGATGAACCCTTCTGTCTCTATTTAAGTTGGGGACCCCCTCACAATCCGTATGAACATGTGCCTGAACGGTATAAAGAGATGTATCCACCAGAAGATATTCAGTTACGTCCGAACGCAGTAGACACGCCTGCCACACGAAAAGATATTTCAGGCTACTACGCACATATTGCGGCTTTAGATGAAAACCTCGGACGCTTGATGCATGCCCTTGACGAAATCGGCATCGCTGAAGACACAATCCTTGTCTATACATCCGACCACGGAGATATGCTGGGTAGTCATGGACATAACCGAAAAGAACGCCCGTGGGACGAATCAAGCCGCATCCCATTCATGATCCGATACCCGCGTAATATACCCGCTGGTGTTACCCGCGACACTTTATTAAGTCTTGTTGATTTTATGCCATCAATGCTATCCTTGTGTAACCTACCCATACCGGAAGGTGTTGAAGGCATTGACCTCTCAGATGTGATGCTTGGAAAGGCAGTTGATGAACCGCAATCTGTGCTGCTTGAGCTTCCGTTGCATGGAGGGGAAGGGTTCAATTTCGGTCTTCGCGAATGGCGCGGAGTTCGGACACATAGACATACTTATGCCCGTCATTACGATGGAACGGGTTGGCTGCTCTACGATAATGATAACGATCCGTATCAAATGAACAACCTTATTAACGATGCTGACTCACAATCCCTCAAAGATGAGTTAGAGGAAGAACTTCAGCAATGGCTCACTCAAATAAACGATCCATGCATTGCCGGTTTAGACCACATCCGACAACTCGGGCTAACGGAACTGTGGAATATCAGCGAACAACGTTTTGGGGGCAGAAACCCACGTTGGGCATAGTAGCATAAACTTTCCAGTTTGTGGAAAATAAAGGAAAAGCATGAAAAAGCGGGTACTCATTATCGGATGGGATTGCGCTGCACCCGAATTGGTCTTTGATGCATTCATAGATGACATGCCAAATACACAACGCTTAATGGGTGAGGGTATCTATGGGGAATTAGAAAGCACGATTCCCCCTATTACCGTGCCAGCGTGGATGTGCATGATGACCAGCCGCGATCCGGGTGAACTCGGTATATACGGCTTCCGCAACCGCGCGGATTATATCTACGATGCACTCTCCATTGCCAACGCGCACGCTGTGCAAGTACCGACACTCTGGGATATACTTGGACAAGCACAAAAACGTTCTGCTGTCTTGGGAGTCCCGCTCACCTATCCCTCAAAGCCGTTTCCGGGGTGGATGGTTACCAGTTTCCTCACACCGTGTGATCTCAATTCTCCACTGACACAACGAAACTTGCAGTGGACCTTTCCACCAAGACTCACACGTGAAATTGCCCAAGTCGCACCTGATTACATGATTGATATTCCAAATTACCGCACGGATAAACGCACAGAGTTGGAACAGCAGCTTCTCAAAATGACACGCGCACGGTTCAAATTCGCACGTTATCTGCTTGAGCAAAAAGCATGGGATTTCTTCATGATGGTGGAGATGGGTTCTGATCGGCTCCATCACGCATTTTGGCGGTTTTGGGATAAAACACACCCAAAATATGAACCGAATTCTCCTTTCACAGACACAATGCGGAACTACTATCGCACTCTTGATGATGAACTCGGACAAATATTAACGTATATTGATGATGACACCACTGTCATGATTGTCTCTGATCACGGCGCAAAACGGATGGAGGGCGGTATCTGTGTCAATGAATGGTTGATAAAGAACGGTTATCTCACGCTAAAAACCAAACCGAAAAACGTGACACAGTTCTCTACCGACATGGTAGATTGGCGACAAACAAAAGCGTGGGGTGAAGGTGGGTATTACGCACGAATCTTTCTCAATGTTTCTGGTAGAGAACCTAACGGGATTGTCAATCCGCAAGACTACGAAAGGGTTCGAGATACACTAAAGGGACAACTTGAAGCAATCGTAGACGAATCGGGACAGAACATCAATACCCGCGTCTTTAAGCCAGAAGAGGTATATCAAAAGTGCCGAAACATCCCGCCTGATCTCATCGCCTATTTCGGTGACCTCTATTGGCGTTCGGTGGGGAGTGTTGGCTACGACAGCATCTATACTTATGACAACGACACCGGTCCCGACGATTGCAACCATGCTGAGATGGGTATGTTTATTCTCAAAGACGGTAGACAAACACGTGGACATGTCCCCACAAAAAGCATATACGACATTGCACCAACAGTGCTTAACGCATTCGGTATTGACATTCCTGATGCAATGCAGGGCACACCTATCTGATACGTATTAGAATTGGGACTTTTTTGGATTTTGCGGAGTACCGACAATACCGTCTACATGTGGGATGTTAGTGAGTGGTGCTGTTTGTTTGTCTGAACCAGGATTTACAGGATTATCAGATTACCAGGATTACCCCATCAAGGATTTTTGATGCCCTTTGGTGTCAACTTTGGGAATAGAACTTGTTGAGGTAAATCCTGAAAATCCGATAATCCTGCAAATCCTGGTTCAGACAGAATCGCGGAATGCGCGGAGTACGCGGAATACACGGAGAAGACTGCTGCAATCAATTTTATTGCTTAGATGCTGGTAATCTTAGGCAATAAATGCTATTGCGGGTGTCTTTTCCGCGTTTTCCGCGTACTCCGTGCCTTCCGTGATTCCGTACACTTCCCCAAATGAGACAAAAGATTGACATGTTTTCGTCTATGTTGTAATATGTCCAAATATTACATGCACAAGGAGATAACTTTGAAAAGAAGCTTATTGATACTCAGTATTTTCCTCGCCATGATGATCGTTGCGTGTGGTGGTGATGAGGAGACCACCACGCCTATTGAAGACGACAAAATGGTGACGAATGGCGACAAAATAGATAACGGTACAGAAACACCCATAGACCCACCCCCAGAACCTGCCAGAACCTACTATTCAGGCACACTCACAGGGCATACAGATAAATTCTACACCGTAGCGTTCAGGCCGGATGGGAGCACCCTCGCCAGTGGGAGTGATGACAACACCATTCATATGTGGGATGTAAGTGAGTGATGCTGATTGTTTGTCTGAACCAGGATTTACAAATCAAGAAATCAACGGTATGAATCATGGCGAATGCCATACGCGCATTCGCCCAATGGCATTCCCCGGGATTTACAGATTACCAGAATTACCTCATCAAGGATTTTTGATGCACTATGATGTCAACTTTGGGAATAGAACCTGTTGAGGAAAATCCTGGAAATCTGTAAATCCTGGTTCAGACAAAACCGCGGAATGCACGGTGGACACAAAGCAAAACGAATCTTAATGTAAACCCCAACAAACGCTTTTCCGTTATAACACTAATACATACACAAACTATTCTACGGAGCGTTCCCTTTTGTACCCAAAGTCCGGACATAGATATATTTTTCTGTTTATCCTCGCATGTTGTTTTCTCTTTTTTATACAACCAGTCCAAACAGCAGATAAAGTTGAACCCGACCCACCTCCACAACAAGAAACTACAAGTCCAACACAGGATGAGAATCCGTTTATCAAGAAACCCAAAAAAGATAAATGGCCACAAAGTGAACCGAAAACAGAGAAAACTGATGAAGAAGTAGACACAGAAATCCCTTTACGTCGTCAGATATTGTTCCCTTATTTAGATACCCTTAAGCGTTGGAAATACCCGCCCAACCTTGGTGATCTATCTGAACTTTACGACTGGAAACCACGTCCAAAATCCGAAACAAAAGGGATTGATCTGCCAATGGATTCAAACCTGCGCATTACAGGTTACCAATCCGTAACAATTGAGGTCAATAAAACACACTATTTCGGAGAAGGTGATTTAAACCGTTATGGTGGATACAGCTACGGCAGCTATGGAGACTACGGGTCAGGACTCGATCTCGGATTGAGTTCCTCTTATGGATATGATGATTTCGGTTATAGCAGCGGGTTCGGTAGTGGATACGGCAGCTTTGGATCATCTTATGGAAGTGGTTACAGCAGCTACGGTGGTGTTCCACGGGCAACTGGTATCAACATCCGACAACAACAAAGAATAGGATTGCACGGACGTGTTGGTGAACGCATACACATAGAAGTAGACTATAATGCAGGGGATACTTATGGGGGTGGATATGGTGGGTTAAGCAGCTACGGAGGATATGGACTCGGGGGCGCAAAAGAACAGAAAATAAAGGTCTGGTATGAGGGGAAACCAGATAGTATCATCAAAACAATATCCTTCGGTGACATCACACTGAGTCTTCCGAACACACGTTTCTTGAATATCAACAGAAATCTTTTTGGTCTTGAAGGTGTATTTGAATATAAGAATACACGGATGACGGTTTTCGGTTCACGGAGTAGGGGTGTCCGCGAAGTCAGAACCTTCCGCGGTCAATCGCGCAGAGCAAGTTTCGGCTATGGTCCACGTGGGATTCAGATCGCAGACGCAAATTATGTAAAAAATAGATTCTACCTCGTCCATAAAGGTGAAGAAGACTTGATACACGAGGCATACCTACCCATTAAAGCTGGAAGCGTTGAAATCTATATTGATGATAACGTAGTCGGAAACAACCAAGGGGGGATTCTTACCAGTCAAGGATACTTCAACCCACAGTTCCCCGGTCAAGACTACAACATTGATTATCAAACCGGTGAAATAGAATTTCTATCACCTATCTCAACAAGTTACACCATCATCGTCGCTTACGAGTACCTCGGAGATGGCGGCGGCACCATTGGAAATCCCGGAAACGTCTTCGTTGATGAAAACAGTGATGGCACGATTGATGAAGAAGGAGAACAGATCGGTTACGTTGTATTAAAGGCAAAAGGATTTCGCGGTACTGCTGCCTCACACGTCTACAGTCTGGGAAACAGAAATATTAATCCGCGCGACTTTCAGTTGACTATCCTCCGTCAAGGCGAAAGTGAAACCTTTGAGACCGAAACTGGGCCCGTACCATACATTGAAATCTTTGGTTTAGACCAAAACCGAGACGGGCTCATAGATCCTGATTTCATTGACTATGACAGGGGATTACTACGTTTCCCAGATTTAAACCCATTTCAGATCAACGATCCACAACACCCATATTACCAATATAAAGATGATCTGAATAACGAAGATATTTACTTGGAATCCTTACGGAGCACTGACCAAATATACACTATCGTTGCTGATTACGCATACCAATCTGAAACATACAACGTCGGACTGTTTGTTATTCCCAATAGCGAAACCGTGCGCCTAAACGGTAGACTTCTCACACGCGATACCGATTATATGATGATTTACGAAGTCGGCACCATTCGCTTTTTTACTGAACTGGACGAATTTGACGAAATCGTCGTAGAATTTGAAAAGACACCTTTCGGCGGCGGCACACAGCAATCAGTTCTCGGTGTCTGGTTAGATTACACACACAAACCTAAACCAAAATCGGAAAAAGAGCAGAATCTTGAGGATAGATTCAATCGTTTAGGTGGATTTCAAACATCGCTACCCGGGTTTGACAATACTCCCAGCACAGATGCGTTTTCTGAAAGATTTCCTAATACTGGAACGCGTTCAGGAAGTAGACTCGGCAATTTTGGTATAGGAGGTACTGGTTTCGGCGGCAGTGGTTTCGGTGGAAGTGGGTATAGCAGCTTCGGAAGTTTCGGCGGCCGTTCAAGAGTAGGAACGAGTTATTATGGAGGATACGGAGCAGGAACGACATATTTTAATCCCGTTTTTCAAAAAGGTTTTAACATCTCAACAGGATACATCCTAACAACAGGACAGCAATCGGTACAAATACCTAATGTCAATGAGGTACCCAACCGATTACAAGCGTTTAATATCAACACCAGCTTTGGAAGAGAGTTCAACATCGCCTGGTTGCTAAACCCATTGCCTTTTGTCAACCTACGTAGATTTCCCCTTTCTATAGACTTTAGTGGAGAATCGGCTTACTCACATAATAATCCCAATAGCGTTGGTGTCGCTTTGATTGATAGCATGGAAGGCGTGAAGCAAACCACAACGATACCAACTATAAAATATAGTTGGAAACCGAGTAGTATCCCTTATGTCACTGAATCACAACAAACGAACTCGTCAACACACTCTTATGCCGTTTTACCTACGCAAGAAAATAGAGTTCTCTTTAATGTCGTATTAAAGGACAAAGAGGAAGCAGAAGCTATCGGAAACTATATGCGAAATAGAGACGTTCCCGCATCATCCATCCAACCCCTGTCACTTTCAACAGAAGAACGGTTGATTATGGAAATCGGCTACGATTTCAATGACGTAATTGAGGAGTGGGGAGGCTTCTCAAACGGTGTCTCAAAATCAGGGGTTGACTACTCAGAACGCGGTTTTATAGAGATGTGGTTGCGCGTACAAGGCGATGACGATATCACCTTATACCTCAACCTCGGTGCTGTGAATGAAGACACAGATGCAGATGGACGACTTGACAGTGAAGACCTACCCCCATTATTAGAGGATACCAACGGTGACCAGGTTGTGGACGCACTTGACATTGACCTTGAAAACCTGCCGGAAACACAAAAATACCGTGGCAATGGGAGATTGGATACGGGGGAAGATGTTGGCTGGCGTTATGATGGTCCATTCCAACCTGAATCTTTCGGGGCGAATAATCAAGTTTTAGATAGTGAAGACCTCAACGGCGACGGTGTCCTGGATAGCGTTGATGCATACTTTCAGGTCGCAATCCCACTCAATGAAATTCCGAATGAATGGATTAAAGGTAAAAACAGCAACGGTTGGACGTTCCTAAGCATCCCACTAACAGAATTTCTACCCGAAGGTTCGCGTGTTCCAAGTCTCGTGTTTGTCCAGCATTTCCGCCTATGGCTCATGAAAAACCGGCCGGAAAACGTCAAAGGAACGTTCCAGTGGGCTTCAATTGAAATCGTCGGAAACAGGTGGGAACAAGGTGTCGTTACAAAACCTGTCATAGAAACATCCACAAACCTTGCCAATAGTCAGGTTGTGCAAGATACATTAGAAAAGTTCATCGTTGGTACTAAGGACAACTTCAGTTATGATGATTACCAGAGCGCGTACTTGGAGATTGAAGATGATGAACTCTTCAGAAAACTTCACCCTTTCACAGCCACCTCTCTCGGTTTTCAAACGCAGCAACAACGCGAACAAACCCTTAGCTTAGAATACTATCTTTTTCCCGGTTCACACGGTGTCACTTCTAAGCAGCTCAAGGGGTTTACACAAAGCGAAGGACAAGATTTCAGCACACACGATACACTCCGACTCTGGTTGTATGGTGACAAAAGTGATACAACATTTGTGCTCCAACTCGCGCCTAACGTACGAACGGGTTACCGAAGTTCCTTCTATAGTGCCGATCCTTTCCTAAATCAACCGACACAGGAAGAGGATGTCAATATCTTTGATAACCTCACCAATTACTACGAATACACTGTGCTGGTTGACTTTGAAGGTTGGAAACTCATTGAAATTGACCTACGCGACAACAGAAGAAATGAATATCCAGACCAAATAGAGGAACAAGACTTTGAAACAGATACAACACGCTCATCACAAACATCCCCCATCGAAAATGCACCTGATGGACACCCAGATGGTTTCGTTGTGCGTGGAACAGGAACAAGCACATCACAACTATCAGTAAAAAACATCGGAGGGATTTTACTCGGCATCCGAAACGATACTAACCGAGAAATCAGTGGTGAAGTCTGGGTAAACGAAATACATCTCGGTGATCCGCTTATACGTGCTGGATGGGCGCGGCGTGGTAATATGTCTGTTTCATTCGGTAGAATCGTCCGACTGCGCGGAGGTTACGCCAGTCAAGACAAAGACTTTGAAAGCGGTGCCGGTGAAATTGGTCGGCAACGTTTATCCTCACGAGGATATAGCACGACTAATAACGACTACAATATTGATGCAGATGTAACTATCTTTTCATGGCTACCCATCCGATATTCTATACGCGAACAAGAATCCGAAACAGAAGCACTACGCGGCAGCTACACTTCGTTTATTAGCGGCAAGAGCGAAACCCATAACAGAGATATATCGGTACAATTCAACAAAAACCCTTTCCCAAACCTCAGCTTCGCATATAACTATCAGGATTTTTGGAATGAACGCCAAGGCACACAGATTAGCCATCTCTATACCGGCACTTTTCGCTACGCATTCGGTTCAAAACTCGGTTTCAATCTGCAATATCGACACGAAGACATCATCGCACAACCCGAAACAGCAACAGATACCTCCACAACTTCTACCTCTTTTTACAGCTACGGATACGGCAGAAACCGTGATGAAAAAACCGACAGTGGATCCATATCTCTCAACATCAGTCCAATCAACGCATTCAGTCTAAATCCAAGCTATGACATTCGCAGAACACTTGAAAGACGTAACACAAACCAATTTACAACTAACTCTTTTTTTCCTAATACATCCAATTTTATTTCTACCACTGAAGATGAATCCAGTGAGGACATACTCCCCGATTTCATCTTAGCTGAACGGGAACACAGAGTCTCTCTGACCCCGCGTCTAAATCGTGACCTATTCGGTTTGCGTCCCACAGTAACAAGCCGTATCAGTTTCAGAGAAAACTGGTTCACAGAACAGAAAGACGCATCACTCAACGGAAATATCAGCCTCGGTTTGAACATACGCATTCAGAAATGGTTCAGATGGGTATTTACTGAATCTGAACAAAAAGATAGTCCAAAAGAAAACACTACTAACAGAACAACGGAAATACCGAAACTAGACCAACAGCAAACGGAAAAGTTACGTGAAATGGGTATTGATGAAGCAAAAATCCAAGAACTAACTGAAGAACAAACCGACTGGATAAATCGTGATAAGGCAGAAATGGATCAAAAGCAGATTAACAATGCGACAGCACAGGGACAAAGCTCCCCGCAACAATCCAAACAGGAAGGTATTCTCCAACGGATTATCAATACCTTTACCATCAACACCAATGCAAATTTCAACGCCAGTGAGTTTTTCCGGCGGTTAGACTCTGGCCAGTCTTTGTTAGATATCTGGGAACTTGAACCAGACGCAGAGGAGAGAAGCAACTCAAATAGAAGCAGCCGATACAGTCTCCGCACCTCCACGGATCCGCTAAAATGGCTCTCCTTCGGAACAAATGTCAGTTTCTCCGATAGCTTCCGCAAGAGTTATGCAACCACCTATACATCACAAGCAGAATCTTATGAAGTCGACATCAAACTAAATTCACAACAAGCATCAAGTTTCCAACTGCGATATAGTTTGACAATACGGCAAAATTCTAACCTTGATGTTACCCTGAGCGACAGTACCGCACACACGCCTTCTGTCAGTTGGTTACATAAATGGAGCGATGAAACACGCACTTCATTAGGCATCCGCACAACCCTACGCGATCACTTACGAAGTGGAATTGAGAGCAACGCACTCATCATTACACCTAACTTTAGTATTGACTATCGCTATCACACTAAAGGCGGCATCCGCATACCATTCTTCGGTAGAATTCCGCTCAAGCACGACCTTGACCTCACGAATACCTTCTCTTTAGCTATCCGAAGGGAGAACTACGGTATTAATAAAGAGGAACGGTCCGAACGCTACGAAACAACGTTACGCGTAGGATACAAACTTAGCCAGCATCTTACGGCAAATCTACATTTGGGTTTGAGTTACAACCACGATCGCGTTGAGGAAGGAAGGGATTACCTCTCCATCGCAAGCGCACTCACGGTGAGAGGTGAATTTCAATAAGACTGATTTCCTCCAGGACCGGTAGGGGCAGTTTCCTAACCTCACCGAATACAAAGATCTGATTTATCAAACTCTCCTTCTAAAAGGTTAATCACGAGGAAACTGTATGGTGGTAGGACGTTTCCTGTATTCCATGGGGCGTACTGGATTTGAACCAGTGACTTCTACCGTGTGAAGGTAGTGCTCGTACCCCTGAGCTAACGCCCCAAGTGAGGAGATGGGCCCACTAGGACTCGAACCTAGGACCAGCCGGTTATGAGCCGGCGGCTCTGACCACTGAGCTATGGACCCTTATTGTGCTTTTAATTATACAAGATTATAAAGAAAAAATCAAGTTTTTCTGTCAGATTTGAGATCACATTCAAAATGTAATTCCATAGATTCACCAGGCTTCAAATTATCCCAATGCTGCATTAATTTCTTTAAGCACTTCCGCATCGTTTCTATCTGCTCAATAGTAATGTCATGTGGGTGTTCTATGCAGTGAGGTTCAAGCAGTGGTTCAGGAAAACTTTCCCACTGTTCAGCTTGTAATAGCAAGACAATCGGTTCGGTATTTATCGCTTCAAATGGTATTTTGAAGGGCCGTTTTGATGTCGGTAGACTAAAATCAGGGATGTCAAAACCTTGTGCCACAAGTCCGAAGAAAGCATTTTGGAGACCGAATGTGGTTTCAACAACATAGTGTGCAAAGTCGTGCTGTACAAAACCGCGATGAATATGTGACCAAGTTACACTTCCATCGGCTCGGATACAGGTAAGTGTATCGGGTTTGTGTTGGTGTTGGTTTTTGCCCTTTTTAAAACGGATCAGCATGGTTTATTCTGTTATGCGTTCTGTTCTTCAATTTGATGCAATGCTTCACTGATATAGCGGCGTATCCATTCGCTTTCTGTCGTTTCTGCCAATGCGTTGAGGGCAGAAATGGCTTGTGGATTGCCGATTCTACCTAATGCCACAACTGCAGCTGAACTTACAGATCTTTCAGAATCTGTTATACTGCTTATCAATGCCTCTATCACTTGTATGGGAGGATTTACTCCACGTTCTTCGGTAAGGCCCAATTCTCCGAGAGCGACAACTGCGGCACATCGCATGTCGGGTTCTTCATCTTGCAAAAAAGTGATGAGTCCATCAATAGCACGCGCATCACGTAGATGTCCAAGGGCAGAGATAGCAAACCGCCGAACTGTGGTGTTCTCATCGGTTAATGCTTCAATAAGTGGCAAAACAGCATGTACATCACCGACATTCCCTAATCCTTCCGCTGCGTAAGCTCGCATCTCGGAAGAGGCTGACCGCAGTTTTCTAAGCAACAACCGCGTGGGGAAAAACCGCCAATTCCGTAACGGACCGTTTTTATGTAAAAGCAGTCGAATCAACCTACGAATCTTTTGGGGTGGTGATTGAACAGAAACTTCGCCTGTCATGGTAATGCCTTACTTTCAAGGTTTTTCTTTCCGATATATATGATGAGAAACAAAGTACTCTAAAGTATTTACATAAATCACCAATAAATTCATACTATTAGAGTTAAACAAACTTATCATCTTGCTTGTTAGGAGGGTAGGCGATAGATCTTTGAACGCAGACTTATGTATTGCGCAATCTGAGATTCACTGAGGGTTTCATCAGCGAGGTCAGAAGCAACGTATAATGCTTCGCCATGATAGAAAAGTTCTTGTTGTGACAAAGGAAGATTATTAAGCTCCTCTCTTAGCGCATCAGCATCGTCAGGTGATTTAAAAAATATATCACTCAAAACGCTACGAACCAACTCCCAATATTCATCAACATAACTAGTAGGAAGTGATAAGTGATTATCTTTTTCTGTATCCATTATTAAACCTCCAAAAAATATGTTGGATGCCCTTGACTAAGTATGACTGGAGCAGGCAGAATTTCCAATGCTGCCTCTGTATGAAAACTTATTTGATCAGCATCCTTTATCACTAACCTTTGCCTCCAAAGCGAAACAGGACCAAACACAACGTCATAATTTTTACTTCCGTGCAGTAAGTGCGGACTCATGCCATTACAACAAAATTCAACAAAATCCCAATAATCCGAATTTGAACTATCCGTTACAAAACACAACTCAATAAAGATGCAAGTCGATTCCTATCAACTTCAAACTTCAGTACTACTGAATACATTGAGGGATTGTTCCTACTCATGTGCTGATGTCTGAACTTTCTGTCTGCCCAATTCTCTGCCTGTTTAAGAACCGTCGTTAGGTAGAAACCTCTACCAAAATCCGTAAACTGTCGGCAAAGTTTCAAATCAATGCTATGAGGTTTTGAATCAGAAGGTTTACAAAGTACTAATGCGTCAAAGTTAGTAGTACCGTGATACAGTATTAAGGAACTATTTGTCCAAGGCACAATCTACATCCACCATGATAGTAAATGGAAAAGGTTCAATATTAACCTCAGGTGTAATGTAATTATAGCATAACATAGAAAGCGTTTCAAATTATTCTAGAAATGATTCAGTAGTGGAAATAACTCATATCTAATAAGGCCAAAATAAAAGTATAAGGTCCTTACTACAAACTAATTCCCAATTCTTTGGCAATTGTATTTACATCTTTATCACCGCGTCCTGAAAGGCATACTACTATGACCTTATCTTTCCCAAGTTTCGGTGCAAGTTCACGCAGATATGCAATCGCATGTGCCGATTCTAACGCTGGAATGATGCCCTCAGTTTCTGATAACAACTGGAATCCTTCTACTGCTTCTGTATCGGTGATTGGTACATATTCTGCTCTACCCGTTTCACGATAATAACTGTGTTCAGGACCAACTCCGGGGTAATCCAAACCTGCTGAGATTGAATGTGCGGGTGTAATCTGTCCATCTTCTTCTTGCAGAAGATAGCACTTGGCACCGTGAAAAACGCCTACAGTTCCTGCAGTGAGTGGGGCTGCATGCCGTCCGCTACGGATGCTTTCACCTGCCGCCTCAACACCGATAAGACGTACAGATTTATCATGATAGAATGGATAGAACATACCGAGAGAATTACTCCCACCGCCGACACAAGCGACGACACAATCAGGTAAATCACCTTCCTGTTCTAAAATTTGTGCCTTAGTTTCTTCACCGATAACAGCTTGGAAGTCTCTCACAATCATTGGATAGGGATGTGCTCCTACAACAGACCCCAGCAGCATATAGGTTGTGCGGACATTGGTGACCCAATCTCTGAAACAGGCGTTGATCGCATCTTTCAATGTGCGCGACCCAGAGTTCACCGGCACCACCTTCGTTCCCATCAACTGCATGCGGAAGACATTGAGTGCCTGTCGTTCTATGTCCTCTTCACCCATATAGACTTCGCATTCCATATCAAACTTCGCGGCGACGGTCGCAGTAGCAACACCATGCTGTCCAGCACCCGTCTCTGCAATGATGCGTTTCTTTCCCATCCAACGTGCAAGTAGGATCTGTCCAATTGCGCTGTTGATTTTGTGTGCCCCTGTATGATTCAGGTCTTCCCGTTTGAGGTATATCTTCGCGCCGCCAAGGGTTTCAGTCAACCGTTCAGCATAGTAAAGCGGATTTGGTCGTCCAACATATTCGCTAAGGTAATACTGAAATTCCTTTTGAAAATCGGGATTGTCTTTTAGTGTCTCATAAGCTTTCTCAAGTTCTATGAGGGCAGGCATTAGTGTTTCAGGGACATATCTTCCACCAAATTGTCCAAAATGCCCTGTGGCATCAGGGAGTTGTTGCATGTGAGTTCTCCATTTTCTATAGTGTAACTTCAAAGCATATTTATGTCTATTATCTCATAAGTGATTTTGCACGTAGGTTTGGACGTTCTAAAACTGATGGGTTTATCACTGTTTCCGGCAGCTTTCCTGTTAGCACCTGTGCGACACATGTTGCTGCGGTGATCTGCAATTCTAATATTGATTCTTTTGAGATAAAAGCAGCGTGCGGAGTAATAATCACATTATCAAGTTTGAGTAACTTCTCATCTGATTGTGGCGGTTCGGTTTCCAGGACATCTAACCCGGCACCTGCAAGTTCACCATTTTCAAGGGCAGAGATCAAAGCTTCAGTGTCAATAATTCCCCCGCGTGACGTGTTAATCAGGAATGCAGTCGGTTTCATCACACGAAATTCTTCATAACTGAACATGTGTTGCGTTTCAGGAGTCAATGGTGCGTGGATAGTGATAAAATCGGATGTCATGAGCAGTTCTTGAAAAGTGACTTTTTCTGCCCTATATTCTTGAATAGCTTCGGATAAAGCTCGCGGTGAATAAACGGCTACATTCAGTCCAAACGTCTTCGCTTTTGGGACCACTGCTTTCGCAATGTTGCCAAACCCAACAATACCTAAGGTTTTGCCACGTAATCTATACATCTGTGGTCCAAGATTCTGTTCCCAAATACCAGATTTGACAGCTACATTGAAGTGCGAAATGTTTCTGGCACAAGCAAGGAGCAGTGCCATTGCATGATCAGAGACTTCATCAACGCAATATGTAGGCACATTTGTTACAATGATACCGTTCTGAGTGGCAGCCTCAACATCAATGTTATCCAAACCGATTCCATAACGTGTAATAATTTGACACTTTTCGGCAGCCACAATAACGCATTCACGGACAGGTTTCCAACAAGTGAGGATGCTGTCCACAGTTGGGGCAAAGCTGAGGAGTTCTGCTTCGTCACCCGTTTCTGCGACGATTAACTCCGCACCAATTTCTGCCAGAAGTTTACGTTCTGGTTCAAGGGAACGCCATGCATAATCCGTAATGAGTATTTTCCAATTGTTTTGCATTTTATTTGACCGTCAGTGACCGATCCTACAAGAAAACTTTTGCGTCTCTGACTGCATTGTTTGTGCTAAATCGATTTCCAAGTAGTGAACGTAATTCTTTATGATGCTGTTTTATATTATGTTGACTCATGCTATCGGTATTTTAGCATGGTTTTCTGTGTGGTGGCAAGGTAAATGTAAGGGAGCTGTTAGGTTGTTAGCATCAGATTTCCTACTATTCAGGCGTGGAAATGATAACATTATCCTGAAAGATTGGGGATAGGTAGTTGGGATCCGCATCATTACGGAAAAGGATATGCCATTCTTCAGCAAATGATTGTCTATCCTCGTCAGGATATTTACGTATTAGATTAGACATACTGGTTCTTGAAATCATATAGGCATCCATTTGTACAAGTTCACCGCGAAAGCGTTCATGAGAAAGGTCGCGTAATCTTTTAAAAAGCGTTATTTTCTTGTTGGGTTCATTGATGACTTCATGTACCATGCTGTGAGGCTCAATAAAGACGATACGTTGTTTTTTCCCTTCAAGTATCCAGAGGATAAAGTCAGGGTAAAAACCTTCATTTACGAAAAAACCGATACCTTTGCCGCGGCTATGGTTACGTAAGAGGAAAACCTGTTTTTTGGCAAGAAGTTTCTCACCTTGACCACGTACGTAACGACGAAGATCTTCTACAAAGTGTTTTTCACTTTCCTCTAAGGCTGGTGGAGTTGTACGTAATAGTGCGTCTGCTTCACCTACGGTAAGAAGTGGTTGGTAGAGATGACGGTCGTTATAGACATTCGGAAGATTCGTTAAGTCAGGTCCGTAAATATCACCATTTTCTATGAGATGTTTTATTTGTGGTTCAAGCTCACTTGCATCTTCTCGAGGAATAGATACCTTCCAATTTGTGAAGTTACGATTGTTTTTATCTAATTTCCCTGGACGCACTGCTTCATCATTCCAACGTTTCTGAATGATGCGGTAGAATTTGGAGATATATTTGCGGAGGAGTGTTAGTACTAATTCCTCTAATCGTTTCAATTCAGCAAATGATTTCGGCATAACTTCAGACTCATCCATGATATAAAGTTCATATAAACCTAAGTTTGGATTAAGTATCTGCTTGAGAATCTCGGTGTTAAAGATCAGATTATGAAATTGTTTTTCCTGCTTATACTCAAGGAGTTGCAAGTAAATGTGCTCCCAGTCCACCAGTTTCAAGTATTTGTCTTCAATATGAGTTTGGAGTGCCGCATCAGCGCGATCGCTTTGAATACCACTTTGTGAACTACTGCCAATAATCTCTACGCTTTGAGTCGTATGGGTAATAATAGCTGCTGGATCTGCGTCAAGCAGGACACACTTTCCTTTAGCAGCTTTGTTATACTCCAAGACTTTTGGAACAAAAAGTTGATTCGAAAGGTAAGTCATGTTGGGCTTGATGGGTAATTCCAATTGGACTGGTTCCTCGGGTGGGACACCTTCACGCATAAGGTAATCTCGGAATTGTACCATGAAATTGGCACGGACAGCAAAGATGTTGAGTGTTTCTAAAAGTGGGAGATTAAGTGGATGTTCGCCATGAATCGCGCTACTACGTTTGAGACACATATCCTTACCACGTAGCCGAACTCCTCTACCGAAAAGTTGAATAATCTGAGAACCTTCTTGCTTACCAATGTTCAATAGTCCCATAGCGGTGACACGCCAACTGTCCCACCCTTCAATGAACTTTTTCGCACCAATGAGGATATTAATTGGACTGTCAAAGGTGTTTATGTCGTTAAAGAGACTCTCGGTGAGAACATCTTCAGAATCTGTTTTAATACCTGCATCGTCATTTTCAACAAGTTTTTTGAAGGCAGACGTGTCGCCAATGTAAATGAGTCCGAATTCCTTACTACCGTGTGTAGTTCTCAAAGCGATTTCACCTGGGGTGTTTCGGATGCCACACAGGTGCAATTCCCCACTTGAGTCTGTGTGAAATACTTCTTTGAGAATAGCGATGTAAATTTGCGCTGGTGTATCTTCGGATTCTTTGAGATAGCCGAGACGATTGTAAAAAACATCGCTACCGTTGCCATCTTTTAATCCGGAATCGTTGTTGAGAATTTTCTCAATAGTATCAATTGCCCAACCCTTTTCATTTTTCAGGAACTGGTGCAGAAAGCGGATAACATTAAGAACATCAGAACGTGATTGTTTGTTTTCGGTATAAACGGCATTCACCCTACTACCGACAAATGCCCATAGTGGCGAGTCTAAACCGTAGGCACGCACTGCTGCAGTGTTTTGACTGAAATAACGTCTCTGTTCATAGAAACTCAGGAGATTCCCCAAAAGCAGTGTTTCGATTTGTGTTGCATCATCGTGCATCACATTGAGTATACGGAAGTTCTTACCGTACCCATCACCGTAGAAATATCGGTAGGAGTAGTCAAATACGATGGCTTTTCCGTATTCATCAATGAGGTCGGCATTGCTTGCAGCGGCAAGTGCCTGCCCAAAGGTCGCGCTGTATTCAAAAGTAAAACCTGTTTCGGCGAGTGCTTCTCGGTATTCACGCCAGACTTTACCACCACTGCCTTTATGTCCTTCATCTACAAAGATGAGATTATTTCCCTCAAATGCCTCAACTGGAACGCTTACGCCGCTACCTGTTTTTTCCTCTACTAACTTTGTAATTTCAATGACTTGCATGGTGTCGTGCGCGAAACGATTACCTTCAACGTTAAAACGTTCACATCGGATATCCGAATTTGCTAATTCGCGCATGTGTTGTTCGCTTAATCCTTCGTTTGGTGTGATAAGCACAATGTGGTCTAACTTCTCTTTGCAGTAATGCAGATATTGGTGAAAGTTGATGTGCATGATGAGGGTTTTCCCTGCCCCCGTTGCCATCCAAAAGGCAAGTTTTTCGACGTCTGCTTCTGAAAAAAGGGTATCCATCGCGTCACTGGGTGCTCTTGCATCGTTACGAGTTTGGACAAAACCGTT
This sequence comes from Candidatus Poribacteria bacterium, assembly GCA_012270795.1. GTDB lineage: Bacteria > Poribacteria > WGA-4E > WGA-4E > WGA-3G > MSPOR6. The sequence goes on from JAAXHO010000196.1 coordinate 32,573, forward strand.
GAGTTGACGCAAGAACTCTGCAGGTTTGTTGAATTTCCAATCCAAAAAGATTTCTGTGTAAAGCAGTGCAAGGTATTGAAAATAGCGAAGGACAATTGGCTGTGTCCGTTTACTGTTTATCGCAGCTAAGTGCCGTTTGATGTTGGCATCGTAAGTTGGCAGTACTTCAGCTATCGGAGAATCTGGATCTGCTTGAGAGATAAGAAATTCACAGATGGGAGAGTGACCATCTGGATTGAATCCTTCCTCTTCGTTTTTTACTGCGTTGAGAAGGGCTTGTGTGGTTTTGTATTTGAAGTGACTATTTAACCATCCGTGAAGGGTAAGGTGATTTTCAAGTTTGCGTTGTGTATTGTTTCTCGGCATAAGAATTTCTCCGGTCAGATTTATTATTCAAACATCAATTTTTTGAAAAGCGGATCTATGGGTTTCGCATCGGGAACAATAGAGTCGGTGTTTATATACACCTCATTTGCATCATCTGTGAGTTTGTTTTCCTGAATAAAACTGTAATCTCGTTCAAAATCTTGTTGTTCCCACCCCACAGTTTTACGCCAGATGATGACGAAGGTTTTTTGTCCGACTGTGCCTTTGTAGACAAGATAAGGTCTGTCATCATCTTTCAAGCACTGACGCGTCTGGACTGACAGACCGAGCAGATAATTGAATGTTTCAGGTAAATCTATGTCTTGTTTCTGTGTCTGCATATCTTTGACGATCTTGAGTTGATAACTGAACGGATTTTTGAGTTCGGAGATGTTTAGGAACGTTGGACTTTCCTTTGTATCGCTTTCCAGTATGTAATTCAGTTGGTGTTCGTCCATTAACAGATTCTGATGTTCGGGTTCGTTGAATTCTATGTTGTTGAGGGCATCTTCATAAGATTCAATGCGCTGGTATTTGAACATGTGAGAGAGGCGACTCTCATGGGATACAGGTTTTGCATCTTTCCACTTTTCAGCATATACGGCTTTCTTGATACGGGGTTTAAGGACGGTATCAAAATGATGTCCCACTTCAACGATGATGTATTTACGATTGCCCTCATCTTCACGATTAAGATTAATGGCTGCATGGGCAGTAGTGCCTGAACCTCCGAAATAATCAAGCACAGTATCATTTTTATCAAGAGAAGAAACAGTTAGGCAATCCTCAACAAGATGGATAGACTTTGGAAACATGAACGCGAGACTATCACCTAGCATATTTGTTAAAAATATAGTGCCATATTGTGTTGATGAGTACTCTGTTTTGCCCCACCATGTCTTGGGTAGCATGCCTTCTTCGTTTAGATAACGTTTAATTGCAATCCGAATATTACCATGTCGATCAGTTCTTGCGATAGTTTCCGATAATTTTTCAGACAATGTTTCAACTCCATATCCCCATGTCATCTCTTCACCATCTGGTTTGACTGGTAATACTTTTGTTTCATCTAGCCCTGGTGATTCCAAGAGATTCCATTGTCGACTCTGGTTATTCCATTCCATGCGAGGAATTCGAATCCTTTCATCCTTGACAAAGAGAGGATAGAACAAACGAGGACGTGCTGTTCGAAAAGCGTTGGGACCTCCACCACTTCTGAGCCCTTTCCAGGTGAAAAGGCGATCCTGCTCATCAATTTTGGCGTTCTCAAGCTGTTCTTTTGTTCTTTCAAGGCGACCAACTTTTGCTGATCCAGTCAATCCAAAGAACATTGCGTATTCATGTGCAGGTGCAAAGCCAGTTGGTCTTTGTCGACCTGCTGGATTAGAACAAACTGTTGCGGTTCCCAATTCATTTTCTTTCCCAAAAAGCTTTTGGAGTAACTGCCGTAGATTAGCGGCTTCTACGTCGTCAATCGCTGCACAAAAAATACCATTTTCTGTTAACATTCCTTGAGAGACTGAAATTCGATCTGCCATCAACGACATCCAAGATGAATCTTTGTAGTTGTTTTTATACAGAATTGCTGAAGCATCGGTGTTATAAGGTGGGTCAATATAGATGGCTTTTATAGATTCTTGATACTTCTCAGCCAACAGATTTAACGCTTGAAAATTCTCACCATGTATTAACAAACCGTCAGTCTCATTATCCAGATCGTCGAAATGTGCCAAGAGTCTATCCTTGAATTCAAAATCAAAGTTACCCGTGTCCAAAATCAAATTTGGGTTTTCTTTGAGGAAGTCAACGGAGATAGCAACCTCCCTGCCCTCCTTATCAGGAGGGTTGAAGAGGTTAGCGTCTATTTCGTGGATAGCAAAGAGGTCTTTCCATTCCTCAAGTTGTGGAGTATTCGCTATAATTTCAGGGTAAAATTCTTCTGGTACGCGGTCAAGCGTGAGGCAGTAGTCGGTGGAGAGAACAAACTTCTTTTTGAGCCAGAGACGTTTCTGAAATTCTTGTATGTGGGAAAGGAAATCAATGATTTTGGTGGCAATGGAGTGAACGAGTTTAGCGGATTCAATCCAACCCATTTCTGATAATGGAATTGGATGCAGAGTACTCTCTCTCTTTTGTTAAAAAATGTTTTGTTAAAATTAATTCAGTCAAAGGGATAACTTCGTTTTTAATGTAAACATCGAGTTCACAGTTAAGGAATTGCCGAAGGTCTTTGTGAATGAAAAAATCTGCGGTGTTGCGGCGGGTGTAGGTGCGGAGATGTTTTTTGAGAAGGGTTACCTCGTCTTTTTCATGTCCAAGTTCACTTTGGATTTCGTAGTGGCTGCCTAATTGTTCTATAATTTCTTGCTCAGCAGCATCAATAATTTTGTCTTGTTGTTTTTGGCTGCCATAGAGAGATTTTTCTTCATCGGTGAGTGGACGGTATTCAAAAGGGATTCGTACTTCATCGGTTTCTGATTTATAGGTTGTTTCTGCAGATAAGGGAATAAAGAAACGTTTTGCACCTTTAACGTTGTCTTTTTCAATATCTACCTCGCGGAGGTCAAAGATAACAGTGATGTCATAGGATTTAAAACGATAATCGGAGAAGTGTTCACCACTCTTGACATAGTATTGATCCTTGTTTGCCCAATGGAGATATACCTCTTCACCGTTATATGGGACAGCGTAACGTTCGGTTTGGGAGTAACGTCTGCGTGGGATAAAGTCACCGTTATCGTAATAGCGGGAAAAGAAGGTGTACAGGTGGTTGAAAACGTTATCTGATCGTTGATCACGTGTTTGTGGATTACCGAATTCTTCTTTTGCCTCAAGGTATTTTTTAACTCCGGGACGTTCTTTAATGGATTCATCAATGAGATTTCCATCTGCATCTAAGGCATCACCACCAAAAGCTGCTATGACATCTTTTTTTAGGTCTTCAAGTTTTTCGCGATCCGATTCAATTTCAGCGTTTTCATCAAGCACTTTGTTTATTTCGGCGGGGAGTTCTTCGTCAATATAATTTTGGATTACTTTACGGCGATGGTTAATTATACGGTAAATGCCGAAATCAAGTTCTGCATCATCTGCGCGGAAGAGTTTCTCAAGTAATTTTTGTAGTTTTTCAAGTGATTCTGATATGTTGTTTTGATCTTGTTGCATAAAAGGAATTCTCATTCTTGGTTTTAGATTGTATCAAATTATTATACGAATATATTGGTTTGATGTCAAAGAAAAATAAATGTTGGATTTCCATGAAGGACAGCCTTGCACGCTGAATAGTATTTATTGTGTCAGTTTTACTCAGGAAATGTAACACGATCGTAAATCTCCTGCAAAGATAATTCACATTGGATGGAAGCCAATGGAACTTTCTGCTCAAGGTCTTGATAACTGGTATACCCCCACTCATCCGGTTTTCGAAGGTAACGCTCTACGTTTACTCTGTCTTGAGAAACGATGATGTATTCTTGTAAGGATTCAAGTTGTCGGTAATGTGAGAATTTTTCGCCCCTATCATACGCTTCAGTTGTGGGAGAAAGCACTTCTATGATGACAACTGGATTGAGAAGCGTGTCAAAAACATTGTCTTCAAAACGGGGTTCCTCACAGACAATAACGATATCTGGGTAAAAGTAGGATGAAGTTAGGGGTGAACTCACGCGCATTTCGTTCATAAGAACATCGCAACCCACACTTTTTAATTGTTCGTGGAGTCCTATAGCAATATTACCTGTGATAAGATTGTGTGCAAGGTTGGAACCTGACATAGGAACGATTTTGCCGTTGACGAATTCATTTCTAACCGTATTTGCATTAGGAATAAATTTTCGCTCAAATGTAATATATTCCTCTGGTGTGAGGAGTGTTTGTGCACCTCTTAATGCCATGTTGTCCTCCATGAATTTATTGGTAATTCTATTATAGCTGAACTGTATAAAGATCTTAAATTTTACTTTGAACCTTCTAATCTCTAAAGAGATTCAGGTATTTATGTAAGACAAAGAGTCGGTTCCGTGTGTCCTGTAGTTTCCTTTAGCACACCAAGTTCTGTCAAGGATTTCAAAAGCCGATTCGCGCTTGAAAAACTTATATCTAATCCATCTTCAACTGCTCTCGTGCTGAGAATAGGTTTTGCATACAAAAGTTGTAGCAATTTTTGAGCGTTTTTTGCACGAGAACCGAGTGTTAATATTTTTGCATTATATTCTTCGCTAAGTGCGATAATAGATTCGAAAGTCTTGAGTCCGTGATATGCAGTTTCAACGACACCATTTAAGAAAAAAACAATCCACTGATCTAAGTCGTTTTCAGTTCGAACTTGTGTCAGTGCTTCGTAATATGAATTCCTATTTTTCTCAAAAAATGATGATAGATACAGGACAGGTTTATTCAAAATATTTGCATTAATCAGTTGTAATACAATTAGCAGTCTTCCACACCTTCCGTTTCCATCAAGGAAAGGATGGATTGTTTCAAATTGATAATGTGTGATAGCGATCTTGATAAGATACGGTAGTTGAAGTGATTGGTTGTGCCAGAATATTTCAAGGTCGCTTAACAGATTCGGTACTTCCTCTGCAGATGGTGGAACATAATGAGCATCCTTCAACGATGCGCCTCCGATCCAGTTTTGGCTCCTACGAATTTCACCTGGTGCTTTATGTTTACCGCGGACACCAGACATCAAAATTTTATGAACATCTTTTAGTAACCGCATTGAAACTGGAAGATCAGGTAGCTTAGCAATAGCATAATTCATAGCATCATAATAATTTTGAACTTCCATCCAATCGTCTCGTCTTTCCGGTATTATCTCTGCTTGCGGTAAAATAGTCTCATCAAGTTCAGTTTTAGTCCCCTCAATACGATTAGAATATGTTGCTTCTTTCGCTATGTTCATTGGAATGTAGAATTCAATATCTGGACGAAGTGTTGAATATGCATCAAGTGCTCCCAAGAGTTTCGCAGCATCCTCAACCAGAAGGTTAATCTGTGGGTTTTTCCATACATATCTGCAATTAACCAAGGAAGGTGTAAAACTTTTATATTCTCTTTGTTGTTTGTATGTTCCTGCAGTGAAGTTCTTCATAGGTAAAATCTGTTCTGTTTATACAACCATTATTTATTGTTGTCATTTTTGCTCGTTTTTGACAATCAGAAATATAATGTTATCATTTTTACCCATTTTTGACAATCAAAAATATAATGCTGTCAACGGAACAAACTTTAATATAACCAAAAGTAATACCATTTCTATAAATTATTGTCTCATTAGAACGGTTGTTATGGTAGTCATTCTTTTAGGCACAAACTGGAAGTTTATGCTACAAAAAAGAGACATTATCATTTAGAAATGGTATTATCTTCATCTTACCAATCTCGTTTCCCCACATAAAGCGAACGATTTTCCATTGGCAGTGGAACGCGTTGACCACCTAACCGATGCGATTCTATCATACCCATTAACGTCTCTTGACTGCGGCGTGCAAGATGCAAGGGTCCTTTCGTCTCAAGGTCTTCGTCAAGTGCCTCCGCAATATCTGTGATCCCCATGACGGTCCCGGTTGCACGTGATACCTCTGGAAAGGGCACCTCCTCATAGAAGACTCCATCTTTTTTTCGGAACTGAATTTCTCTGCTATTATTCTGAATTCGGATTTTGCCACCCGTCCCGCAAACCTCATATTCTGGTCCAGTACCAGCAGTATTGTACCCGTGAACACCGTTGGAAAACCTTATATAACCGCAAGTGACTGCGGGGTCAACATTCAAACGATTCCCATCCCAATCTGAATCCTTACATGAAACGGTGCCTTGAACAAAGTTCACATCTGGATCTCCAGCGAGGAAGAGGAGCATGTCTGCGGCATGCGTTAATCCCCACAGCGCAGAACTTGCGCCGTATTGTGCGATAGTGCATTGAATATCTCCGATCTCCCCCGCATCCACAAGTTCACGTACCTTGCGATATATCGGCATGAAACGTCTTTGCGTACCATAATTAAACTTCACCCCGTGCTTTTCAACAATATCCACCATAACATCTGCTTCTTCCATAGAGCAGCAAAGGGGTTTCTCACAGTAAATCCCCTTTACACCGTTTTCTGCAGAGAAGACAGTAATATCAGCATGTGAGCCGGGGCGTGTGGCAATACAAACAATGTCCGGTTTTTCTTTTTCAATCATCTCTTGGTAGTCTGTATAAGCGCGTGCTGCCCCGTAACGTTGTCGGATAGTCTCCGCTTTTTCACCGAAAATATCAGAGACTGCAACAAGCTCCGTTCTATCACAGGCAACTGCAGCGGCAGCGTGCGAGAAGGGTAGCCATAAGAAACTATTCGGACGGTCAGCAACCTCATCATCAATTGTTGCTCCCATCCTTCCGCATCCGATAAGACATGTTTTATATGTACGTTTCATGTTTCCCTTTATAAATGAAGATTCAATTGAAGAATTTCAATAATTCTATTGTTCTGGATTAACTGTGGTATGCTTTCCCGCGCGGGTAGATACCTTTGATAATGCATTTATGGTTTTGCATGTCAATCCTATAAATAATCCTGTATCGTCCAACACGATAGCGATATAGACCGGCATACTGTCCTTTTAATTTGACGATGTTAGGACCAAATAACGGATTATGAACTAATGCATCTATTGCATTATTGACTCTGCGCGTCATATTAGCATCCAGTGATTGGTAATGGGTTGCTGCTTCATTAGTAAGTTGTACTTCAAACGTTACGTTTAACATCGGTCCAGTTTAACAATCTACCAGTTTTTTCATCAGTCTCAGCACGTTCTAAACTTTTCACTATTTCTGCATTGTTTACCAATTCATGTGTTGCGTCCCAGACTTCCTTATCATGTATATAGGTTAGATAATCAACCGCTGCTTTTAGTTTTTCGTTAGAGAGTTGTTCAATCAATGTTAACGCTTGTTGTTTTAGATTTGCTTTCGGCATATTCATATACCTCTTTTAGTCTTCGCAATAGGTGGTTTCCTCTTGGTTTGGTTATTAGGACTTTTGAAGTATAGTATCAAAATACTTAGTCAATGTCAAGAACATATCTTTTGACAAGAAAAAACTGGCGGGAATTAACTCGCCAGCAATTTTCAATTTATCTACTTTAGTATTAGATTGCTGCTATTCTCCAGGATAGAGTCTGCCGAAATAGGGTGAATACCCCGCGGGGCCGGGGAAGCCGTCATAGAATACACACTCCGTTGGGAAATCGTCCTCACCGCCACTGCGTAGCCAAGATGCAATTGCGGGGTCTAATCCTCGACGTATAATTTCATCAACGGCAGCAGTGTGCAATTTCGCTACGACATCCGGATGTTCGTCTTGAACATAGTCCAAACTACCCAACTTAATCAGTTTCGAGTTTTCAAGTTTTACAGCGACCTCTATGTTCCATTCTTGATCAAATGCAGTAAAGAGGATTGCCCCTTCATTCTTTGCAGCATTTCTCCACCTTTCAATAGCACCGCCTGAGAGAGCGATTTCTCGATCCCCCGATTTCCCTTCGCGAGCAGGTGTTAAAAAGTCGTGCCCCTCAAGACCTTCCGGATAATCCTTACCGAGAAGACTCAAAATCGTTGGGAAGAAGTCTTGCGGTTGCACGATGTTGTTGCTACGACCAGAATCCCCCTCTGGTAAACGGACAAAAAGCGGGACGTGTCCTTCTCCTTCACGGACAGGTTGTCCTTTACCAAAAGAACTGCGTTCCCCAACATTAGTACCGTGGTCACCTGTTAATATGACTGCAGTTTTCTTATCAAGACCAGTGGATTCAAGTGCATCCACGAATTGACCAAAACAGTGATCCATCCACGACAATTTTGCAGCGTATTGGTCTTTTATGTGTTGTCTGGCTGCATCGGATAGAATGCGTTTGTTTCTACCCCCGAGGCTGCGAGGATCAATACGACCATCATAACCGGGACGTTTGTCATATTTTTTCATGAATTCTGGTGGTGCATCCCATGGTTCGTGTGGGTCAAAGCAATCTACCCAAAGAAAGAAATTTTCGCGTTTTGCATTGTCTTTAAGGAATTGTGCTGCTGTGTTGAAGAGTTTGGCACAGTTCCAATCCTCTAATTTCTTGCGATTTCGGTTGGCACGCGCATAACTCCGAAGCATATTGGATTGCGTATCGTTTTCACCCAGACAATCAAAAAGTTCATCCTTAGCCCAATTATCAGGCACAGGTAGTGTATCCATAATCCAATCACGGTCTACTTCAGCACCGCGTACAAATGTCCACGCATGGAACGGCCAATCAAAGTTATGTCCACCGTTGACAAGGTGGGGTGTATCGTGAATGAGTTGTGTCGCATAACCGCTTTGTGCAAGTGTGCGAGGCAGAGTCCGACGTTCATGTCGCAACGGTTTCCATGCATGGAATGGAGCACCATATTGTCCAGTGATGACATCGGTACGGTAAGGAATCGTCGGAAAACTTGCACAGAACGCACGATCAAAGGCCCAAGCTTTAGAAGCAAAGCGATCAATGTTCGGGGTTTCTATCCAGTCATTTCCATTTGCACCGATGTAATCGTAACGCAATGTGTCAATAACAATGTAAGCAATGTTCATAAAATTTCTCCTTTGGTTATGGCACGTGGATAGTGCCGATTCAATTTATGCCTACTATTTGGCATTACCATTTTGGAATTGCTCCGAGTAGCAACTTTTGCTGTGGTGTGCCTTCTTCACGAAGTTTCGTTACGCGCGGTCCGTTGAATGGTTCACGAGATTTCATCCAGGCGTTTTGATAACACATCAGACAAACACGTCGGCGTTTTGAAGATGTATTTGCAGCACCGCGATGCCATGTCCAACCATCAAACATAACAGCCTGTCCTGGGGAAACTAACACGCGTTTTTCGTCAGGAAGCTGGACTGGACTTGGGGGTGGACGGAACGGTGCTCTGTGGCTACCTGGTTGGACTACTGTTGGTCCAGTTTCGTCAGTTATTTCGTCAAGATAGTATCCACAGTTTATTTGAGCAGGGAGGCTACCGTAAGGTGTACCGAATTGATCCACGGGCCAAGGACCATCTCGATGCCAATTTTGGTCAGCGGTACCGGGTTCAGTAATACGGGCAGTAGCACTATGCAGCTGAACACACGTCCCTAATATTGCTTCCATGCGTTTCATCACTGGTGGGTTATCAAGCAAGAATGCAAACCTATCGTCTTCCTCAAGCAGCTCACCGATGAATTGCGCCTTGTTGTGTCGTTCATAACTCTCATCAAGGGCATTGCGTAATGAATCAATTTGCTCAGGCGTTGCTGCATCCTCAACAATAAGGTAACCCCATTTCAGGAAAAAGTTCACCTCTTGTTGTAGTTGATGATCAAGTTCGACATTCAATGTTGGTGGTACAACAGGTACATCAGCCATCGTCTATGCCTCCTTTATAGCTGCGCGGTCAGCAGCGGCCCACTGTTCCCACCGTTCCTCATCGGAATGAAGGAAACCTGAATTGCATCGTGGTTGCAGCTGCTCATCTACACCGAGAAGTCTCATCAATTGATGGTTGTTTGCTGCTTTTGCATCGGCAAGGAGTTTTTGCGTCTGTGGGCCGGTGTGATGATCAGTGTGTTTTAGCCACGTTAAGTTGTAGTAGATACTAAAGAAGTAACGCAACTGCCCCGATGTATTCGGTGTGCCAGAATGGACAAGACCGTTATGTGTAACAACAACATCGCCAGCCTTCATGTGGATAAGGATTTCGTCGGGATGTGGGGATCCACGGTAGGCTTCTTCAATAGTAATCGGTTTTCTGTGCGAACCGACAATGACGCGTAACGGACCGAATTCATCTGTGAGGTCTTGTAGGTATGAGATTGCATTGATGGCATTCGGGCGATGATACGCATCCGTGAAAGGCACATGTGCCCATCGATCGCGATGCCATCCCGAAACCCTACCCGCTGCCTTTTCTGGTTCAATGGAGGGAAATGCGGCAAGCGTTAGGTTGTCCAATTGTACAAACGGCCCCATCACTTTTTCTACAAATTCAAGGATAGTGGGATTTGAAACAGCGGGCCACATCAGTTCAGGTGCTAATTCCAGCGTGTTTCCAAACCATGTTTGCCCATTGTGGGCTGCAGAGAGTTCTTTGTGTTTTTCTCTCCAGAGTTGCATCTGTGTTTCGTCAAATACTTTCTCAAATATAGTGAAACCATCAGTTTTGTAGGTTTTCAGTCGTTGGTCTAATGTAGACATCGTTGTTTCCTATTCATTCAAGATTTCTCCAGCATATATAGCTGATTAAGTTGTTAGTCTTCCATGTTAGTATATTAGCAATCTATATTAAAATGTGTCAAGGAAAAAAACCAAAACAAAACATTTGACATTATCATGTAATTTTGCTAATCTAACATAACCACATTAGTGATTTTACCCAACTATGAATAACATCTCAATAGGAGCAAACCCCATGAAAAACAGATTGTGTGCAATTCTTCTATCGTTTCTTATGTTGGTAACGTTATCAACAAGCTGCCTCGCGTATGGTATTTGGACTATTAATGAGATTAAATACTCACCCGATGGTAAAAAACTCGCGATAAGGAGTTATAATGACATTTTACTTTACGATACACAGACAGATCAGGAACTTGAAAACTTTGCTTCACCTATAGGAATTACCTCTATAACGTTCAGTCCAGATAGTAAAATACTTGCCACAGGGAATAGGGACAAGACAATTCGTTTGTGGGATACGGGTGATGCAGACAACGGTATCGGTTTGCGGAAACTATTGGGAAAAGTAGATGTTTTTAAGGGACATAAGGATAGCGTTACGAGTGTAGCGTTCAGTCCAGACGGTAAAAAACTTGCAAGTGGAAGTTTGGATAAAACCGTCCGATTATGGGATGTGGAAACAGGAAAACAGTTGCTTACCCTCAAAGGACAGCGAGAGAATGTATTGTGCCTCGCGTTTAGCCCAGACGGCAACACAATCGCCTTGGGGGGTTGGAATAATTTATTACTGTTTGATATGAACACTGGACAAGAAATCCAGACCTCACTTAGCCTACAACCGAAGCACAATTGAATAATCCACAATCCAAAACAACTTAGAATTGATGTCAATGCAAATCCAAAACAGACTTACCGAATTCATTCCAAACCTAAACATCCCACAAACTGTTTTACAAGAACAGTTAGCTGCGTTCCTTCAATCCGAACGGGAACGGCTCAAGACAAGTATCTTAGCAGGAGAGAGTGGATTTCCCGCTTGTGCTGCACACGCCCAGATATGGGACGCTGTTATTCAAAAAGTATACGAAATCTCTGCCTTTCAGATACAAGACGAATACGCAAAACAGATTGAGGAACTTCTTAAGATACCAGGAATTGATTACAGCGATATATCAGACGGAACGCAAGACGAGTGGTCGCCTGATATTGCACTGTACGCTGTAGGAAGCTATGGCAGGAATGAACTCTGCTACTACTCAGATGTAGACGTGGTCTACACATCATCTGTTGACCTTGAGGAAGTTTATGACGAAGGCACTCTTGAACTCATCCGATGGTACTACGACTTTTTTGACAGTCTGCATACCGTCATACCAAATTTCGAGTTTAGCTTTATTTACCGTCCAATGTCTGACATCGACAAGTGGAACTACATGGACATGACTGCTCTAATTGATATGCGTTTTATTGTTGGAGACACTTCGCTCACAGAGAAATTCCGGAAGGCAGTTTATTCTGAAAAATCTGACATATCGCTTGTCCTTGATCTGCTACAATCAAAGGCGGATTCCTTCAAAGCATCGGAAGATACAATCTACCTAAATCAACCGGATGTGAAAACAGGTCGCGGCGGGTTGCGGACACTTCAATATGCACTATGGATATGCGGTCTACCTCAATTTACGCCAGTCCTTGAACTTTATGAACGGTATAATGACGAACATCTGATACCCTCTCTTGATTTCATGTTCAAAGTGCGAAATTTGCTCCATGTATTAGCGGATACACAACATGACTCGCTCTCTTTTCATCCAGAACACGGAGACAACCTTCAATCACAGATTGCTGCTGCAATCGGTTATACAGATGAATCTGAGGACGCACGTTACGATTTTATGGCAGACTATTACGCCAAAGCCAAATATTTGCACTTTAAAGCAGAACTACTGATAAGAAAATTTCTTGCAAACGGCATTCCAATTACAGATGTACTTGGCGTGAGAACCGACATCCTGTATTGTATTGACAATAACTTCGGTGAACTTGATATAGACGAACTCTTTAGACTCTTTTCCTATTTCCAACAATACGATTTTGAGATTGACCCGTCCCTTGCAACCTTTATTTTCGCCTACGTGGACGCGTTTGATTGGGAACGTTTTACTCCAAGAATCGCTGAACTTCTTAATACACCCGGACATGTTGAAAAGACTTTAACACGACTACATAGACTTGGAATTTTATCACGGCTTGGTGAGGGAGGAAAACGTTTTGAGAAAGCAATGTTGACACGAAGTGAGCGCAGCCTTGACCCCTACACCGTGGGTAAACACACGCTGGTTGCGATAGGCCACCTTGATGAGATTCGTCGAACCGAATCCAACAGTCCTTTCGGTGGACCTCACATCGGACAACAGATGGTACCTTCCTCAAACTCAGAATTAGAGGAATTGAACACGGCTTTCCGTTCACTTACGGATCCAACCCCACTCTATATGGCACTTTTTCTGCATGATATTGACAAACCGGATCCGACACACCCACAAACAGGGGCAGAAAAGGCAAAACGTATTGCACCAGAATTCGGTTTTAATCCCCAACAGACAGATGAAATTTACTTCCTGATACGGGAACATCTCACAATGATCGCATTAGCACGTTATCATCAATGGGATGAGGCTACCATCTCCGAGTTTTGCGAAAAAGTGAATTCATTGGATCGTTTAACCGCACTTTATCTCCTAACATACTGTGATTCAAAAGCAAACGGTTCACAGAACTTTAGCAATCTGGTAAAACATAATCTCAAGCGATTGTATGAAGTTGTTCGTGTGCGTTTCGTTGGACAAGACGAATCGCAACTTGGTGTTTACGCACAACCGGAAGAATTCCAACAGTTTCTGCATCAGATGCCGGTTACTTATCGTATCAGTATAGCCCCTGAAGAGATCGCAATGCACATGAAGATGATCGCACAAGCAGAATCTGCAACGTCTGAGAAACTGGAACAAACAGCAAGTGCGGCGATACTCCAATTTGTTGACAAGCCCGGTTTTACGGAATTGCATCTCTGCAGTCATAGCCGTATTGGGAAGTTGCACACTGTTAGCGGGTTATTTTTTGCAAACAATATTGATGTTCGTGATGCACGCGTTTACACAAAACAAGATACTAACGTGGAGTTGGAAATCTACCGACTTGTTCATAAACCTCCGCATCATAGTGGGGAACCACTTCCGCTTGATGAAGATTTAAAACGGAACTTGGACTTTGACATCCGCAGTTTGATGGCAGGTGAGGTTACACTTGAGCAAATTTTTGAAAAACACTATGTTGACCCATCAGGAACATGGCGAGTAGACGATGTCACAGTAGAAGCTGCAAGAAGTTACACTGAAATCGTTGTGACAGGAGAAGAAAAGGTTGGTTTCCTTCACTATCTCAGCGGCATCTTAGCAAAATTGGAGTTGAACGTTGAAATGTGTAAATGTTCTGGATTCGGGGGGCAAGCGATTGATAGGTTCTATGTACAACCCGTCGCTGATCCGCAAAAGGTGCGCGACCAAATTTTAGCGGAGTTACCAACTGGGTAGAAAACAATGAACAACGAGTACTTCTAACAGGTGCAGCGGGAACAGTCGGATCAACACTCTGGCAGGCGTGGGAAAAGCAGGACTGCTATACATTAACCCTAACAGACATAAAACCGATTGAGAACGCGACTGCTCGTGTAGAACAGGTTGATATTCGAGATTACGATGCAATACAAGCATTGTGTCAAGAACAAGATGTCTTGGTGCATCTGGCATATCTCCGACACTATTCACTCGGTAAAATTCCAGATGAAGTGAACGACATTACCGTATCAATGAACCTGTTTGACGCAGCACGCGAAAGTGGTATTAAGAAGATCGTGTACGCCAGCACAAACCATGTAACTGGATGGAATGAAAGAATAAGTTCACCACCCCGTTTCTCTACAGGCGATCAGTTCTGTCCCGACGGTTGGTATGGTGCAATGAAAGGCATGGCAGAGATTGCAGGACGATACCTTGTTGACGCACATGATATGCGGTTTATCAGCATCCGTATCGGGAGTTTTAACGGTACTTATGAGCCAAACGGTATCCGACACTGTAGCACGCTTCTGACACCGCGCGACTGTGTACAACTGTTCAGTTTAGCTGTGGATTACGACGGTCCTGTTAAATATCTGATTACTTATGGACGATCCGCAAATTCAGATGGATATCAACAGAGCTACCTTGACATCAGCGGTGCTGTAGAGGTATTGGGTTATAAACCGGAAGACAACTTAGTCAAGACGCATCTCCATAAATTTATGAAAAGCAAACCATGAATGCAGAACCTCGTTACAACGATATATATTATGAACGCACAACGTCCCACTCACAGATAATTGATCCAATTGATGGTCATACAGTTGCTTTAGATAAAATACCAGCTCCGATTGACTGGGAAACCTTATTCGGCAACACACATCCAGTAGAGATTGAGATCGGGTGTGGTAAAGGAAGGTTTTTATTAGAAGCGTCAAGGCTGTTTCCTCATGTAAACTATATTGGTGTGGAACGCGCACAAAAGTATATAAAACTAACGCAAGAACGATTTACTAAATTTATGCATCATTTTTCACTGGACAAAAAATCGGGGATCTTTCAGAACGTCCGCCTTGCATGGACAGATGCAAATTACTTTTTAACGCGGTACGTCCCTGAGCAATCCGTGCAAGTCTATCACATCTATTTTCCAGACCCGTGGCCAAAAGTGCGTCAGCAGAAACGGAGAATCTTTCGCAATAAGGATTTCCTCACAGCAATTGACAAAACCCTTACGTTAGATAGTGGTAAGTTGTATGTAGTCACAGACTATGCAGCGTATTTTAGTGAGATACTGGAGAAAATTGCACAGCATACGTCTTTACAACGTGTCGTGCTGAAAACAGAGGCGTATAAACACATAGCAACGAATTTTGAAATGAAGTATCGTTCAGAAGGCAGGAAAATCTATCGCGCGGTTTATGAAAACCACTAAAATATTAGGTGAAATTATGGCAACTGTTGCATCAAAAATCCTACTAACCCCTGAAGACTATCTGCTTATGGAACGAGAAGCGGAATTCAAAAGCGAATACCGTAACGGGAAAATAGTTGCAATGCCTCGTGCAAACCGTCAGCATAATCTCATTACCGGTAATATTTTGTGCGGATTCCACAGACAGTTGTTAGAACAAACTGATGAAGTTTATACTAACATTATGCGGATAAAGGTAAGTGATAGTGGTTTATATACCTACCCAGATGTTGTCGTTGTATGCAATGAACCGCGCTTTGAGGATAGCTACTTTGATACGCTTCTGAATCCAACTGTCATTGTAGAGGTGCTTTCCCCATCAACTGAGACTTATGATAGGAATGACAAGTTTTTATCCTATCAAACTCTTGCATCTCTTCAGGAATACATTCTCGTATCGCAAAAGGGCGTGGGTGTTGAACAATATGTACGACAAAATGGCACGTGGATTCTGAGAGAATTCCAATCGCTTGAAGATGTGCTGCAGCTTGCGTCAATAGAGTGTTCGTTAGCATTGCGAGCAATATATGCTAAAGTCAAATTTTTGAGGTAGCGGAAAATGAAGGAAAACCAACCGACAATGTGGCAATCTCTGCCGGATGCACCTGGGGTTTATCTAATGAAAGCTTCCGACGGTTCCCCTATCTATATCGGTAAGGCGGTAAACATAAGGAGTAGGGTGCGTTCCTATTTTCAGCAAAGCGGCAGCCTTACAGAAAACCCATTCATTGCACAGATGATGCGGTATGTAACAGAGGTAGATTATATTGTCACAAGTACTGAAATCGAAGCACTTATATTGGAAAATAATCTCATTAAGGCACATCAACCACGATACAACGTTAAACTAAAAGACGATAAACGCTATCCGTTTCTACGAGTGACAACAAATGAACCGTATCCTCGCATTATGATTACACGTAAAACAGATAACGATGGTACGCGCTATTTTGGTCCCTTTGTCCGAGTCCGTTCCACAAGACAAGTACTCAAACAGTTGACCAAATTTTTCCCCATTCGCACATGCACACTCCCACTAAAGGAAACAAACAATAAATACCGTGCATGTCTTGACTATCATATCGGTAGGTGTCCTGCACCATGTGCTAATAAAATTGATGTGCAAGAATACAAAAAGATCGTTCACAAAGTTTGTCAGTTTTTAGGTGGTAATACAAGCTCAGTTGTCAGAGAACTACGTCAGCAGATGCAAGCTGCCGCGAAATCACTCGACTTTGAAACTGCCGCGAAATATCGCGATATGCTGAACGATGTACAACAGGCTATTACCACGCAACAGAGTCTTGACAACGTTGCCACAGTGGATGAAGATGTCATCGGTATTGCCACAGCATTTCAGCACGATTTGCAGTCAAAACTTGGAGATGTCGCGTGTGTACAAGTGTTACATATACGAGATGGGAAACTACTGGAACGTGAACATTATTATCTAAACGATGTACATCCCGACTTAATTCCGACTGCTGTAAGTGCGTTTGTCTCTCAATACTATCAAAATGCTGTCTTGGTCCCAAAAACTATCGTACTACCCATGCAGGTCGAATCGGTGGAATTGATTGAAAAATGGCTCAGCGAGAAACGCGGAAATCACGTTACACTACACGTTCCCAGAGCAGGCAGACTCAGACGACTGCAAACTTTAGCCACAAAAAACGCTGAAGTACTACTAAGTCAACGAGAGCAAAGTGTCGTGTTGAGTAGTGATGTGGACCCAGCACTTGTTGAATTACAGGAACTACTTAAGATTAATCATCCACTCAGACGGATTGAAGCGTACGACATCTCAAATCTTGGAGATAGATATGCTGTGGGTTCTATGGTTGTTCTGGAGGATGGCAGACCTGCTTCAAGCGAGTATCGACAGTTTCGGATACGCGAAGTTGTTGGCCAAAACGACTACGCAATGATGCAAGAGGTAATTACACGTCGTTTTCGTCGTGCTGTAACCGGTGATACTAAATTCAGCAAATTACCAGACTTGATACTAATTGATGGCGGTAAAGGACAGTTGGGTGCTGCACAAGATGCCCTGCATCCTTTTGCTGAAGCGAAACTAGATCCTATTCCAACGCAAATTCCAATGATCGCATTGGCAAAACGGATTGAGGAGATATTTGTGCCGGGAAACCCGGATCCAATCGTACTACGAGAAGATAACCCTACTTTGCACCTTATACAACGGCTGCGAGATGAAGCACATCGATTCGCCATTGCATACCACCGAAAACTACGCCAGAAAGCATTGAGTGTGTCCGTACTTGACGAAATCCCAAATATAGGTCCGAAGCGAAAACAAGCACTACTGCAACAATTCGGTTCTATTGATGCAATTCGACAGGCGAGTTTAGATGAACTCTTATCCGTGAAAGGAATTCCCCGCAACGTTGCTGAGAATATTCGCAAGAACCTCTAAAATATAACGATACAACGCATCCTAACTTAATTTGATGCTGCCCCCTTTTGTACTTTCCAATCTGTTTATGCACCATATCGTGCAACTGTTGTAATTACAAACCTGATCTTTCAAGGAACTATTGCTTTGCTGAACTGGCATATTCTTTGCTAAAACAAAATATAACATTGACCCTTCAGATAGGTTAAACGAAAGCGAAAAATGATAGATAGATATACAAAAATCTTCGGAATACTCCTCATTCTTCTGTGTGTTGCCTTTTTACATGTCAAACTCTACAGATTCGCAGCAGTGACAAATGTTGGCAACTTACAAACTCTTGTTTGTTTAGGACAGGTGACCGAAATTGATACCAATGAAGAGGTAGATCAAATTCTAACCTTCAGAGTTCTCTCTGGACATTTCCGCGGAGCATCAATCGAGGCAGATAATATTTGGGTTGGTCGTGCATTCGGAGACCGTATCATGAGCAAAGGTGATGTGTTGTTCCTTGAGATTCAGATGCGGGATCCATCAAATCCATCAATTGACAGGGTCTCTGTGGGTGAATACTTTCGCACGCCCTTCCTGCTTTATCTTGCGGGGGCATTAGGGATACTGATGATACTCGTTGCTGGTATGAAAGGTGTTCGCGCAATTCTGACCCTATTTGTTACCGCACTTTCTGTTATTTATATTCTCGTACCGCTTACCCTCAAAGGCTTCAACCCGATAGCAGTTGCATTGCTGATTGCAACATTTCTAACAATAACAACCTTCCTACTCATTACCGGATTCAGTTACAAAGTTATCTCTGGTGTTCTGGGAACACTCGGGGGATTAACTGCAGTCGGCATCCTATCTATTCTGAGTCAACGGCTAATGGCATTGACAGGATTAGCAACAGATTTTGGTTTTCTGGAACTCGGTCTTGCACTGTGGCGTACACCGGAGACACATCATTGGAATTTCGCAGGCATCCTGTCTGCTGGCATCATACTGGGGGCAGTCGGTGCAATGATGGATGTCAGCATGTCAATCTCCTCCAGTGTACATGAGGTTAAGCAGGTCAATCCCAATATTAGTGTCCGACAATCCATCCGTGCAGGTTTGAATGTTGGTCGGGACATCATGGGAACAATGGCAGATACGCTTATTTTCGCTTATCTCGGTGCTCACATGATCACAATGTTACTGCCGCGTATTGAGTTTCCCGAAGCAGGCATGTTATATCCGTTCCTCCGAATAGTCAACGAAGAAACGACAGCAGTAGCTATTGTGCAGGCGGTTGTAGGTACAATAGGATTAGTACTCACCGTTCCCATTGCTGCAACAGTCGCGGGATTTCTCACAAAATATACCCAGGTGCGTAGAACAGATATTCACGAAAACTTGCCTACAAAAGAGGAGTTAGAAGAAGTATTCGGAAGTGAAACTGACCATAGCGGTTATCGCATTTTCTCCAGTAGGAAAGCAGTACCCATCGCTATGCTGTTAGTTTTGATAGGCACAACGTTTGTTTACTATCATATTCGCGGGCAATCCGCAACAATATCAGAATATCATGATGAAGATGGGCAACTCCTTTCAAAACAGGAATATGTAAAAGGTAAGGTTATTCGCTTGCTTGAATCAAACGGAGATTATCTTTTTACAATTGACGATTCTATCAAAACTGATTTGGACAAGAAAAGACTGCCAACGACCTTAAGGAATGCGTTCGAGAAAAACAATATTTCCCTATCCGATGATGTCAATGTTTCAATAAAACCGTGGAAAGATAGTCGCTGGTTAATCACAGATGTAAAATACGAACAGACATTCAGCATACGCACCGCACAAGATGGGACAAACACCCTTAATGTATATGATTCCGAAACTGAACATCATATACTTGAGGTGAAAATGCTGGGGGGTATGTATAAAGGTAAACACTTAGTCTTACGTAACATCTTCAATCACAGCATGCCGTTATTGAGTATTCCAGCAGAACCTGGAGACATTATACTCTGCAGAGTCGGTGGTAATTCAGAGAAAATTAGTATCGTCAATATTGTGCAAGAATATTCGCGTGATAAATTCCTTATCTGGTTTGTTGGCGGGATGTTTCTGCTGATCATCCTTGTTGGGAGAAGTGAGGGGATACGTACTGTCTGTGCAATGCTGATTTCTGGTGCGGTGATATATTTCTTCATGCTTCCTCTCATTACACAAGGAATGAACGCTGTTATTGTTGTAACATTGACTTCGGGTGTTGTTGCTTTTGTCTCTTTAGTCTTCGTCATAGGACCCAGTCGAAAGACGTTTGCTGCTGTGTTGGGGACAATGGGCGGTATTCTTGTTGCAGGCATGATTGTCCTATTTGCACAGAAGCAGCTGCATTTCAACGGCTTAGAGGATGCAATGGCTGCAGATATTGTTGAAGCAACGCGAACACAGACCTTCAATTTTGTGCAAATTCTGTTAGCAGGTATGTTAATGGGTGTATTAGGGGTAGCAGTTGATGGAGCAATTGAAGTGGCATCCAGCATGGAGGAGATACGCCGTGCCAACCCAAATATGCCAACATGGCGGTTGATTGCATCGGGCCTCAATGTCGGCACCGATATACTCGGTACAATGGTGAATACGTTGGTGTTCGCTTATCTTGGGGTGGAGTTGTTGCTCGTAATAACGATTGTAGCCCCAAATAGTGAACTGTTTAAAGAACCGGCAGTGCAGCTACTGAGCGTTGGGGTCGTGTCTGCGGAGATTGTGCGTCTCCTTGCGGGGACACTCGGTCTGGTATTAGCAATTCCGATCACAGCCGTCATCTGTGCCTTCTGGAATCCCAAGAGGATGTAGAGTAATAGTAGTCAGGGTTAGTTTTGTGTAAAGTTTTGACATAAAGTACTCTGTTAGTCTTATCATAGTGAAATTTGAAGGGAATTAACTAACAATTCCAATCCTTTAGGTTTGGGTCAAAAAACATTTGACTTTTGACATATTTTATGACATAGTTTGTGTATCTTGTAGTGGTGCTGTAACACTGTCGGCAGGAGGGTTATAGGCCACACACACCCATGTCGTTGATAACATCAACCCCCATTCTGTCATATACTCGCCTGGGGCACTGGGAGAGTCTAACGCCATGGAGTCCGTGTTAGACCTAATTGAGAGGCAGTGGGCATGGATTTGTAACGAAAGAATTACACTGCCACCAACCATATTTTGCATAGAAGGAGAATGGATATGATGACATTTATAAGAGACTTTTGGAAATCTTTTCTACTCGGTGCCCTTGGTGCCCTCGTTTTGGTCTCCATTGGTTTCTTTATTTACGATAGATTGGTTCCGAACACGCCCCGCGAAGTAGCAGATACTGTAACCCCCCACGACACCACAAAACCTCCTCCCCCGGGTGCAGCCCCTGGTGGTCATTGGCACGGGGATGAATGGCACGCTGTCCCTCACGCGCCGCCGCCAAAAATCAACCGCGTGCGTACCAAGACGAATCCCCGCCAAAACCGGACGCAGAGAAATATCGGTTCTATTCTCTCCTCGCATACGCATCCCAATCCACCACCGCCACTCCCAGCAGACATTCAAGCACGTCTTGACCAAATATATCTGGAAATGCGTGCCACAAGAACATATTACGATATACGGAATGGTTGCGTCACTCGTTGGTGAGGAGACACATCGTTCTCCTATGGATATTGACGGTACCGGTAGCGTTAATATTTTAGACCTCACCCTGGTTGCATCAAACGTAGGTGAGAGTGGAACACATGCTGCAGATGTTAACGGTGATTGTGAAGTCAATACTGCAGATTTGCTACTCGTAGCATCGGCATTTGGAAATACAGTCTCTTCCTCTGAAGACGTTGAAGAATAGCATTTTTGATGCTATTTGAATGATAGGATCGGTTTCTTAACCGAAATATAGGAAAAATCCTTAAGTTGACAGTGATGGGTTTCACTCGGTTTCACCCACCCTGCAAGGAAGTAAAAGGAGGCATATAATGAAATACAAGTTTTTTTGATACTACCACTACTCGTTCTCGTTTTATCTAATAATTCTTACGGTTTATACCCCCCTCATATAATATTGCCAAAGGATGTACCAGGAGATTATCCTGAACCTGTCGAAATACACATTGAAGAAGATGGCTGGTTGAAAGTCATAAAGTATTCACCGGATGGAAAGTTGCTGGCGGTAGGGGGTGAATTCGGTATATATCTCTACAACACACAGACGCTTGAGAAAGTCTATCAGATCAAAAAAAATGTGGGATATACCTGGCGGATAGCGTTCAGTCCGGATGGAAAGACCCTCGTAAGTGGGAGTTACGACGGCACTATCCACTTGTGGGATGTAGCGACAGGCGCACACAAGTTGATGTTCAAAGCCCATTCAAGCGGTGTCAAAGATGTAGCGTTCAGTCCGGATGGGCAGACGCTCGCAAGTGGCGGAACAGAGGGATATTTCATCTCAGATGGGCATAAAGTAAGCATCGGAGGCCTCCATTTATGGGATGCAAATACGGGACATCTCCTTCACAGTCTTAAGGGGCATGAGCGAAGTGTCACGGGTGTCGCGTTTAGTTCGGATGGTAAGACACTCGCAAGTGGAGGTATTGATGCAACTATCCGTTTATGGGATGCTCAGACAGGTGATCCGCTTCGGAAAATCACAGGGACAACGGTGTATGATGGGATAGTGTTCAGTCCGGATGGGAAAAAATCGCAAGTTGGGGACTGTGGAGTGGTATCTCTCTATGGAATGTTGAAACGGGAAATCTTCTTCACAAGCTCAAGCGCGCAACAACTGATACAGATGGTCTTATTAGCGTTGCATTCAGTCCGGATGGGAAGACACTCGCAAGTGCCAGTGGAGCAGCCTTTCGTTTATGGGATGTGAGCACGGGTAGTTATCTTCACAGCTTACCGAAACTTCGTAATGTAATTCCCTATAGCGTCGCATTCAGTCCGGATGGGAAGACACTCGCAAGTGCGGGGAGGTCCGGGACTATTCTTCTGTGGGATATTACACCGCCAGCACTGCCCGAAGATGTCAATGGTGACGGTATTGTCAATATTCTGGATTTAGTTGCTGTGGCAAATGCGTTTGGGAATATGGAACCGGATCTCAACGGCGATGGTGTTGTGAATATTCAGGACTTAGTCATTGTCGCAAACGAATTTGGGAATACGGTTGCTGCTCAGTAAATCATGAGCAGCCGGCATTTGCAACATTATGCTGCTGGACCTTACGACTTTCAAAACTTTACACATCATCCAAACCACCCTAGTGACTTGTTTTCATGTTTCACAGGACTTACGCATTTCCTCTTAAAGTCCCCCTTGATAAGGGGGACTTAGGGGGGCGGGCCCCATATAGCGATAGCGTATAGGGAGATAAATAACTAAAATAAAAACTTTTTAACCCCGTAACCCCCTTATCAAGGGGGGGATGCGTAAGTCCTAAGTTACATAAGTTTAGCATTAACCTCTATACAGCGTTCGCATCTGTTTGATCACTTTAGGTAATTTGGTAATTACCGCATCAATTTCTTCCTCAGTTGTATTTCTGCCGAGTGAAAAACGTACTGTACCTTGTGCTAATCTTGGAGGTAAACCGAGAGCTGCAAGAACGTGCGACGGTTCCATAGACCCCGAAGTACAGGCTGAACCCGTTGACACACAAATTCCCTCCATATCTAATCGCAATATGAGACTTTCACCCTCTACTGCTTCAAAAGAGACGTTAAGCGTGCCAGGGGCACAATACTCAGGATGCCCGTTGTAATGTAAATGATCAATGTGTGCATTAAGTCCTTCTCGTAATTGGGTAGTGAGTTCGTTTAGATGTTGTGAGTATGCTTCTCGATCCTGTTTTGCTAATTCCGCTGCAACACCCAGACCGACTATGGCAGGGACGTTTTCAGAACCTGCACGTCTATTACGTTCATGCGATCCCCCGTGTACAAGGTTTGCTAAGCGAGTACCTCTGCGGATATAGAGAACACCAATACCTTTCGGCGCATATATTTTATGTCCCGACAGCGTTAACAGATTCACACCGATATCTTGTACATCTACATCCAATTTGCCAATGGATTGCACAGCATCTGTATGTACCATAATCCCTAGTTCTTGTGCAACTTGGCAGATTTTCTCAAGTGGTTGAATCGTGCCATTTTCATTATTGACATGCATGATGGAAATCAAAATCGTGGTCTCTCGCATGGCATTTCGGAGTTGCTCTATGTCTATCCGCCCATAGCGATCTACAGGTAGATAGGTTACCTCAAACCCTCGTTGCTCCAGATATTGGCAGGTGTGCAAAACAGCGTGGTGCTCTACCGATGAGGTGATAATGTGGTTGCCTTCACCTCTGCTTTTTTGCAGTTCGGTTACCCCTTTGATGGCGTGATTATCAGCCTCAGTACCACTGCCAGTAAACACAATCTCACTGGGACTTTTGGCACCAATAAGTTCTGCTACCTGTTCACGCGCGGTATCAATTGCATTGCGCGCTTCGCGTCCATAAGCATGAATGCTTGAACCGTTACCGAACGCATCGGTGAGATAGGGCATCATTGCGTCCCGAACTTCAGGTCGTAATGGTGTTGTGGCGTTGTAGTCAAGATATATTCTTTGCATGTCTTAAGGAATGTCGTACCAGTACGATGGTTGGTAGAGTTCTGTCAAGGTTATCCGTTCTGCTAATACACCAATTATAGTAAAATATATAATTAATGGGGTGCTTTTGTAGCGTAAACTTTTAGTTTGCGCTTTTATGACACAAACTAAAAGTTTGTGCTACAACTTCTGTTGACCGTTATGTTCCAAAATAGATTTATTAAAGTGTCCCAATAATTTCATAGTTCACTATAGGTAAGTAGGTTAATCGTAAGTGCGGAAATTGAAAAAGGTTATCTGATCAGAAGTAATCTTTACATCTTTAATGGACATACGATCCCTGACCAGTCCATCAACATCTAAAAAAGAGAGCGAAATTTTATGGTTGCCTTCAGGAAGTGACATCCGCACCATATATATTTGATTTGGAAGCGTCTGCCATGAACGTGTATCCGCACTTTCAACAATAGCACCCGCCAGATTAACAACTACACCTAATATTTTATTCTGTTCCTTCGCTTTTTTGGTTAGTAAGTATTTCCCTAACGCGCGTACCAACGTACGAATAATGATGATACCACGTTGAGAGTTAAGGGTTTCAATCGCCAACGTCTCCACATCTTCTACTAACACACCGGAGGCAGTTTCTCCGCCTGCTGAAACCCGAATGCCGTTGTAGACAGGCCGATTTGAATAAATTATCGGTATTGCTACGCGTAAAAGATACTCCAACTCTACCTCTTCAACAACCATGCCTTCACGGGTATGGAGAGTTCGGGCAAACTTTATGGAGTCATCGTTATCTTCCTCTCCAAACTTGTCAACTTTCAGAATAGGGAACGTTAGAGATTCCTCTACCTTCTGTGGCACATAACCCGTTTCATAAAAGAGGATCAACTCACCATGGTTTTCTGTGAGTGAAGGGGGTTCACCGTACTGATTAAGATAACGTTCATAATCATCGGTAAAGTTGAGTCTACGTGACAAACGCACAAGTGAATTGCCGACATCTTTAGGAATTGGAACACCGGTCATCTCAGCTGAACCTTTATAGTATTCTTCTGCTTGTTTAAAAGAAATTAGAGCGTTATTCCACCCACCTGATGCTTCAAACACCATCCCACAGAAGTGTGCAAGAAATCCAGCACCAAAATAATTATAGTCCTCCTCATCTTCTCCTTTAAAGTATTGAATGAGATTGGTAGCACGACGACATTCAACCAAAGCACCGTCTAAATTGTCTGCGTAGATATAATTTAGTGCACTATAATAGTGACTCAATAGTCTCTCATATTGGGTGCCAGGATATGGACGGACATTATCTGTAGTAATCAGAGAAAATGCTTCTTTGGATAGACTTTTGGTGAAACGATCCTCCGCAATCATTTCCGATTCTTCAAAAGCTTTACTACTTTCTGAGAATAGGTCAGCGTAATGGGCAACCAATCCTAATTCATATTGAAAAGGGATATCAGGTTTTTGGGGTGAGTTTTTCTTGAGGTAATTGTATGCATTTTCTGGGTTACCAGACTCCAATCCAATTTCAACATTTTTGAAATTATAACTGGCACACCCTATCATCAAGAATGCAATAACAAAAAGTGGTAGAATATTTTTCATAAGTATTATAGATGAGATACAATTAGAGTGGGCGGGAATATTGTCCCGCCCAATATATCGTTGTTAGAATAAATCTCAAAAGGACTTACATTTTAAATTTACCACGTGCAATGTACTTTTTAATCTTTTCCTGACCGATCCAAACTTTTTCATTGCTTCCAATATGAGTCAAGGTCAGATCTGTCTGGTAAAACATGATTTGTTTACCGCCTTCGCGGTCTGCAATTGTGTTGATTTCGCCGGTCATCATGTAATCTGCACCGAGCTCGCGTCCCATCCGTTTGATGGTCTCAATTGCAGCATTTTCGCTCTGATCCGCGCGTTCTTCTCTAATTTCATCCCGTTCATCCTTGCTGGAAACAGGACGGACTTTGCCAGAATTGATAAATGCTCGTTCAATATCACTAATAAACGTTTGTGTTGCAATATGTTCCATGCTCTTATTACGAATTGCACCAACTATTACGATGGGTTTAGCAGATGTGGAAGTCATGTGGTTGGTAAGCCATACATGATCTAAGCAGTCATCGATCATTGTTTCTGCCACCATGCGGGAATCTGTATCATTCCATTTGCCAGATAAATCAACAATTGTTTCAGTCTCAATACGGGTGACCTGTTTTCCGCTACACCCCGCAAACGCAACGATTCCGATGAGTAGCATACTTGTCAATACTTTGTACATTTGATTTACTCCTTTTTAGAGTTAAATTAAGTAGAAGATAAATGTTATACCATTTCTTATTGATAATGTCTCATTATCTGTAGAGATATGGTAGGAGCGACCTCCAAATCAACGGCATGAATCATGACGAATCATGTAGAATACTACACGCGTATTCTACCAATCGCATTCACTCAATGGAATTCCCCGGGTCGCGACCATGAGGTCGCTCCTACCGAAAAGAGGCACCTAACCAGCAATAACAGTGGACTTCCTTAATGAGACAATATTTATTAGAATTGGTGTTATATCTATTAGAAATCTAAATCTGCTTCAAGCAAAATTCTATCAACAAAACTATCCAGTGTCATCGCGCCAATATCACCTTCATCTCGACTGCGGACACTGACTGTTCGATTATTTTGTTCTCTTTCACCAATAATTAGCATATACGGTACTCGTTGTAAACGGGCTTGCCGAATTTTAGCACCAATTTTGTCATTACTATTATCTAACACAACACGACAATTTTTCTGCAATAGAAGCTGCTGTACTTCTGTTGCGTAATCAACAAACTTTTGACTGATTGTCATCACCACACATTGCACAGGCGAAAGCCATGTTGGGAAAGCACCCGCATAGTGCTCAATCAGCATTGCGATGAACCGTTCAAAACTTCCACAAATAGCACGGTGAATTACAACAGGCCTCTTTTCTGATCCATCGGATGCAATATAGATCAGATCAAACCTTTCAGGCAGCTGAAAATCAAGTTGGACTGTCGCACATTGCACATCTCGGTTCAGTGAATCTCGCACTTGAAAATCAAGTTTAGGTCCATAAAACGCTGCTTCTCCCGGTTCAACCGCATATTCAATCTGATTGTTCTTCAGCACAGACTCAAGAATATCTTCCGCACGATTCCAGACATCAACATCACCCATGAATTTTTCCGGATTCCGTGTGCTGAAATCACATCGGAACGGCAGGTCAAAACTACCGTAGATACGTTGGAAAAGTTCAAGGATACGTTCATATTCGTCAGCGATCTGGTCTTTTGTAACGAAGTTGTGTGCATCGTCTTGACACAATTGCCGGACGCGTGACAAGCCACTTAGAGTTCCAGTCGTTTCATTCCGATGCAGAACACCTTGGTCATGCAGCCGGTATGGCAAATCACGATAACTATGCCGTGTGCTCTTGTAAATTAGCATGTGTGCGGGACAATTCATCGGTTTGAG
The DNA here is from genome assembly GCA_012270795.1 of Candidatus Poribacteria bacterium. Lineage (GTDB taxonomy): Bacteria > Poribacteria > WGA-4E > WGA-4E > WGA-3G > MSPOR6. The sequence continues at coordinate 60,828 of JAAXHO010000196.1, forward strand.
TGCGCTCGTTGGTTCACCATCTTCATTTTCAATCAGAAACATATCATCTTTGAAATGCTCCCAATGTCCAGATGTTTCCCACAGACTACTGTCGTAGATTAGTGGTGTGCGGACCTCCTGATAACCTTCACTAAGATAAAGTTTTCTCACTTTTTCGGATAAATGGTTGTAAATGAACGCACCTTTGGGAAGCCAAAATACACTTCCTGGTGATTCGGGGTGCATTTGAAATAGTTCCAATTCGCGTCCCAATTTCCGATGATCGCGCTTCGCAGCCTCCTCGCGTTGCTTCAGATATGCATATAGGTCATTTTTTGTTTGCCACGCTGTGCCATATATGCGTTGTAGTTGTTCACGGTTGCTATCCCCACGCCAATAGGCACCAGAAACACGGAGCAGCTTAAAATGTCTGCATTCCCCTGTTTTTTCTACGTGTGGTCCCTTACAAAGGTCTGTGAATTCACCATTATGATAGATAGAAACACCCTCGTCAGCCGCACCTTCATCCGATGCGCTGACTTCGCGGTCAGAGATACCATCAATCAATTCAAGTTTGAATGCCTGGTTGCGTTCAGCGAACCATTCACGTGCTTTTTCATAGTCCCATGTCTCCTGCAAAAAAGGCACATTGGATTTGATCATAGCCTTCATGTGCTTTTCAATTTCAGGAAAATCATCGGGTGTAATTGGTCGGGGCACCTCCATATCGTAATAGAATTCATTTTCTATCGGAGGCCCAATTGCAAGTTTGACAGTATGTTCACCGTCAGGAAATAGTTGTTGTACGGCATAAGCCATAATGTGTGCAGTAGAATGGCGGAGCCGATCTAAATAGTCTTCGGGTTGATTGGATTCGGGCATAAGCGTGTACTCTTAAATATCCATTCGTTAGGTTTCAAAATTGTTTCTAATAGACTTAACGTCTTTTTTTCTATAATGTTTACGATATTATTTTAAACAATTTAGAGGAAAAATGCCAATTAAAAATGGCGAGAGGGCAGCTCCGCTGCAACCTGTCGTCAAATTCTCCTTTTTAGAAGTGCCATTCGTTGATTTTGGATGGTTTCCCGCTAAATACTTAACCGAGAATATACCACAGAAAAAAACCGATACCAAACGCGGAGCAACCCGTTGCTGCATGGTAAACTTGGAGACTCTTTGTCTCTCTGCGAAATTCGTTTGCGTAATACCCTACATATTCCGGTGATTTACCCATGAGACGATCTGTTGGTATGCGAGGTTCGTAGATAAGAGCTGCCCCGATACCAAAGACATTGCCAACGCAACCAGTAAGCTGCCACGTGACTTTGTTAACTGCAAGTTGAGCATCTCTTTGAGCGTCTGCAAGAGCTTGTGAGTGGACCTGTTCCTTAGTAGTGGATTCCGCACCATAAGCAGCCGTTGAGAAAATCAGTAACACTGTTAGTGTTATGTAAAATCTGTTGATATATAAGACATGAATCATTTTAAGTGCTCCTTATCTATTGATCTTTTGACACAGTTGTGTAAAATTCAACGGTATCAATTTTCCCCTTGGGAATCTGTTTGGTTTGCTCTGTAAAGATGGTTTTCGTTATTTTTCTTTCTACAATCCGAATAGCATTTGTCTTGAAAGTCAAAGGCAAATGATGCATATAAATTTCAATCGGAAGGATAAGCTCAGAAGTCTGTCTCCTGCGAATTGTTCTCACTGGCACCCAATCGCCGTTGTCACCTTGCGCCCAAATCTCAATATTTTGAACTGCGCCTTCACCAATGATACGAATTTTTCGAACAAAATATCTCTCTGGGATGGTACATACAGTTTCGTTTCCGATATGAGTAACAGTTACGGGTGCGTTAATGCGAACGTACGTATGTTCGTCCATAAATGTATGTTGAGTCAGAAGAGCTCTGCAACCTATCCCGAAAATACATATCAGAAAAATCCTATAAAATCTCATCATTCATCCTCCATAGTTGTAGTCAGACGATCCATCACCTGACTGTGATTGAATTTCCCCTCGGTGATTTTAACAATTAGACTGTACAGTTGCAATTTGTTATACCACTTTTATTAAATTTTCTCTCATTACCGGCTGTTAGAAATGAAACGGAGAACGGCACAAACTAAAAGTTTATGCTACAAAAAAGAGACATTATTTATTAGAAATGGTATTACTTATCATTTTTACTCTTTCTTATCTACAAGTCTGTAAAGCTGAATCGTGTCAACACGTCCCCTTCCAACTATAGAATATTTAGATATTCTGATAGCATCTGTCTCAGCAACAAATGGAATCTCAAACGGAAACTCAATAACTCTTTTTATATGTTTCACCCGTTTCCAATTATTCGTTCTATCATGGACAAAAATCTCGTAATTTTGAACTTTGCCAGAACCGAGGAGTACAATCTTATGGATTCTTGTTCTTTCTGGGATAGAATAAACATCACCATGCCATACAACCTTTTTTGATATTTTTTGATCAATTAGCACATACTCTTGGTTTGTGAAGAGCGCAGCACAACTGCTAAGCGATAAACAGATCAACACAAGAAAAAGGTAATTCCATTTAATCATACTTCTTTCCTGGCAAAAAAGTCTTTTGAACATAGAATTCTCCTTACGAATTTTGATATTATACCATTTCTAATTTGATAATGTCTCATTAGTTTATGTTTGTAACGTATGGTAAGGTTAAGATCTATCTTTGCTTACGATGCTACTTTCGTCAATAACACACCACTGACGAGATTTAAAAACTTGCCTGCAAAAGTGCTCGCGTAAGTCTCGAAATGTTCAAGTATTGATGTCCATTGCATCATCAACAATACCAGGACGCAGCAAGCGACTGTGAAGTATAGATACACAACCATCAGTAAATAAAAAAATTAGGGTATTTGGACGTTGTATTTTTAGACGCATACCCATTGCCAGATGGGTGGAGACGGGAGGTAGAGGGATCTACCCTGGCAATCCGTCTCCAACGTCCATTCGTAATATTCCAAGATTTCCCGAAAAAAATCAAGTATATTATGAAGCTGCTTAAAATATCATACATAGCAACTGCAATGTATGATATAATTAAACCCGCACTGGCAATCTCAGCTTGGCAGTGCCGCGGTTCGGGAGACTAGCCCTCTCGCCGAACCACCTATAAAGGATTTTACGGATGCCGAAAGAGATTATAGCAAAAATGAAAGTTAATTACAATATTTTTTAATTTTTACCCAATTTTTGTGTAAACCACAGTCGGTACTCAACGAATTTTGATGGTTCATAGATATTCCCCACACAATTTCTGTATACCGATTTATGTCTTTGTTGTCAAACTCAAACTCGCGCACAAAGATATAGAAGTAAAAGCAAGATTCATGCCAGACAATTTACCAAGAATTCAGCGTGAAAATGGCGATTCCAGCACAAGTTTTGCAAAAATCAGCACAAGTTTTGCAATGAAAATAGAACTATTGGTATAAGAAGATATAATCGGTTCCCGTGTCATTGCAAGAAACAAAAATCGAAAATCCATTATAGGAACACAGGAGAAAAGGTAATGAAGGAAGTCCTTATCATTGATAACAACCAAAGTTCTGGCGAATTGAAGAGTTTTCTAAGTATTAAGGGTTATACCCCTATCATCGTCAACGACTTTAACAAAGGTTTGGAAAAGATTAACGAATCCACGAGTCTGGAAGTTGTCTTGCTCAGTGCGGCATTGTCAGCGGGTAATGTTCAGGGAGAATTGGAGGAAATTAAGGACAAACACCCCAACGTAATTGTGATCGTCATCAGAGCAGGAATACATATAGTGAGAAAAGCAATATCTCTGGGTGCATTAGAGGTTTTGCTTAGACCCATCAATATGGAAGAGCTCTGTGAGGCACTTGATCGGGCATTTGACAGGCTATCTATCCGGAGTAACATCTCCGGGATACCTGATGGAGAAGAGGTTGAGGAACAAGCACCTCTCGTTGGAAAGAGCAAACTCATGGTTAAACTGAATAAACAAATTGGACGTGCAGTCAGTTTTAAGGCTTCAGTGCTCCTTACGGGTGAGACAGGCACTGGAAAAGGGGTGGTCGCGCGCTTAATTCACGAAGAAAGTGAACGTAAAAAGGCACCCTTTATCCCAATTGATTGTGGTGCTACACCCGAAGCACTCTTTGAAGATGCCCTATTTGGTCATGTAAAAGGAGCATTCACAGATGCGAAAGATAAACGTATTGGCGCATTTGAACAGGCTCATGGCGGCACCCTTTTCCTGGATGAAGTCGGCAATATGACACCCGCACAACAAGGAACACTGCTCACTGTGCTGCAAGAAAGAGAGTTCCAACGAGTAGGCAGCGATCAAACATGTAGCGTGGATGTGCGTGTCATCAGTGCGACTAATCAAAACTTGAAGGAAATGATGGAGGAAAGAAAATTTCGAACGGATCTGTACTACCGTCTCTGCGACTATGAGATATCCGTGCCCCCTTACGAGACCGGATTGAGGATATTGAGTTACTCACCACACACTTTCTGCAGCTTATTGAAAAAGACAATGAGATGCCGACCCTCGCTCCTTCACCAGAGGCGATGGCATTGCTTGAAGCGTATAGCTGGCCAGGTAATGTTAGAGAGCTATATAGCTGCCTCAAAAGAGCAGCAATGAATTCCCGAGGTGGCGTGATTTTGTCAAGGGACCTTCCAGATGTCCTCCAACCGGTTAGTGGAGATAAAGGCTCAAGGAGGAGCAGACCGAAAACACGATCTGAAAAAACACCAGAAACGTCGATATATCAAAACCTGCTTGATCTGCCGATCACGGTGTTTTGTCAGTTTATCTCTGATGCTGCCCCAGATATCACTGACAAACAGATCGCTCTATGGTGGAAAGAGTTCTCTAAACATAGGCGCGACCGTGCCTATATGGCAAAACGAAAAATTGAGGATTATCGGAAAGAATATTACACGACTACTGAATTAGACGTTCCTAAACTTACGGAATATATTAAGGTGGTAATTGATGATACCATTTCTCAATTTTCAAAGTTTCGGCATAGTATAGAAACCGAACCCATAGAGGAAGCCGAACCGGTCTGTATAAGAGGAAAAACACAAAAGGAAAGTCTTACTGCGATCTTGCGCGAAATCTTAAAGGAATATGGCGGAAACAAAGAAAAAGCCGTGAAAGAACTGCGTACCTCTCTTAATACCCTTGACAGATGGTTGTTGTATAGGGTAGAGGATGATAGAAATAAAACGAACAATTCATCGGAAGAAACCGCCCCGATTTTACGCCAGATCGAACGGTTTCCTATTGACGAGATCATGAGACTTCATACAGAACTCATTAAGCATTTCATTTTAGATAATCTCTCTCGGGCAGAATGGCGAAACAAAGAACTGAATGGTCAGATGCGGACCGTTCATCTTGCATTGAAAGTACTATCTAAGCGTCTGGAAAGAGAGCACGGTTGTATATATTTCGGTGGACTGACCTTTTCGCGAATTGAATGGAATATTTATCGCCGAGCCCCCTACTTATATGCTGACGATGGGGAAGCAGCTGAGGTGCTAAAGGTAAGCCCAACAACGTTCAAGAAGCACTGGGGTGAAAACAAACCATTTCCAAGTCATCACACCCTATTTACGGGTTAGGATTGGTTATCTCACTGCAGTGATGCTTGCAGCGAATTATCTATATTCCTTCGGAGAATAACACCCCACTGCCCGACAACCCAAAGTGTATTGCCATTTTTCGCACGGGTAATCACATATAGGTTGTTGTCAATATTGGTGTGTTCCTGTTCCCACGTTTCACCCCCATCGGTTGAACGGACTATAGTTCCCGCGTCACCAACTGCGTATATCTCCTGCTCGGATATAGCTACGACACCATTTAGGTTCTTTGTGACACCAGTTATGATCGGTTTCCAAGTGAAACCCCCATCGGTTGTTTTTATCACAAGACCGCCTTCTCCGACTGCCCATCCCTTTCGCTTAGTGACGAATGACACTGAATTGAGATTGCGGTACGTATTTGATTCGTGCATACGCCAATAATCACCACCGTTGATAGTTCGTTGGATTGTTCCGGTATGTCCAACTACCCATCCAAGTGGTGCGAATTTCATATCAACACTCATCAGTGGGTCGTTTGCAGTGGTACGTTGAAGTTTCCATACGGGACCGCCATCTTTGTTATGGATGATGTCACCGTATCTACCGACTGCCCACCCCTCAGAGAATTTGCCGAAAGCAACATCATTCATAGAGAATCTGGTCGGTGGGTCACCTTCAATAAATGGTGGACGTTCAGGTGTGTCACCAGCAGTCCATGTTTTACCATCCGTTGTATAAAGGACGGTTCCGTCACGCCGCATCGTCCAACCCCATTTTGGTTCAAGACTCGTGAAGTGTATTCCGATAAGTCCCTGGCGTGGCTGGACACCAAGTTTCTTCCATGTTTTGCCACTATCCTGTGTTTCAAACAAGCTCCCATCACTACCTGCTATCCAACCGATTTTATCGTTGTAAAATAGTACTTCCCGCAAATCGTTACGTTGTTGTTCACCGAGTTGACGTTCCCATGTCTCTCCACCGTCAGTTGTACGGTATATGCTTCCCGCACCACCAACCGCCCAGGCGTGTTGAGCATCAAGGATGTATACGCTGGCAATACTGCCGCCACCGCGTCCGAAACGTCTTCTCTGTTGTGGCGGCGGTTGAGGTGGTTGTTCTGCGGATTCGTTTGTATCCGCTTGTTCATTGGTTGGGGGCAGTACACCTTCTGGTGTTAAACGACCTGGATGTTGTCTTTCCTGCCGGAGTTGTCTTTGGAATATATCAAAAAGTGTCTCCTCTTCAGTAGCTTCTGCCTCGTTCTCTACCGCATCCTGTTCAGGTGCCTCGGGTGTTTCCGGTATGGGTTGACTCATTGCAAATCTATCATCTCCAGTTACGACAGAAATTGATGTCCAATTGACTCCTTGGTCTTCAGTAATATACGCACCGCCACCCCCATTTCCCCAAGCGGTTGTATGTGAATCGAATGTTATACGCCGCAAACCACGTAGGTTTTGGTTGGAAGTACGTAATTTCCATGTTACACCACCATCCTGTGTCAACAATGAATCTCCATTCCCCATAATTAGCCATCCATTTTTGCTGTCAACAAAATGGACAGCAATACTCGGTTGATTGGTCTTCGCAAGAATTTTCCAATAATTTCCGCCATCTTCGGTGTGAAGTACAAACCCACCATCCCTACGTTGTGGGGCAACCGCCCATCCTTCTTGACTATTGATAAAATGCAAGTCCGTGATGTTCTGGTTTGTTGCGCCGGTTTTCTGAACTTTCCAAGTCTTACCGCCGTCTTTTGTGTGCAAAACCTGCCCAATCGCAGCACCCAACCAACCCTCCTTGTCATTGATGAACTGCATCATACTAATTCGTGGTAGATTTTGTTGTGTTGTTCTGAGAATGGGTTTCCAGGTTTCGCCACTATCTTCTGTCTGAAGTAGGACACCAGCACCAAGGATAAACCCATGTTTTTCATCAATGAATTCCACATCGCGCAGATTATCACTCACGCCACTGTGTTGTGGTAGCCAAGTTTTTCCGCCATCTGTCGTCCGTGCTATAGCACCACCAGAACCGACTGTCCACCCCTTTGCTGTGTCTACAAAATATGTATCTGCAAAATCTGTTCGCCATGTAGCTTGACGAATAATATCCCAATGGTAGACGACAGGTACAACTGGTGTTTCATCTTCAACGACTACGGTCTCAGGTTCTTCTGCTATAGGGGGCAATTTCGCTGGCAATTCAACATCGTCAACGGAATAACGCATCGCAATTCCGCCTTTTCCGACTGCAACAACACCATTAGGTGAAAGTGCTAATCCGTAAAGGTCATTATCAGTACCACTTTCTTGCTTTTCCCACTTTTTCCCAGCGTTTACGGTCGTCAGCATAACCCCGTTATCCCCAACGATTAAGCCGTGTTTGGTATCTGCAAAGTAGAGTTTATTCAAGTTCTCTTGTGTGCCACTATATTGGGTGTTCCATGTCTTACCACCGTCTTTTGTGTGTAAGATTTCACCAAATTGCCCTGCAATCCATCCCATATTTTCATCAACAAAGTAAACAGCGTAGAGTTCATTAAAGGTATTAGTATGCTGCTGTTTCCAAGTTAACCCACCATCCTGAGTTGCAAGGCATACACCAGGCCATCCAATTGCCCACCCCTTTTTACCGTCAAGGAAAAATACGCCTTTCAGCATAAGCGAATGAAAATCACCGACAGGGGTTTGTGGCAACCACGTTTGTCCACCATCAATCGTATGTATAATAGTGCCTAAGTCACCGACAATCCAACCAACTTGTGCGTTAATAAAATGTGCGGCACGCAATGTAAACTGTACAGGTGCGCGTTGAGGTTCCCATTTTGCACCACCATCATTCGTATGAATAATCAGTCCGCGTTCACCGACTGCCCAACCGTGTTTATCCGTAGCAAAATAGATGTTCCAAATCCCATCCCAAATATCGTTATCCAATTCATTCCACGTTTTTCCGCCATCACTGCTCATCGCCATACTGCCACGCCGCCCAACTGCAATTGCACGGTTCGCATCGGCAAACTGTACATTCTGTAGGTCATTAGCAGTCGTTCCGCTGACCATCTCCCAACTTGCACCAGCATCTGTCGTCCGCAGAATTGTTCCTGCCCATCCCACTGCCCACGCTTCTTTAGGGGTGGTAAACTGAACACCTGTCAGATTGTTTTCTGTGCTACTTTCCATTAACTGCCAATTTTTTCCACCGTCCTGTGTGCGTGTGATGAAGCCAACATCTGCTACTGCAATTCCGTTGTTCTTGTCTGTGAAATGGATGCTATTTATTGTATCTCTGACATGTCCATTAATTAACGGTATACGACTATCTTGACGTTCCCAATTGACTCCGCCTGTCGTTGTATGAAAAATTGACCCGTCACTCCCCGTAATCCAACCTTCATTCTCACTGATGAAAAAGACATGTTTGTTGTCATTGATCATTCGGTCGCGTTCACCCTCAAAACGATTACTCTGTTCTTGCCACGATTCCCCACCAGATACGGTATTGAAAATTCTATCATACGTTCCAACAACCCACCCTTTATCATCATCAACGAACCAAACGCCGTTAAGCGGGAATTCACTCACATTTTCATAACTTTGCCAGGTTTTTCCACCGTTTTTTGTGTAGAGGACATCAGCACTTTCACCAACGATCCAACCCTCTTTCGTATTGACAAAGAAAACATCGCGCAGCATCGCAATTGAGCCACTGTCTTGCAAGGTCCAGTGTCTGCCACTATCGTCGGTTGTAGCAATTAGACCTTCATCGCCAACTGCCCATCCGTATCGGCCATTCACAAAGTAGACGGCTTTAAAATCACCGGTCGTATCCACTTCCTGCTTTTTCCACGTTTTTCCGCCATCGGCAGTGTGAACAATTGTGCCTTCAAGCCCTACAAACCATCCCTGTTTAGCGTTCACAAAGTGGAGATCGGTAAAATTCGTCTCCCAATCAGCTTTACGGGTCGCCTCCATCTTTACACAACCGGTGACAAAAACCATTGAACATAGCATTATCACGATCATAGATGATGCGATATTCTCCCAAAGGTTACAACCAAAAATAGTATTATACTTGAAATGCATTGTGTTTCCTCCGATTGTCTAATAATTGGTGCTCTGACCGAATAGACCTGAGCGCATTACTGCGATCACTACCGCCACTCCCACACAAAGTACAATAAGTCCTATCTGAACAAATAAAGATTTTCTGTCTCCTAACCTCTGTATAACCTGAATCCCGCCAACTAGGGCAAAAATTGGTGCAACTGCTAATAACAGCACGCAAATTGATGGAACATAATTGAAAAAATACCCGTTCATCCAAATACCAACAAGCAAAAAAACTACAATTGGTGATAAGCTAAGGGGCAGAATGTGCCAGTCACTCTCTGAAACATTTTTCACAACACGTTTCAAAACAAGTGTGACAAACCATATCGCACCGAAAAGTGCTGCAACTATACCAGCATGTTGAGCTAATCGCAATGTACTGGTAAGTGCCAGTACCAAAGCTGTAGCACCTGAAAGTCCGAAGTAGACAAACGCAACAGAAGCACCTGATGGCAATGCAGAAAAACTCTGTTCTACGATGTTCCAAACCGTGAAAATCCCTAACGCAAGGCATACCCACCAGATCATTCCTTCCATCACACCCCAATCGTGACGAAAGTATGAATTATCCAATAGGATACGCGGTATTGCCACAGAATAGATGAACTGCGTAATTAGACGTTGTTTTCTGGAAGAATCCCAAAATGTGCTACTTATTATTGCAATTATTGCGAAATAGAATAACCATTCAAATCCTTCTTTTGGTGGAAAAGTAGGGTTCTTTTCTAATAGGAGGTATCCGATGATATATCCTATTCCTACAGCATCCGCAATTAACCAATGCAGATGTTTCCTGTTCTCCCCACGCATCCTAACATAAGCAACAGCAGCGTATATTTTTCCACAGACGATAGCAGACAAAAGCATACTGAAAATTAACTTATTCAAAGATGGCACTGCTTATGTCTCCAAAACATAGAAACCTACATTGATGGTGAATTATTGAAATAATTATACACCTCTTCGGTAGGAGTGACCTCCAAATCAACGGTATGAATGCCTTTTGGCATTCCCCGGGTCGCGACCTTGAGGTCGCTCCTACAACTCAGAATGTAGAATTAATTGTATAATTTACCATAGTCGCAGAATGTCTATTTTCTCCCTGCTTCAATACTCACAATAATTCGGATATCGTCATTAACACCTTCCATACCGAAGTCAAAACCGTATTCACTACGTTTTATGTCAAAGACTGAATGGAAACCCATCACTTCTCCGCCCTGTGGAATATTCGTTTTTCCAGTAATTTCAACATCAACTGTGATAGATTTCTTCACACCGTGCAACGCAAAATCGCCAGTAACCTCCAGCATATTCTCCTGTCCTTCTTTTACACTCACCTTCGTACTTTTGAAGGTAATTACAGGAAACTGTTTTGCACTGAAAAAGTCTTGACTTCTAAGGTGTTGGTCGCGTTTCGCGTTAGCAGTATCAACGCTTGCAGTTTTTACTTCAAATTCAACCTTGCTTTTGGACATATCTGCTTCATCAATAGAAATATTACCGGAGAAGTCGTTGAAGCGACCATAGAAATATGCAACCCCTAAATGTTTGGCACGAAATAATACCGATGAGTGCACAGCATCAATTTGATATGTTTCAACAGCATTCTGAGATTCAGATTTCTCAGAAAAAGTTATGATAAATAATCCTAAAACCAAGAGTCCGCTTAAGGGTAGTAGCAGACTACGTTTAAACTCTGTTTTCATTGCAAATTTTTCCTCCACATGAGTTGTAGTATTTGATAAATAGTTTTCTTTCAATACACAATTGAAGTATATCTTATCATCTTAATAAAATCAACCGAAATCAGTGTGTGCAGCAGAGGCATTCAATTGTCAAGTTGTGTATCCTGTCCTAATCCTGGAATTTTTTAGTTGTTTTTTTTGTGTTTTTTGCATTTTTTTTCAAAAGTGTTTTCGATCGTGTCTTAGTGTGGGTTTATGTCGTTTTTTTGAATTTGCGAAATTTCAAAAAAAACAACTAAATGCGTTTTTTTGTCGTTTTTTTGTGGTGTGTTTGCTGTTTGAGAAATACCTGTTAGACTAATTATGGTGAAATATGGAAATAATTGAGGGGTGTGCCTAATTGAATTTAGTCAGGATATAGGTTATACTCTTATCTAAAGTATAATATAAAGAAGGAGTATTAACCATGAGTTATCCTGACCAAAGATATTATATCACATTTTTCACTGAACGTTACAAAGATTTTGAGGAGTCTATTGCTGTGGAGCGAGAAAGCAGGTCTTGATCAACTGAAGCATTTCTAAACCACTTCTTTCAAAGGATTTTTTCATAAAAAACTATTGCACACCTATCAGATGACTTGGGATCCGGCGAAGATCTGTATGTGGGTCGCGTCGTAGGGATCGTGGTATCTCCAATTCCGGCATTTTCAGTTCTGCAAATTTTTCTCTTTGATCAGGTGAAAGTTCAGCATGAATTTCTCTGAGCAACTTTTCAATTTCCTTCAAATACGTATTGCGTTGGGTAAGGAATTTTCGGACTTTGATTCGTATCTGATTCAGACTGCGTTGTCGTTGCGTTGTACTTAATCCACCATCAGGACGGTATAACTGCCTATCATTTGCAAGCAGGCGATAATCGCGTAAATCTTTCTCCATCTGCTGCTTTTCAAAGTCGTAATCATCTATAATATCACGAATGAGCTGCAATTTCGGTTTGATGATTTGCATCTGTGCGTCTGTAAGTTGTAGCTCAGTACCACTTTTCTGTATATCAATGAGTTTGGTAGGTCCACACCCTATAAAGATACAAATAACGATGATGGGAATTACAATTTGCCGAGAAACCATTTCTTGAGTCCTGCTTTAGTTGAGTGTATACAGTTCACCATATTTTGTTTGCAGATAGTCAATATACGGTTCAATAGTCATCGGTTTGCCAGTTGCGCGTTCAATGATTTCTGGTGCAGTATATTTAGAACCGTGTTGATAAATATTGTTCTTCAACCAAGTATGTAATGTACTGAATTCACCTTTCTCAATATTATTAGGTATCTCAGGATGTGCTTCAAGTGCTTTCTCATAGAACTGTGCACCTAATATGTTTCCTAATGTGTATCCTTGAAAAGAACCTCCAATGAGTCCAAAATACCAATGCACATCTTGCATGACACCATCTTTGTCGTCAGGAGGTACAATACCAAAATCTGCCTCAAATCTTTCGCGCCATGCATTCGGTAGGTCCTTGATTTCCATTTCACCTTCTAAGAGTGCCAACTCAAAATCAAATCGCAACATGACATGCAGGTTATATGTAACCTCGTCTGCTTCAGTGCGAATAAGTGATTTTTCAACCTTATTTATTGCGCGGTGAAAAGTATCAAGTGGGACAGTACCGAGTTGTTCAAGAAAGGTATTTTGCAAATGTGGATAGAAACATTTCCAGAACCCTTTACTGCGTCCTACGATATTTTCCCAAAGGCGTGATTGACTTTCATGAACACCCGCAGACGTTCCCCGTGCAAGTGGTGTGCCTTCAAACTCTAATTTTATACCCTGTTCATAGAGGGCATGTCCAGTTTCGTGCATGGTACAAAACAAGGCTTCCCCAAGACTATCCTCTTTAGTACGGGTTGTAATCCGAACATCACCGAGTGAGAACTTTGTCATAAATGGATGATGTGTTTTGTCTTGTCGTCCACGAGTAAGGTCATAACCAAACTGTTCAGCAACTTTCATACCAAATTCAAGTTGTTTCTCTTCTGGATAATGCTTATGTAAACAGGTATCATCAGCAGGGGGTTGCGAGGTGATTGCAGCGGCGATGGGAACAAGTGCTTTGCGGAGGTCCCCAAAGACACGCCTGACATCTGCAGCTTTCATACCGTAGTCTCTCGGTTCAATAAGTGGGTCTGCAATGTGGTCGTATCCAGGGTAAAAATTTGCACATTCACGGCTATATTCAAGTGTTTTTTCAAGGTAAGGGCGCACCCGTTCAAAGTCATTCGCGGGTCTTGCTTCTGTCCAAACCTGGTATGATTCTGATGTGTGTGTTGTGACTTTTGCCATGAACGCAGCCGGGATTTTTATTGCGCGTTCATATTTCCTGCGGGTAGCTCGGATGAGACCTGCTTCATCGGAATCGTAATCCAAGCTTTTTTCGTAGGGTGTAAGGGCATCGAGTAGTTTTCCGATAGCTGGATCTGTGAATTTTTCGTGTGCTATCCGATCCAACGTCGCTGTTTGTCGTGCACGTGCTGCAGCACCGCCCGGAGGCATATAGGTAGATTGATCCCAATGAAGTAAGCCAGCAGCGGAACTGATATCATTTACCTCAAGTAGACGTGTTTTGAGTTCTTTAAACTTGGCTTGCAATTTAGTTCTCCTTCAAAATAAGGATATGCTTATTTGTTTGTATCACCAATATTTTAGCATAAATTGGATTGCATATACAAACTAAAATAGGTAATTGAATGGCATTCCGTTTTTTGGTTCTTACCTACGTGTTCCAGATGGTTTTAAAAACTGCATTGTAGCAAGCCTGAGAGATATTCGTAATTTACCTTTTTTCAGTATCACCTGTTTGGGGTGAATGTCTGCGACAACAGTGTCCTCACCAAGTTTTGTGCCGATGGAGACAATACGTATATTTCCCTCACCCGATGTCTCTTGTAGGATAGCTATTGCCTTGATTTCTTGTCCTACTGGAATTTGTGTTCCAATAAGACGATAGGTCGGTG
>JAAXHO010000268.1 GCA_012270795.1 Candidatus Poribacteria bacterium
GTAGATTGCATTTGGGGTGCCCGAGCAACGAACCCTGTCTGTCTCGCATCGTGTGTATGCCAATAAGTGCCAATGCCTGCGCCTCGGTAAAATATTGCCACAATTGGAATTCCATTTCTTCTATAAGCGTGTTTGACTTCAGATTAATAATAACAGACGATGCTGCGTTTGTCAAGGACAAAAGTTCGTATGTTAGAAGCACTTTAACTTTAACTACTGGTTTAACTACTGGCCCGGTTCCTCTATAGATGATCGAATATCTTTAAGATCTTCGATTTTCTCCTCATTGCCCTCTGGCTCTGATGCCTCATTAAAAGCCTTTCTGAATGCTTCACTCAATGCCTCATCTGAATCATCAAAATCCTCCTCTAATGTCTCATCCTCCAAAAAATTTTCCTCTAGATCACCAAAATCTTCCTCTAATGCCGCATCGGAAATCCGAGAACGGATATCTTCGTCAATTTCTGAGGCTTTCCGCCCCAGTTTCTGAGGATCCCAGTATTCCAAAGCAAATTCTAAAATCTTCGCTGCTCTGTTGGAAATAGAAACCTTATCCCATCGCTCTGTTTCTGAATTAAGAAACTCACTCAATTCGTTTTGTGTTTTGAGTGGAGCCTTGCAGAAATACCTCTGATCTTTGTGCTTAAAATCCTGATTTGACTTGCTAGCGTTTGCGGACAGTGGGTCAATTGTCAAATTCCCGATGCTGTGAAGATAATTTGCCTTAAAATTCAAATTCATCCTTGGTCGTATCAATTTATCTGCAACAACTTCGTTATCTGTCGGATTTTGTGGAATAATGTGTTCAATTGAGAATTTTCGCCGTGAATCAGCATTAGTAAATTCATCGTAAGACATTTCCGGAAAGATCGGTTGTTCGGATGCCCTGAGATAATTTTCATATTTCCAGAAAAGATACTTCTGTCAGGGCTTAACTCAAAACGTGTCTGACGCATTATAACAAGCACAATCTCCCTATTGGAATCTCCCCAGTATAACGTATAACGGCACCACCTTTAAGGGTGCTCAGTTCACGATAAACATCATCCCTTAAATCACTACCATTTCATCTGGGGTCAGACGTTCACCTGTCTTTATAGACCTTTCGCTTCTCCTTAATCATTATACCCGTCAAAACAACCATCAGAACCCCCGCGTGACACAGAATCAGCTATACCCCGAACAATAAAGTATTTACCCCACACGATGACAACCTTTCTATGAATTTAACGTATCCCTCTTTTGTCAAACCTTTTTGTCATCCTTTTTATTATCTTCTCGTACACATTATGCACTTTGGAAATGTTAAAATCAATGTCCGAACATTCCATAAGAGCGGTAAGCACAAGAAACGTGTCTGCAATGTAAAAATATGGCTCATCCGTGCTAAAGTTTTCTTGCAATAACTTATAGCGGAAAAGCTCATAAGTGTTGTGATATCGCTCCATAAATTTGTTTATTGTGCGAAAACTCTTTGGATATCTCTGCTTATTATCTATTAATTGGTGAAAATGCGCTTCTATGCATTTCTGGTCAGCCTCTGTGAGATCCTCATATAATATTTTGAGGTCATGCGTTTTGATAGGATCTTTACCATGACTCTGGACCTGATACTTTAGCAAGTATTCTATAAATTGCAGCAGCAGAAGAATGCTCGCCCATTGACGAGCACGGCTGTCACTCCGTTGCCACAAAAGACCTAAATTGCCTTCTATCACTTGACGCAATTGCTCTTTTACTAAAATATTGCTATCTCTTCTTCTTTCTGGCACGATGTAACTCCTATGGTGGTAACGAGGGGCACGGGTACTTAAACGATGTGCTTGCCAAGTTTCAATTCCGTTCAAACGGGAAAGCATACATGAATTCCGCATTCGCTGTAGTAGCGGGTGTTGGATTGGAAGCGGATGTTCATGTTTCTATTCTATACACGCAGAGGGTTATATTGTTTTTCTTTGCTATATCACATGTAATCTCAAACGCATTTTTAATCGATGCTTCACACTCATAATTGTCACTGGATTCCAACGCTAATTTAGTATCTTCAAGCCATTCAAGTAGTTGTGGAAACCACTTCGATTTCGGGTATGGAACCGACCTATTCGCTTCTCTTACGACTTCAATCGTCTCATGAATTTTTTCTATTTTGTCCGAATACTCTAAACAAGTACTTGATTTGTAGAGATCGACAACAGTGAAGCAAACTTTTTCTATTTGATTTCTGGCTGTCGTTTCTGATATGATTTTCCTCCTATATCATTACTAAAAGTATTATCAACCCTATAGCAATAAGCGGCCACAACGCGCCAACAATAAAACCTACTATTGCTGATGGAAACCATCCGAAACTTACACCGATTAAAAAACCATATTCCGAAATACAATAAATCCAACAGAGGATAAAGGTAATAATGCCAACAATCCACGCTGGAACCTTATAAATATATTCCACTATACCGTTGTCCATTAATAAGTAATCATTACAATCGCTTAAAGTAACCTCATCTGCAGACCAATGCTTTATCAAGTCTACATTGAGGGTATATTTAATCGGGGGGTATCGGGGTTACAAACCCCTCCTACAGTTGACTCCCTTCCAACTCAAAGTAGACAAAGCACTAGCGGAGAAATGGTGATTAAACCAAAAACTATATCAGGATTATTGTATCACAAATTACGGCAGAAATACCAAAAAACACATCAAGCCTATAGGACAGCCTGCATCTTTTCCAGACCAATTCGCGCGACTTCTGCGGGGTCTTGCTCCCAATAGCTTGGATTGAACAGTTCCAATGAAATGACACCAGCATATCCGGCATCTTTTAGAATAGCGATCATCTTTCCGAGGTCAAGGATGCCATCACCGGGGTATACTCTGTCTGCATCTGATTGCTCCGCGCGTGCGGGTTCGGCAGGGGCATCGTTGAAGTGGAAGACTGCGATTTTCTCGCCGGGGATGCCTTCCATATCCTCTATTTCACCGCCGCCACGATAGATATGGAACGGATCAAGCACAATCGTGCTATCGGGATGATCTGCGACCTCCATCACTTTCCACGCGTGCTTGACTTGGTTGACACCATCCACGAATCCGAGGAATTCCATAGCGGGTTTAACGCCGAATTCACGTCCGAGTTCGAGGAGTTCGCGGTAGTTCTCACCACCTAACTGAAGATCTGCTACCTCGCGGGGTGGGCTTGAGATGATGTAGGTTGAACCGACAGCGGCGGCTTGCGCCATACGTCTTTTCGCTTCTTCAATCGCTTCCTGATGCTCGGTGCCTGTTGTGTTGAGCCAACCGTGTAAGGCGATAACGGTAGGCACCGAAAGCCCGTAGTCGTCAAGTGCTTTTTTGACATCAGCGAGCGAACCGCCTTGTTCCTCGTGAGCCGTTAAATCGTCGTTCCACAGCTCAATCGCTGAGTAGCCGGTTTCGGCAGCAATTCTAATTTTATCCATTAACCCAGCAGGGCGGATTGTGCTTGTATTTAATCCTAACTGAAATTGTGACATTTATCACTCCCCCCGCCAAGACCCCATGCTTTAGCTTGCGGGATGTAGGCGGGCGTATGGGTTTGTCGTATCAAAAAGATTTGACTTTTACCTATAAATGTGGTATAATTAGAGTATCAAGTTGGCAGACATAATGAGCGTAATCGCAAGGTTACGTGTCTGCCTACCCACTCATTAGGGGTTAAAGACTTGATACTTGATATACCATGAAGACCTATAAATATCCGCTTTATGATCAGTCTAATACAATCCGTATCGG